>NZ_JBEAJA010000042.1:0-95259 GCF_040064755.1 Klebsiella sp. GB_Kp056 | reverse complement strand
CCAGCCGGTTGACCAACGGCTGTTTGTCGGCGTTAAGGGCTTTGACCTGGTCGAGGGCGGTCTGCTGCGCCTTCTCTGCCGCGGCGAGCCGGTTAGCCAGCGTCTGCTTATCTGTATTCAGAGCGGTGAGGCTGGCGCTGAGCCGTTTATTTTCAGCTGCGGCTTGCTGAAGCTGTGACGTTAATTGTTGGATCTGCTTCAGCGCGGCGGCCTGACTTTGCTGCAGAGTCGTATTCTGGACTGCGCCTTCTTTTTTGATTAACGCCTCATTTTTCGCGGTGGCGGCGGTTAAGGCGATCTGTAATTCTTTTATTTTGTTATTTAAGGCCGCATGCTCATTCGCGATGGAGGTTTCTGTGGCCGGAGTGTTAGCTAGCTGTTTTTTTAATTGCTGAATAGTTTTATTTTTTTGCTCAATCGTCGCCTGCTGGCTGACGATTCTTTTTTGTAATTGTGCGGTATTGGGCGTCTTTTTTTTATTATCCGCAGGTTGACGATCGCCTGACGTTTGCTTTGCGGTTGCAGCATCGCTTTTTTCATGCGCCTGGGTTTGCTGCTGGGCGTAGTCAAGAAACGCCGGCGCGGCGCCGGCGAAGAAAGGTGTTGAAAGCGCCAGCGCCGCGACGAGCATCAGCAGGGGCGCGTTGAGGATCAGCGTGGCGGCTCTGTTCATGGCTGCTTGCTTTCACCCCGCTGTACCAGGCTATCGATTAGCGTTTTCTGAATATCGGCGCACAATTTGATGGATTTAAACTGATACATGGAGTCAATGCCAAGCCGGGTGGGATCCGCCACTTTCTCGCGCACGCTGTTATATTGTGACGCCGCACGCACTAAGGCATTGAAGTCATTGCTGAGTTTGGTTGCCTGCTGTGGGTTAACCTCTTTTAGCGAGTCCAGCGCCTGTCGGCAGGATTCAATGCGCGCTTGTTCGCTGGCCGCTCGCTCCTGCTCTGCTTGCTGCTGCGACGTTAGCGGGGTGGTGAGCGGTTTTACCTGCTGGCGAGGGGCGGTATTGCTACAGCCGGCTAATAACATAGCGGCAAGTGGAATAATACGAAGAGTCAGCGAGATATTCACAATTTCAGTCCATGAAGTAGATATATTTTCAACGGATTCTAAAAGGCTGCTTTTTATTTTGCAATATATCGTTAGGGATATTTTATTGTTTTTATCTGCCAGGGCTGTTAGTACGGGTTTAATTTATTTATTGGCTTGATGTATTGCGAGGTAGATAAAGTTTATTTTGTATAAAATAATAATGGTAAATATTAAAGGCGGGTGAGTCGGGGAAAAGCGCGGCGCGTTGCCGCCCGCGCGGGAAATTATTTGACGTAAGCCAGCAGGCTAAGTGAATCGCGGGCCAGCGCTTTACATTTTTTCGCCGTCGGAAGGTTGATGCCGCTGAGATCGCGATAGCTGTCTTCGCCAAGCGCTTTCATGTTGTAGCTGTCGTAGTTGCTCAGGTCCCATTGGTTCTGCTGGGCAAAGAACACCAGGGCGCGACGGATCTGCGTGTTGGGCAGGTTCTGGTAGCCACAGTCGTTTTTCAGAAACACAAAAACCGCGGTTAAATCAGCCATGTCTTCCGCTTCTGATTCGCTGAGCGCGTAGCTGTTGGCGGAGAGAGTAAGCAGGCTGCCGAGTACCATTGTTCTGAAAAGCGTCTTCATTTTTTCTACCGTTAGATCACCGACGCTTCAAATTAGCATACTTCTTTACACAGCGCCGATCTTTATTCTTACTCTTCTGCTTGACCTTCCTGTTACGGTAGGGTTTAAGCTCAAATATTCGCCCGCAGAATAAAAGGATGTGAATATGCAACGTCGAGACTTCCTCAAACTGACCGCCGCGGTCAGCATGGCCAGCGCGTTACCGCTTTGGAGCCGTGCGGTCTTTGCGGCCAGTCGCCCGGCCCTGCCGGTACCGCCGCTGTTGACGGCTGATGCGCGCAACCGTATCGCGCTGACCATCCAGGCGGGCAAAACGCAGTTTGGCGCTTTGAACGCCACCACCTGGGGGTATAACGGCTCGCTACTGGGTCCCGCGCTGCAGCTGACGCAGGGGAAGGCTATCACGGTGGACATTACCAACCAGCTGGCAGAGGAGACGACGCTGCACTGGCATGGTCTGGAGGTACCGGGCGAGGTCGACGGAGGACCGCAGGGGGTCATCGCCCCGGGCGCCACTCGGACGGTGAGCTTCACCCCAACGCAGCGGGCGGCCACCTGCTGGTTTCACCCGCATCAGCACGGGACCACCGGTCGGCAGGTGGCGATGGGGCTGGCGGGGCTGGTGCTGATCGAGGATGAAGAGAGCGGACGCCTGCTGTTGCCGAAGCAGTGGGGAATCGATGATGTACCGGTGATTGTGCAGGACAAGAAGTTTACCGCCGCTGGCGAAATTGATTATCAGCTGGATGTGATGAGCGCTGCCGTCGGCTGGTTTGGCGATACGCTGCTGACCAATGGCGCTCTCTATCCTGAACATGCCGCCCCGCGCGGCTGGCTACGTCTGCGCTTGCTGAACGGCTGTAATGCCCGTTCCCTCAATTTTGCGACCAGCGATAAGCGCCCGCTGTACGTGGTGGCCAGCGACGGCGGTCTGCTGGCAGAGCCGGTGAAGGTCAATGAGTTGCCGGTCTTGATGGGGGAGCGTTTTGAGGTGCTGGTGGACACCAGCGACGGCAAACCTTTTGATCTGGTGACCCTGCCGGTGGGTCAGATGGGCATGGCCATTGCGCCTTTTGATAAACCACAGCCGGTACTGCGCGTCCAGCCGCTGGTCATTCCTGCCTCCGGCAAGCTGCTGGATACCCTGGCCGCTATGCCGGCGCTACCTTCTCTGACGGGGCTGACGCAGCGCCAGCTCCAGCTGTCGATGGATCCGATGCTCGACAGGATGGGCATGCAGGCGCTGATGGAGAAATATGGCGATCAGGCGATGGCAGGGATGGATCACGGCATGATGGGGCACGGCGGGATGGGCGACATGGGGAATATGCACCACGGCGACATGAGCAACATGAACCACGGGTCCGGCATGGATCATGGCATGTCGTCGGGCAAGGGATTTGATTTCCATAACGCCAACCGTATCAACGGCAAAGCCTTCGACATGAATGTGCCGATGTTCGCCGCCGCCAGAGGCCAGTATGAGCGCTGGGTGATTTCGGGTAAGGGCGACATGATGCTGCATCCGTTCCATATCCACGGCACCCAGTTCCGCATCCTGAGCGAAAACGGCAAGCCGCCAGCGGCGCATCGTCGCGGCTGGAAAGACACCGTGCGTGTGGAAGGGGACGTGAGTGAAGTATTAGTGAAGTTTGATCATCCGGCGCCGAAGGAGTTTGCCTATATGGCCCACTGCCACCTGCTGGAACATGAAGACACCGGGATGATGTTGGGGTTCACGGTTTAGGGCGGTATAGCCCAGGCGCGTGGGAGAGGGGATAAAGACAAAAAAAACGGCAACTTTCGTTGCCGTTTTGCGTTTTATTTCGCCTCATCCGGGAGCGCATAGGCGACGATATAATCGCCCATTTTGGTACCGAACGAGCCGTGACCGCCGGCAGAGATGACAACATACTGTTTGCCATTCACTTCGTAGGTCATCGGGGTGGCCTGACCGCCGGCTGGCAGACGGGCTTCCCACAGCTTCTCACCGTTGCTCATATTGTACGCGCGCAGGTAGTTATCCGCGGTCGCGCCGATGAACAGAACGTTGCCCGCCGTGGAGATCGGACCGCCCAGCATCGGCATACCCATGGTGAATGGGAGTTTAACCGGCATCGGGAACGGCAGGCTGTCCTGCGGGGTACCGATACGTTTTTTCCATACCACTTCGTTAGTTTTCAGATCCAGCGCGGAGATATAGCCCCAGGCCGGCTGTTTGCACGGCAGACCGAACGGTGACAGGAACGGGTTCAGGGTGACGCCGTACGGGACGCCGTACTGCGGCTGCACGCCGGACTCGGTGCCTGAGCCTTTCGCATCTTTCGGCGGCTCCATTGGGTTGCCCGGGCCGCGTGGGATCAGTTTAGAGACGAACGGCAGCGCCATCGGATTGGCGATAGCCACCTGACGGTTCGGATCGACGGAGATACCGCCCCATTCAAACATCCCCAGGTTACCCGGGAAGACGAGGGTGCCCTGCTCAGATGGCGGGGTGAAGATACCCTCATAGCGCATCTGATGGAAAATCACGCGGCACACCAGCTGGTCGAACATGGTGGCGCCCCACATGTCCGCCCCGGTCAGATCTTTCTTCGGACGGAAGCTCAGATCGGAGAACGGCTGGGTTTTGGCCACATAATCGCCTTTGGCGGCGCCCTGCGGAACCGGTTTTTCCGGGGCCGGGACCACCAGCTCGCCGTTACGGCGATCCAGCACGAAGATGTTGCCGGTTTTCGCCGGAGCATAGACGACCGGCACGGTTTTGCCGTTGACTTCAATGTCAGCCAGCGTCGGCT
This sequence comes from Klebsiella sp. GB_Kp056, assembly GCF_040064755.1. Classification (NCBI taxonomy): domain Bacteria; kingdom Pseudomonadati; phylum Pseudomonadota; class Gammaproteobacteria; order Enterobacterales; family Enterobacteriaceae; genus Klebsiella; species Klebsiella sp. GB_Kp056. Next base: position 90,788 of record NZ_JBEAJA010000042.1, on the reverse strand, counting down.
GGGAAGGCATGTCCATATCCCACAGGTCGTGGTGGACGGTCTGGTAGCTCCAGGCCAGCTTACCGGTGGTGGCGTTCAGCGCGACAATCGAGCTGGCATAGCGCTCTTGCTCCGGCGTGCGGTTACCGCCCCAGATATCCGGAGTGGTCACGCCCATCGGCAGATAGACCAGATCCAGTTTGGCGTCGTAGGCGGCAGGCGCCCAGGAGTTGGGTGAGTTGAGCGTGAAGTGATGCTCATCGCTTGGGATGGCGTTCGGATCTTTCGCGCCCGGATCGAAGGCCCACAGCAGTTTACCGGTATTCACATCAAAGCCGCGGATCACGCCTGACGGCTCGCGGGTAGAGAAGTTATCGGTAACTGCGCCGGCAATCACGATGGTCTTATCGGTGATAATCGGCGGGGAAGTGGGTTCATACATGCCCGGCGTGGTCACCGGCATGTTGGTCTGCAGGTTGAGAATACCTTTGTTGGCAAAGGTTTCGCACAGCTTACCGTTGTCGGCGTTCACTGCGAACAGGCGACCATCGTTCACCGGCAGGATAATGCGGCGCGGACAGTCGGCGACGACGTCGGCAGGGGCGTTATCCGCTTTCGCTTCGTGATACGAGACACCGCGGCAGGTGACGTGCTGGAACGACGGGTCGGCGTTCAGCTGCGGGTCAAAATGCCACTTCTCTTTACCGGAGGCGGCGTCAAGCGCGAACAGACGCTGGTGGGCGGTACACAGGAAGAGCGTGTCGCCGACTTTAATCGGCGTCACTTCGTTAGTGATTTCACCCGGATCGTTCGGCTGTTTCAGGTCGCCGGTGCGGAACACCCAGGCTTCCTTCAGGTTCTTCACGTTGTCGGCGTTAATCTGCTTCAGCGGGGAGAAGCGCTGGCCTTCCTGGTTGCGGCCATAGGCCGGCCAGTCGCCGTCGGCAACGTTGGAGATCGGCGCCGCCGGGGTGGCGTCGGCGCTCAGAGTGCCGTTGATCTCCTGCGGGTCGTTAAAACCAGCCCAGGTCAGCATGCCGCCGCTGATCAGCAAGGCGACGACCAGCGCGCCTACGGCGCCAGCGGAAGGCACCGGCAGACGACGCCAGACAAAGGGCAGGATCAGCCAGATACCAAAGAAGACGAGGATGTCGCTACGCGGCGTCAGCGCCCAGAAGTCGAAGCCGACTTCCCAGACGCCCCAGATCATGGTCGCCAGCAGCAGCGCGGCGTACAGCCACAGCGCAGCGCGCTTGCCGCGGAACAGCATCACGGTCACGCCCAGCATCACCAGACCGGCGACGGGGTAGTACCAGGAGCCGCCAAGCATGACCAGCCATGCTCCGCCGATTAAAAGATAGAGGCCGCAGAACGCTGCAAATAGCGCAGTCAGCGTCACCAGGAGCCTTGATTGTTGAGACTTTGTTTCAGCCATAGAAAGTTACTCATGTGTTTGTTAATTTTTTAACTGCAATTAATTATAGGATTTAACAAGTGTGATCGGAATCACAAATATGGCTTTATTAATCCCTGCACCGCAGATTTCTTTTTGCTGGTATACTGGATGGCTTGCCGGTCATCGTCGGGGCGAAAGCAGCGGCTTTGATGATTTATATTTAGAATCAAATGGTTAGTCTTATGAAACATACTGTAGAAGTGATGATCCCGGAATCCGAGATCAAAGCGCGCATCGCGGAACTGGGTCGTCAAATCAACGAACATTATCAGAACAGCGGCAGCGAAATGGTGCTGGTGGGGCTGCTGCGCGGCTCGTTTATGTTCATGGCCGACCTGTGCCGTGAAGTGCAGGTGCCGCATGAAGTCGATTTTATGACCGCCTCGAGCTACGGCAGCGGCATGTCCACCACCCGTGATGTGAAAATCCTCAAAGATCTGGACGAAGACATCCGTGGTAAAGACGTTCTGATCGTGGAAGATATCATCGACTCCGGCAATACCCTGTCTAAAGTGCGTGAGATCCTCAGCTTGCGCGAGCCGAAGTCGCTGGCCATTTGTACGCTGCTGGATAAACCAAGCCGCCGTGAAGTGAATGTTCCGGTTGAGTTCGTCGGTTTCGCCATTCCGGACGAGTTCGTGGTGGGCTACGGTATCGACTACGCTCAGCGTTACCGCCATCTGCCGTATATCGGCAAAGTCACCCTGCTGGACGAGTAAGGGGATATCCCACTCTGGCGCGCGCGCCAGAGTGGCTAAGTCTGAAGGCTATTTGTGGTTGATGTGCTTGATCTTGAGGTTGGAGATCCCGTGGCGATAGCGCTGTTCAAGGGTTTCCCGGCTCACGGCGGTCACATCCAGATCGCGCAGCAGTCCGTCGTGAATGCCATATGCCCAGCCGTGGATGGTCACCTTCTGTCCGCGCTTCCACGCCGATTGCATAATCGTCGAATGTCCCAGGTTGTACACCTGCTCCATTACGTTCAGTTCACAAAGGGTATCCAGACGGCGCTCCTCCGGCATTTCCCCCAGCAGCGAGCTGTGTTTAAACCAGATATCGCGGATATGCAGCAGCCAGTTGTCGATGAGCCCCAGCTCCGGGTTCTCCACCGCCGCCTGTACGCCGCCGCAGCCGTAGTGGCCGCAGATAATAATGTGCTCGACTTCGAGAACATCGACGGCATACTGCACCACCGACAGGCAGTTGAGGTCGGTGTGGATCACCAGATTCGCCACGTTACGATGCACAAACAGTTCGCCTGGCTCCAGGCCGGTGAGTCGCTCAGCGGGTACGCGGCTGTCAGAACAGCCAATCCACAGGAAGCGCGGTTTCTGCGTTTGCGACAGTTTCTCAAAAAAGCCGGGGTCCTCTTCCACCAGCATTTTTGACCATAGTGCATTGTTGCTGATGAGTGTATCTATATCATTCATGGACGTTATCGGCCTGTAACCAAGTAAGTGCGTTGCGCTAATATAGGGTAAGCTCACCTTTTTTAAAACCATCTTAACCCGTGATACTTCCGGCTGCAGATGCGCTGGCCGCGCCACTACAGCGCAAACGTCAGTCAGGCGGGTTAATGACGTGTCATGACACGAGAAGAGATATTTAATGACCATTGCTCTGGAATTAAAACAGCTCAAAAAAACCTACCCCGGCGGGGTTCAGGCGCTGCGGGGAATTGACCTGCAGGTTGAAGCGGGGGATTTCTATGCCCTGCTGGGCCCGAACGGGGCGGGAAAATCCACGACGATCGGCATCATCAGCTCGCTGGTGAACAAAACCTCCGGTCAGGTCAATGTCTTTGGCTACGATCTGGAGAAAGACGTCGTCAACGCCAAGCGCCAGCTTGGCCTGGTGCCGCAGGAGTTTAACTTTAACCCGTTCGAGACCGTGCAGCAGATCGTCGTTAACCAGGCGGGCTACTACGGCGTTGAGCGTAAAGAAGCCATCGCCCGCAGCGAAAAGTACTTAAAACAGCTCGATCTGTGGGAAAAACGCAGCGAACGCGCGCGGATGCTTTCCGGCGGGATGAAGCGCCGCCTGATGATCGCTCGCGCGTTGATGCATGAGCCGAAGCTGCTGATCCTCGACGAGCCGACCGCCGGCGTCGATATTGAACTACGCCGCTCGATGTGGGGCTTCCTCAAGGATCTCAACGATCGCGGAACCACCATAATTCTGACCACTCACTATCTGGAAGAGGCCGAAATGCTGTGCCGCAACATCGGCATCATCCAGCACGGTACGCTGGTGGAAAACACCTCGATGAAAGCGCTGCTGTCGAAGCTGAAATCAGAGACCTTTATTCTCGACCTCGCGCCAAAAAGCCCGGTGCCGAAGCTCGAGGGCTACCAGTATCAGCTGGTCGATACCTCGACGCTGGAAGTGGAGGTCCTGCGCGAGCAGGGGATTAACAGCGTTTTCGCGCAGCTGAGCGCCCAGGGGGTGCAGGTACTGAGTATGCGTAACAAAGCCAACCGTCTGGAAGAGCTGTTTGTCACCCTGGTGCATGAGCGAAAAGGAGAGTCAGCATGATGCAGCTTTATTGGGTCGCGCTGAAAAGCATCTGGACCAAAGAGATCCACCGTTTTATGCGCATCTGGGTGCAGACGCTGGTGCCGCCGGTGATCACCATGACCCTGTACTTCGTGATTTTCGGCAACCTGATCGGGTCGCGCATCGGCGAGATGCATGGCTTTACCTACATGCAGTTTATCGTGCCGGGCCTGATCATGATGGCGGTGATCACCAACGCATACGCCAACGTCGCCTCGTCGTTCTTCAGCGCCAAGTTTCAGCGCAACATTGAGGAGCTGCTGGTGGCGCCAGTGCCGACGCACGTGATTATCGCCGGCTACGTGGGCGGCGGGGTGGCGCGCGGGCTGTGCGTGGGTATCCTGGTGACCGCGGTGTCGCTGTTCTTTGTGCCGTTCCAGGTTCACTCCTGGCTGTTTGTCGCCCTGACGCTGCTCCTTACCGCGGTGCTGTTCTCGCTGGCCGGACTGCTGAACGCGGTGTTTGCCAAGACCTTCGATGACATCAGCCTGATCCCGACCTTTGTGTTGACGCCGCTGACCTATCTCGGCGGGGTGTTCTACTCGCTGACCCTGCTGCCGCCGTTCTGGCAGGGGCTGTCGCATCTGAACCCCATCGTCTACATGATCAGCGGCTTCCGCTTCGGCTTCCTCGGTATCAACGATGTGCCGCTGGTGACCACCTTTGCGGTGCTGGTGGTCTTCATCGTCGCCTTCTATCTCCTCTGCTGGTCGTTAATCCAGCGCGGTCGCGGCCTGCGTAGCTGATACTCATCACGGTTAGCGCTTCCGGACGCCAATACGCGAAGCGCTAACCGCTTATCTTTGACCCCCATCACCGATACGCCATCTTCCCCTTGCTACATTGTTGGCTGGCTAAGGAGGGAAGCATGCTTGGTTGGGTCATTACCTGCCACGATGAGCTGGCGCAGGAGATGCTGGATCGTCTTGAACAAAAATTTGGTCCGCTGGCCCAGTGCCGGGCGGTCAATTACTGGCGCAATCTCAGCAGCAATATGTTGAGCCGGATGATGTGCGATGCGCTGCATGCCACCGACTCCGGAGACGGGGTCATTTTCCTAACCGACAGAACCGGCGCGGCGCCTTATCGGGCCGCGGCGCTGATGAGTCACAAACATACCCACTGCGAAGTGATCTCCGGCGTCAGCTATTCATTACTTGAGCGAATGTATCTGCTGCGGGACACGTTAAGCAGCGAGGCGTTTCGCCAGGCTATCGTCAGCGCGGGCGGGCCGATGGTGAGCAGCCTGTGGCATCAGCAGCAGAAGAACCCCCCGTTCCGGTTGCGTCATGATACCTTTGGAAATTAAGCAGCGGGACAGATGCCGCTTTTGTTACAATAACCGCCGTTGATGGTTTACCGGTTCGATGCGCATGCTTGTCCGATTTTTTACTCTGCTTCTTTTACTGACCTCACTCAGCGCCTCCGCCAGTCTGCTTAGCCAGCAGGGCAAACCTGTGCGCTATATGCAAACCACCGAAGACGCGGTGATCTGGGCGCAGGTGGGGAACCATGTGGTCAGCGTGGGCAATGTGCGTGCCGGGCAGATCCTCGCGGTTGTCCCGACGGCGGCTGATTACTATGAGTTTCGCTTCGGCTTCGGCACCGGGTTTATTGACAAGGGCCATCTGGAGCCAGTGCAGGGGAAGCAGCGGGTGGAGGACCGTCTGGGGGATCTCAATAAGCCGCTGAGTAACCAGAATTTACTCACCTGGAAAGATACACCGCTCTATGACGCTCCCTCAGTGAGCAGCGCGCCGTTCGGCACGCTGGCCAATAATCTGCGCTATCCGATCCTCAGCAAGCTGAAAGACCGCCTCAATCAGACCTGGTTTCAGATCCGCATTGGCGATCGGCTGGCGTGGGTCAGCAGTCTGGATGCGCAGGAGGATAACGGGATCCCCGTGCTGACCTATCACCATATTCTGCGTGACGAAGAGAACACCCGTTTCCGCCATACCTCGACCACCACCTCGGTACGCGCCTTCAATAACCAGATGACCTGGCTGCGGGATCAGGGGTATACCACGCTGACCCTGTATCAGCTGGAAGGCTACGTGCGCAATAAAATTAACCTTCCGGCGCGGGCAGTCGCCATTACCTTCGATGACGGTTTGAAATCGGTAAACCGCTACGCCTATCCGGTGTTGAAACAGTATGGCTTCCACGCCACCGCCTTTATTATCTCTTCGCGCATCAAGCGTCATCCGCAGCAATGGGATCCGAAATCGCTGCAGTTCATGAGCATTTCTGAGCTCAGGCAGATCCAGGACGTCTTTGACATTCAGTCGCATACCCACTTCCTGCACCGGGTGGACGCCGGCCGGCGGCCAATCTTATTCAGCCGCAATTACCATAATATTCTGTTTGATTTTGCCCGTTCGCGCCGGGCGCTGAGCCAGTTTAATCCACATGTGCTCTACCTTTCCTATCCCTTCGGCGGCTATAACGCCACGGCGGTGCAGGCGGCGAATGACGCCGGGTTTCATATGGCGGTGACGACAGTGCGTGGGAAGGTGAAGCCGGGGGACAATCCGTTTCTGCTAAAGCGGTTATATATCTTACGCACGGATTCGCTGGAGACGATGTCGCGGCTGATCAGTAACCAGCCGCAGGGGTAAACTTCGGCGCTGCGCCTGAGCGCAGCGCCGTGGTCATCAGGCGACCTGCACCGGAATCGCTTTCGCCTGGCGCTTCATTTCGTTGTCGCCTTCGAAGTAGGCGATGTTGGGCTGCCAGCGGCGCGCCTCTTCGTCAGACATGGTGACGAAGCTGGCGATGATCAGGATATCGCCGACGCTGGCGCAGTGCGCGGCGGCGCCGTTAACGGAGATGATTCTGGAACCCCGCTCGGCGGCAATGGCGTAGGTGGAGAAACGGTTGCCGTTGGTGACGTTCCAGAGGTGAATGGTTTCATTCTCCAGAATACCGGCCGCATCCAGGAAGTCCTGGTCAATGGCGCAGGAACCTTCATAGTGCAGGTCAGCCTGCGTCACTTTTACGCGGTGGAGCTTGCCCTGCAGCATATTACGCATCATAACTTCTACCCTTCAACCTTAATGTAGCAGAGCGGACACGACGTCCGCCCTGAGAAAAGCCCGGGCAAGTATTGCCCGATTTTTACCCGCTGTCTACTGACCGAGCGTGACGATCTGGTTGTCGATCAGGCGGGCCTGACCGAGCCAGGCGGCCATCAGGATCACCGCGCGCTGGCTGGCGTCGGTCAGCTCAAGCAGGGTGTCGGCATCGCGGATCTGAATGTCGTCGGCACGGAAACCTTTCTCGTTCAGTTCCTGCTCGGCGATAGCGATGATCTCGTCGAGCTGACGGTCGCCGGCGGCCAGTTTTTCCGCCACCGCGCTCAGCACTTTATACAGACCGGGGGCGATTTTGCGCTGGTCGGCGGTCAGATAGCCGTTACGCGAGCTCAGCGCCAGGCCATCCTTCGCGCGGACGATCGGCACGCCGATAATATCGATATCGTAGCCCATGTCGGCAACCATCTTGCGGATCAGCGCCAGCTGCTGGAAGTCTTTCTCGCCAAAGCAGGCGACGTCTGGCTGAACCAGGTTGAACAGCTTACTGACGATGGTCGACACGCCGCGAAAATGGCCCGGACGGCTGGCGCCTTCCAGCATAGTGGACAGGCCGGGGACCTCGACGTAGGTCTGGCCTTCGGTGCCCTGCGGGTAGACTTCCGCCGGCGTCGGCGCGAAGACAAACTCGACATGACGCTTGTTCAGCTTTTCGCAATCATCCTGCAGGGTGCGCGGGTAGCGTGCCAGGTCATCGGCGCGGTCAAACTGCATCGGATTGACGAAAATACTGACCACCACCACGTCCGCGCTGGCTTTGGCTTCATCAACCAGCTTCATATGACCATCATGCAGGTTGCCCATCGTCGGGACCAGCGCGATACGCTTGCCTTCCTGACGCAGACGGCGGATATGCTGACGCAGCAGCAGCACGGATTCTATAATCAGCACAACAAGACTCCTTAATGGAAACTGTGTTCTTCGCCCGGATAGACCCCGGATTCGACTTCGGCAATATACTGCCGCACCGCGGCGCGGATGTCGCCCGCCTCGGCAAGGAAATTCTTGGCAAATTTCGGAATGTGGCCGCCGGTAATGCCGAAAGCGTCATGCATCACCAGGATCTGCCCATCGGTGACGTTGCCCGCGCCGATGCCGATCACCGGAATGGTCAGGGCTTCGGTGATGCGTTTCGCCAGGGCGACCGGGACGCACTCCAGCACCAGCAGCTGCGCGCCTGCCGCTTCCAGCGCTAACGCGTCTTCAAACAGGGTTTGCGCCGCATCGCCGCGGCCCTGCACTTTATAGCCACCGAATACGTTCACCGACTGCGGCGTCAGGCCGAGGTGGCCGCAAACCGGCACCGCGCGTTCCGCCAGCATCCTTACGGTCTCGGCCAGCCAGGCGCCGCCTTCGAGTTTGACCATATTGGCGCCGGCGCGCATCACGATGGCGGCATTTTCAAAGGTCTGCTCCGGCGTGGCGTAGGCCATAAACGGCAGGTCGGCGAGCAGCAGGCTGTTCGGCGCGCCGCGGCGGACGGCGCGGGTGTGATAGGCGATATCTTCCACGGTGACCGGCAGGGTGGAGTCGTGACCCTGCACCGTCATTCCCAGCGAGTCGCCCACCAGTAGCACATTAATGCCTTCATCGGCGAACAGCTTCGCGAAGCTATGGTCGTAGGCGGTAATGGTGGCAAAGCGCTTCTTTTCCTGTTTGCATTTCTGCAGCAGGGCAATGGTGGTCGGTTTCATAACATTTCCTGATGATGAAAGTCATATTAACCGGCATTCTAACAGCAGCATTTAGAGGGGCAATGATTTTGGGCAACCGATTACGACGATCGCCGTAAATGCTAAAAAAGGAGAGGGAATTACCAGATAGCGGGTTTTGTCGCGCCGAGATCATCCAGTACGGTACGCAGCGCAGGGCCGTCAGGAAAGCGGAGGTCCGGGGCGATCTCGAACAGCGGCCAGAGCATAAAGCCGCGGTTTTTCATATCGTAGTGCGGAACGGTCAGACGCTCGCTGTTAATGACCGCATCGCCAAACAGCATGATATCGAGATCGAGGGTGCGCGGCCCCCAGCGTTCGGCTTTGCGTTCCCGACCCTGCTGCAGCTCAATGCGCTGGGTGTGATCGAGCAGCGCCTCGGGGGCCAGCGTGGTTTCCAGCGCGACGGCGGCGTTGAGATAGTCCGGCTGATCCTGCGGGCCCAGCGGCGGCGTGCGGTAGAACGAAGAGACGTTCACCACGCGGCTGTAAGGTATTTCGCCCAGGGCGCGGATAGCCGCCTGCACCTGCGCCAGTGGCGAAGCGAGGTTACTGCCGAGGGCGATATAGACCAGGGTCATGCGTTACCCTGGCGCGGCGCGCGCTTGCGCGGACGGCGGTGGCGACGGCGCGGCGCCGGATCGTCCCCGAGGTCGTTGAGCATATCTTTTTGCGCCGGCGGCGCGGCGACCTGGAATTCGCCCCACCATTTGGTCAGACGCTGCAGTTCGCCGTTGTTTTCAGCGCCGGCGCGTAGCTCCAGCAGATCGTAGGCGGCGCGGAATTTCGGATGCTCCATCAGCTTCCAGGCGCGTTTGCCCTGGCGACGGGACATGCGCAGCTGCAGCTGCCAGATATCGCGGATCAGGGTGGTGATGCGCTTAGGGATCGCCAGCGTACGGCAGGCTTCGTCCAGTACGTCGTTCATCGCCAGCGCGAAGGCGTCATAGTACGCCAGACCGCTCTCCTGAGCGATTTTTTGCGCAGTTTCCAGCAGCGGATACCAGAACATCACCGAGAAGAGGAAGGCCGGATTGACGCGCATGTCGTTATGAATGCGGGTGTCGGTGTTCTTCAGCACCTGGTTGATGATCCGCTCCATCGGGCTATCGCCGCGCTCGGTAAAGTAGCGGGTGATGGTCGGGAACAGCGGCTGGAACAGGTTGTATTCCCGCAGCAGCAGGTAGGTCTGATAGCCATGCCCGGCCTGCAGCAGCTTGAGCACTTCTTCGAACAGGCGCGCCGGCGGCACGTCGTGGAGCAGGGCGGCCAGCCGCGGCAGCGGTTCGGCCGTTTCCGGGCTGATGGTCATATCCAGCTTGGCGGCGAAGCGCACCGCGCGCAGCATGCGTACCGGATCCTCGCGATAGCGGGTTTCCGGATTGCCGATCAGGCGGATCACGCCGTCCTGCAGATCCTTCATGCCGCCGACGTAGTCGCGCACGGTAAAGTCCGCCACGCTGTAATAGAGGCTGTTAATGGTGAAGTCGCGACGCTGGGCGTCCTCTTCGATCGAGCCGAAGATGTTATCGCGCAGCAGCATGCCGTTCTGGCCCCGCTGGGAGGTGACGCGATCGGTAGTGTGTCCTTCGTGATGGCCACGGAAGGTAGCGACCTCAATAATTTCCGGCCCGAACATCACGTGCGCGAGGCGGAAACGGCGCCCGACCAGACGGCAGTTGCGGAACAGCTTACGCACCTGATCCGGCGTGGCGTTGGTCGTGACGTCAAAATCTTTTGGCTTTTTGCCAAGCAGCAGGTCGCGGACGCCGCCGCCAACCAGCCAGGACTCGTAGCCCGCCTTGTTGAGGCGGTACATGACCTTGAGGGCGTTTTCACTGATATCTTTGCGGGAAATAGCATGCTGCTCACGCGGGATCACCGTCATAGGCGTTGGTTCGACGGCGGCTTCTGCCTCGCGCTCCTCACGGCTTAGCACCTTACGGCAAAAATTAGCGACTCGGGTAAAAATGGTGCACCTCGTAGTGTCAGACGGACTTCAGATCAACTGTACAGTGTAAAAATAGCGGCTAATCATAGCTCAGCGGGAGCCATTTGAGAATGCTCGATTTTCGCGGGCTGCCAGTTGGCGACGGCCTGGGCGAGTAAATCAGCGACGCTCAGGGCCTGCCACTCCCCGGCGATCTCCTGATTCAGAAAGCGGAGCGCGCGGACGATTTCGGGGCGCGGATCGCCTTCCGGCAGCGCCGGCGCGTGGTTTTGTTTAGAGAGCTTATTGCCGTCGGCATTGAGGGCCAGCGGCAGATGGAGGTAGTCCGGCGCCTGCCAGCCAAAATGCTGATACAGCGAAATCTGCCGCACCGTCGGCTCAATCAGATCGGCGCCGCGGACGATCTCGGTGATCCCCTGAAAGTGATCATCGACCACCACCGCCAGGTTGTAGGCAAACAGCCCGTCGCGACGGTGGATAATAAAATCTTCACGCGCCAGCGGCTCGTTGGCGACCAGCGTGCCGCGCAGGCGGTCGGTGAACTGCAGAACCGGACGGGTCTGGCGCAGACGCAGCGCGGCGTTTTCCGCCCCCAGCCCAAGGTCGCGGCAGTGACCATCGTAGATCCCGCCTACGGCGTGGATCCGCGCGCGGGTGCAGGTGCAGTAATAGCTCAGCCCTTGCTCCCCCAGCCAGGCCAGCGCCTCGCGGTAGGCTTCGTGCCGTTGCGACTGCCAGAGCACCTCGCCGTCCCAGTGCAGACCGTAGTGGTCGAGCTGGCGCAGGATGGTGTCGGCGGCCCCGGGGACTTCGCGCGGCGGGTCGATATCTTCAATACGAACGCGCCAGATACCCTGGTTCGCGCGGGCTTGCAGGTAGCTGCCGAGCGCGGCGATCAGAGAGCCGAAGTGGAGTTCGCCGGAGGGGGAGGGAGCAAAGCGCCCTATATAGCGTGAGTCAGTCATGATACGGACAACAGAACCAGGCGGGAGAGACTCCCGCCAGAGAGTGAGGCAGCAGGGGATTAGCCCGCCATCTGTTTTTCGCGAATTTCCGCCAGGGTTTTGCAGTCAATGCACAGATCCGCTGTCGGACGCGCTTCCAGACGGCGAATGCCGATCTCCACGCCGCAGGATTCGCAGTAGCCGAAGTCTTCATCTTCAACTTTTTTCAGCGTTTTCTCGATCTTTTTGATCAGTTTACGTTCGCGGTCGCGGTTACGCAGCTCCAGGCTGAACTCTTCTTCCTGGGCGGCACGGTCTACCGGGTCCGGGAAGTTAGCAGCTTCATCCTGCATGTGCGATACGGTGCGATCCACTTCATCCCTGAGTTGATTACGCCATGCTTCAAGAATACGCTTGAAGTGCGCCAGCTGGGCTTCGTTCATATACTCTTCGCCCGGTTTCTCTTGGTACGGCTCCACCCCAGCGATGGCGAGAATACTCAGGGACGATGTTTTACGGTTTTGCCCTTCTTGCATGTTGCTTCTCCTTAACACGCACTATCGATCCCCATGTGGGGGAAAATCAGGCCGCTATAAATAGCAGATGCTTTTCCGGATAGCAATTATCTAAACGTTACACTTGACAACCCTGTGAAGAAAAGCGTATTCGCGCTTGCGACCCGAACACTATTTAGCCACTTATTTACCGGGGTTTAACACCACGGCGATCGGCTTATTCAGAGTCATCCTCGTCGTAGAAAGTTCCGCTTTCCAGGCGAGAATTTCCACCCCCTTGTCGCGGGCTTCTGTTAACAGCTGTGCGTATCTGGCATCAATATGATGCGCGGGAGAGAAACGGTCAATTGCCGAATGCAGGACGGCAAATAAAATCACCGCGCGGTCGCCATTTGCCGCGACGGCCATCAGCTCCCGCAGGTGCTTCTGACCGCGCGTGGTCACCGCATCGGGAAAATAACCGTATTCTTTCTCCGCCAACGTAACCGATTTCACTTCAATATAGCAGTTTTGGCGATCATCTGCCTGTAACATAATATCGATACGGCTATTCTCTGCGCCGTATTTCACTTCGCTTTTCAGCTGGTTATAGCCTGAAAGTTCAGGGATTATTCCGGCGGAAATCGCCTCTTTCGCCAGCGTATTCGCGCGCAGCGTATTGACGCAAATAACGGCGCCCTGCTGCGTTTCAGTTAATTCCCAGGTGTGGGCATATTTGCGCTTCACATTGTCAGAGGTGGAATACCAGACGGTGTCGCCCGGGGCGGCGCAGCCGGTCATCGCCCCGGTATTCGGGCAGTGGAGCGTCAGCTCGCGGCCATCGGGGGTCACCACGTCGGCAAGAAATCGTTTGTAACGTTTAAGCAAAATGGCGGGCTGCAACGGCGGATCAAACTGCATCAACTTTCCTTATCAAACGGATAATGTTCCAGCGCCGTGTAGCGCGTGCGCCCCCGGCTAAAGCTGGATTCATAGAGCACGAACTCGTTCACCGGAAACGTCCAGCGAAAGCCGGGCGGCGGGATCGGCACCGCCTGGCAGGCGTCGCGCCACAGGGTAATATGCGGATGAAACGGCTGCGGACTCTGATAGCAGCCGCTGCGCGCCGCCTGAGCGCGCAGCATGCTGGCGAGCTGCAGCAGGCCGCGCGGCGGCTGACGGGTCCCGAGCCAGACCACCCGCGAGCGCAGCCACTGTCCGGCATCGTCCAGCGTCAGGGTAAAGCCCGGCGGCTGGAGGCGGCCGGCGAGGGCGGTCAGCGCCCGCTGTTTTTCCGCGCTCACCTCGCCGAGAAACGCCAGCGTGAGGTGAAGGTTATCCGCCGCGACGGGCCTGCCGGCATCCTCCGGGAAGTGCGTTGCCCGCCACTGGACAATCTGTTTGCGGATGGCAGGCGGCAGTTCAATCGCAAAAAACAGCCTTTTCGGCTCAGACATGATAGAGACTCGGTAATGAATTAGGGGGATGCTACAATGCGAGCCCCTGAATGTTAACCCCCGGAGCCTTTTGTGTCCTCATTGCCGGTTGCCGCCGTCCTCCCAGAACTGTTATCCGCCCTGCAGCATGCGCCGCAGGTTTTGCTCAATGCGCCGACCGGCGCCGGGAAGTCGACCTGGCTGCCGCTGCAGATCCTTGCCGAGGGCAACATCACGGGACGCATTATCCTGCTGGAGCCGAGGCGTCTGGCGGCGCGCAATGTCGCGCAGCGGCTGGCTGAACTGCTCGGCGAAAAGCCGGGGGAGACCGTGGGTTACCGCATGCGCGCCGAAACCTGCGTCGGACCGCAGACCCGCCTGGAGGTGGTCACGGAGGGGATCCTGACGCGCATGATCCAGCGCGATCCCGAGCTGACGGGCGTGGGGCTGGTGATCCTCGATGAATTTCACGAGCGCAGCCTGCAGGCGGATCTGGCGCTGGCCCTGCTGCTTGATGTCCAGCAGGGGTTACGTGACGATCTCAAACTGCTGATTATGTCGGCGACCCTCGATAACGAGCGCCTGCAGCGTCTGCTGCCGGAGGCGCCGGTGGTGGTCTCGGAGGGGCGCGCTTATCCGGTGGAGCGTCGCTTCAGCCCGCTCTCCGCGCACCAGCGTTTTGATGAGGCGGTGGCGGTAGCGGCGGCGGAGCTCCTGCGGCATGAACAAGGGTCGATGCTGCTGTTTCTGCCCGGCGTCGGCGAGATCCAGCGCGTTCTCGACCAACTGACGGAGCGCGTGGCGGAGGATGTCATCCTCTGTCCGCTGTATGGCGCGCTGCCCCTGAGCGAGCAGCGCAAAGCGATCCTCCCGGCGCCGGCCGGAAAACGCAAAGTGGTGCTGGCCACCAACATTGCCGAGACCAGTTTGACCATCGAGGGCATCCGCCTGGTGGTCGACAGCGCCCAGGAGCGGGTTGCCCGCTTTGACCCGCGCACCGGCCTGACCCGGCTGGTGACGCAGCGCATCAGCCAGGCATCGATGACGCAGCGCGCCGGACGCGCCGGTCGTCTCTCCCCGGGGATCTGCCTGCATTTGCTTGGCAAAGAACAGGCCGAACGAGCGGCGGCGCAGAGCGAACCGGAGATCCTGCACAGCGATCTGTCGGCGCTGTTGCTGGAGCTGCTGCAGTGGGGGTGCCACGATCCGGCCGCGCTGGCCTGGCTGGATCAGCCGCCGGCGGTGAACCTGGCCGCCGCGCGCCGCCTGCTGGAGGCGCTCTCGGCGCTGGACGGCGAGCGGCTGTCGGCGTTTGGCCGCAAAATGGCGACTCTCGGCAACGAGCCCCGGCTGGCGGCGATGCTGGCCGCTGCGCAGACCGATGACGAAGTGGCGACGGCGGCCAGGCTGGCGGCGATCCTCGAGGAACCGCCGCGCGGCGGGCTGGTGGATTTGGCCGCCGTCTTTTCCCGTCAGCAGGCCAACTGGCAGCAGCGGACGCAGCAGCTGATGAAGCGTCTGGCCTGCCGCAGCGGCCAGCCCGACGCCGGACGAATGGCTGCGCTACTGGCGTCGGCCTTCGCCGACCGCATCGCCCGTCGCCGCGGTCAGGAGGGGCGCTATCAGCTGGCGAACGGCATGGGCGCGATGCTTGACGCCGACGACGCGCTGGGCCGCCATGAGTGGCTGATCGCTCCGCTGCTGCTGCAGGGCAGCGCCTCGCCGGATGCCCGCATGCTGCTGGCTCTGCCGGTGGATATCGGCGAGCTGATCGCCGCCCGTCCCGAGCTGGCGCAGCGTTCCGACACGGTGGAGTGGGATGAAGCGCAGGGGACGCTGAAAGCCTGGCGGCGGACCGTGACGGGCCAATTGGTGATCAAGACCCAGCCGCTGGCGAAGCCATCTGAGGCGGAGCTGCATCAGGCGATGCTCAACGGTATTCGTGAGAAAGGCCTTGCGGTGCTCAACTGGACGCCAGAGGCCGAGCAGCTGCGACTGCGGCTGCAGTGTGCGGCGCAGTGGCTGCCGGAAGAGGCATGGCCCGCGGTGGATGACGCTTCGCTACTGGCCTCGCTGGAGGCATGGCTGCTGCCGCAGATGAACGGCGTTCACTCGCTGCGGGCGCTGAAGGCGTTGGATCTGCGTCAGGCGCTACAGGACTGGCTGCCGTGGCCGCTGCGCCAGAAGCTGGATCGCGAGCTGCCGACGCACTATACCGTGCCGACCGGCAGCCGTCTGGCGATCCGATACCATGCGGAGAACCCGCCGGCGCTGGCGGTGCGTATGCAGGAGATGTTCGGCGAGGCCACGACGCCGGTTATCGCCGAGGGGCGGGTGCCGCTGGTGCTTGAGCTGCTGTCGCCCGCCCAGCGTCCGCTGCAGATCACTCGCGATCTCAGCGCCTTCTGGCAGGGAAGCTACCGCGAGGTGCAAAAAGAGATGAAGGGACGTTATCCGAAACACGTCTGGCCGGACGATCCGGCCAACGCCGCCCCGACCCGGCGCAGCAAAAAATATTCGTAGCCCCAGGCGCCGGGCGGCATTCTGCCCGGCCAGGCGAACCACTCACGCTAGACCATCTGCTGCCAGAGAAAAACGCCCCCTCCCGCCAGCGCCAGCCAGGGGCCGAAGGCCAGCGGCTGCTGCAGCGACTGCCGGGTCCACAGGCGCTGCAGCAGGGTCCACGCCAGCCCGCTGGCCGAGGCGAGCAACAGCACCTGCGGCAGAGCCTGCCAGCCGCACCAGGCGCCCAGCGCCGCCAGCAGCTTAAAATCGCCATAGCCCAGGGCCTCTTTGCCGGTCAGCAGGCGGAACAGCCAGTAGACCGACCACAGCGCCAGATAACCGGCCATCGCCCCGGCGACCGCGTCCGGCAGCGCAATGTACACCTCGTTAAGATTAAACAGCAGGCCGGCCCACAGCAGGGGCAGGGTCAGGCGATCGGGCAGCAGCTGGGTCCGGGCGTCAATCCGCGCCAGTATCAGCAGGAAGGAGAGCAGCACCAGGCCGCCCGCCAGCGCCAGGCCCGGCGCGAGCAGCGCCCCGGCGAGGATAAACAGCAGGCCGGTGGCCAGCTCGGTCAGCGGATAGCTCCACGAGATGCGCGCCTGACAGCAGCGGGCGCGACGGCCTAGCCAGAGGAAGCTGAGCAGCGGGATATTGTCCCGCCAGGCTATCGGCTGGCGACACTGCGGGCAGGATGAGCCCGGCGTGCTGAGGGTTATCGGCTCGTCGTCCGCGGTTTGGGTCAGCATGCGCGGCAGACGGTAGATCACCACGTTGTAAAAGCTGCCCAGCGTCAGGCCGAACAGCAGCAGGAAACCATACCAGACAAGGGGAAAATGCAGCGATAATGCGGCTAATGTCGTCATTTTTGCTCCTTTAATCACCATTTTCCCTGCAGCTGCCACGGCGTCGGGCCCGGGGCGTTTTTCGCCATCGGGCGGGCGACCAGCAGCGCCAGCAGGGGCGGCATCCCCTGACGGGGCTGTAGCGTACCGCGAAACAGATAGCGGCCATCGGGCGACAGGGTTCCCTGGCCGCTGAGGCTCAACTGATGAGAATCCTGGCGGATGGCCAGCGCCACGGCGCCGTTCGCCGTACAGCTTAAGGCGCCACTGACCTGGGCCAGCTCCAGGCTACCGACCGGAGAGTGCAGCCGGGCCTGACGCCACTGCGCGCGTCCGGCGGTGATTTGCCGGCAGCGCCCCTCGCTGAAGTGCGCTTCGGCCAGGCTGAACGTGACCTCTCCCTCGGCGCTGACGGGCATAGTCGGCGTTAGCCAGCGTCCAAGCAGGCTGGCGGGGGCGGTGAGCCGCCCCTCCTGCAGACGCAGATCGCGGATGCCCCACAGCCGGGCCTGACCCTCCACGCCGCGGGGATCGCTGAGCGCGATCTGCCAGCCAGCCAGGGTGAGCGACCACGTCAGCCGCTCAAGCCGCACGCCGCGCCAGGAGACCGACTGCGCCGCGCCGCGCCAGATGCTGCCGCTAAGGTTGGCCACCTGTACCTCGGGCGGCAGCATCGGGACTAACAGACGCGCCGGGGCGGTGGCGGTCAACCACAGCAGATAGAGCGCCAGCAGTAGCCCACCTGCGAGCCCGTTAGCTTTCATCGTCGCGCTCCAGCAGCAGATGGTTGACCGTGACCCAGCCCGGCCGCGATGGCTGCCCGGTTACAGACAGCGAGATCGCGTTGACGCCGCGCATCGCCGGGGCATTCAGCCAGTCCATTAGCGCCTGGAAGGCGCAGGGCTGAAGGGTGACCTGCAGACGTTTCCCCTGCGGCTGCAGACGAACGACTTCCAGCCCGTGGCTCGCCGCCTCGCGCATCACCAGCGCGGTGAGCGCCTCTTTTGCCGCCGGCGCGGGCTGCTGGCTGAGCTGCTGCAGGCGCGGACCCTGCTGCGTCATCCAGCGCAGGCTGGCCTGCTCTTTCACCAGGGTTTGCCGCCACTGCGCCTCGCGGGCCCGCCAGGGCTGCCACAGCCCGTACCAGAGGGCGCAGGCTGTCAGCAATCCCGCCAGGCCGAGCAGCAGGCGCTGCTCGGACAGCGTGCGCTGCCGCCACCAGATGAGCAGATTAGCCATCGTTTTCCTCCAGCGTCAGTTGTCCCTCAATGCCATCCGGCCTGGTGGTCATGTCGCCTGGCCGGACGCGAAACCGCGGCTGCGCTCGCTGGGTAAACTGCTCCAGCGCCCGGGAAGAGGCCGCGGCGATATCCAGCTGCAGACGGTTGCCTGCGGCATCCCAGCTCAGCGCCCGCAGGCGGATCCCCGGCGTTTCGCTGATGATGTTTTGCAACGCGCTGAGGCGGTCGACGAGGGGGGCATGCTGCGCCTGACGGGCAAGGGTTTGCAGATGCTGCTGCATCTGCAGTCGCGGGTTAATCACCTTTTTCTCCGTTGGAAACCAGCGATGATAGTAGGCCCGGCTGGCCTGCCGGGCGGCCTCGGCCTGACGCGCCAGATCGCGATGATCCAGCACGCTGTTAACCGCCAGCAGCAGCGCCAGGGCCAGCGCGGCATACCGCGCCGGACGCCAGCTCGTCTGATCAGGCCGCCGACGGCGGACGGCGAACTCCCCCTGCAGCAGACTGAGCTTCTGCGCCGCCGGATGACTTGCGGCAAGGGAGAGCAGCGTCTGCGCAGGCTGCGCGCGCCACTCTCCCGGCGCCGCGGGGGGCGGCGAATAGCTGTCGATGACGTGCTCTTCCGCCTCGCCCTGCAGCAGCTCCGCCAGCCAGGGGCTTTCCGCCGCCATGCCGGCCCAAGGCTGGTGGCGGATCAGCCACTGGTCGTCCGCCTGCACCGCGCTCCACGCCGGCGGTTGCCAGGGCAGGGCCAGCACATCGGGCGTCAACGCCAGGGGCCGTAGCGAGAGCGACTCGCAGCGCGCCAGCCAGTCGCGCATTTTTTGCCGCTGCACGGCGACGATCTCGCACTGGGCCTGCTGGCGGTGGAGCAGGGCAAAATGGGTGGCTTCCACCTCGTCGGCCAGCTGCTCTTCCAGCAGGAAGGGGGCCACCTGCAGCGGCGGTTTACGCAGGCCCGCCGGCAGGGTGAGGGTGTGAAACGCGCAGTCGCTGGCCGGGATCAGCACCCAGGCCGGGTAATGCGCCGCCAGCGTCGGGAAAGGGCTGGCGTCGTCAGCCGGCCACCGGCCGCTGGCTTCGTGATGCGGCTCGCCGGGGGCGAAGAGTTGCCAGTGCAGCGGCGCCTGCCCGGGGGCGAAGCGCACGATCAGCATGGCCTGGGGGGAAGCGTTAAACTTATTCATCAACCACCATAGAAAGTCCGTATCGCCGCTGGACGACGGTAAAGGCGCGCCCCTCCTGTTGCAGGACGCTGTGCAGCTGAAAGCGAAGGTTGCCGGTCACCACGGTGAAGGCGGCGATAAAGCGTGTGCTGTGCACCGTCAGCCAGGGACGGGCGAGCGTGGTATCGGTTTTCTGCAGCGTCGGCTGCGCGAGAAAGGCGGCGACGCTGCTCCACCCGGTTCGCGGGCGGTTGTGCAGCAGCTGTTGCGCCTCCTGCAGCGTCAGATCGCCGGGAAAGAGGGCCGCCAGCAGGGCGGCCTGGGAGGGGCGCAGGGTGTTGACATTGACCTGCAGCGCGTCATCCGGCTGGACGCAGACGAAGGGGAGCAGGCGCTGATAGAGCGCGGCGTCCATTCCGGCCAGCAGGCGCAGCTCGCTGACATCCTGCATCGGCTGGTTGGCGGCGAGATAGCCCGGGGTTTGCGCCATATAGACCTCGTCTTCCGCGCCGTTCAGCCGCGGCTGGCCGTCGCTGTCCGTCCAGTCGCCGAGGGCGGCGGCGATCTGGCTGGCGCGCAGCGGCGACTCGCCGAGCAGCGCCAGCAGCCGGGCGAAGACGTCGGTCGGGTAGGGCGTACCGCCGCTGGTCTCATCCGCGCGATGGTTGATGGCATTGAGATTAAAGCAGGCGTGCCCGTCGCGGATCGTGGCGAGGATTTCGCCATCGTCGAGGGTAAAGCGGCGCCCCTCCTGCGCCCAGGTTTGCGCCAGGTTTGTTTGACTGGGCGAGTCCAGCGCGTCGCGTTGCAGTAGCGCGGCGGCCATGTTTTCCGCCGCCAGGGCGTACCATCTGGCCTGCAGATTATCGAGGGTCACGGCGGTGTGTTGATACATGACCGAGGTGCGTTCGGTCATGGCGCTGGCGAGGATCATCATCAGGGCGAGGATGAACAGCACCATCAGGAGCGCGACGCCGCGTTGCCGATTTTTCACTGGCCGCCTCCCGGGGTGAGTAAAAACAGGCGGGTTATCTCCCCGCTGTTCGCCAGCGTCAGGGTGATCTCCAGCCCCTGCGGCAGCGACTGCGAGCGGTCCCAGGTCTCCTGCCAGCGCCCGTCGGCATAAAACCGCAGGCGAAACGCCGTCACCTCGCGCAGCAGCACCCGGACCGTCGGCTGGCTGCCGGTCAGCGGATCCTGTTGATCGAAGCTGAGCCGTTCAAGCTGCTGCTGGCGCAGGCGGTAGCTGACGTTCTGGATCTCCGAGCGCGGGAGGATCCCCAGCGGATTCGGCCAGCCGCTGCGGCTGAAGGCCAGCCCCCAGTCGTCGCTCTGCAACTGGAAACGTCCGGCGAAGAAAAGCGTGTCGCTGTTTCTGGCGCGACGGGGAATGATGTGCGTGACATCATCGGCGATCTGGCGAAAGGCGCGCTGGAGGGCGGCGATCTGCTGGCTCTTCTCGCGGGTCAGGCCATCGGCGCGGATGACGTTCTGCAGCACCATCACGGCGGCGGCGCTGAGGACGGCGAGGATAGCCAGCGCCAGCAGCGTTTCAATCAGGGTGAAACCGCGCATTTTCGTTATCATGGCGACGTCACCCAGGTGCGCAGCGTCGCCAGCGGCGCGGGATCGCTTTTTTGCCGCCGGACCTCCACGTCCAGCGCCCGCAGCTGCGGCAGCGCGGTTTCCACCCCCTGCCAACGGACGAACCAGCGCGTCCCGGCGGCCTCCACGGTGGTTTCGGACCAGCTGAGGGCGGGCCAGCGTTTCTCCAGCCGCAGCTGCACCAACTGATTATCCGCCAGCCAGCTGGCGAGGATTTTCTCTTCCATACGCCCAAGCTGGCGCGTCTGCTGCAGGGTGGACTGCATCACCGCCAGGCCGGCGAGGGCGAAAATCACCAGCGCGACCATCACTTCGATAAGCGTCATTCCGCTCTCGCGTTTCATGGCTGCTCCCGCGCCGCCAGCGGCTGACTGTCGCCCTGGGCGTCGATGTTGATGCCCGTCGCGGCGTCAATCCGCAGCTGAAACGGCGTGACTTCGCCGCCGGGGAAGATGATCACGTCGGGCTGCTCGCCCGGCGTCCACGCCTGGCCGTCGGGAAAGCGCAGCGTCAGCCTGGCCTGCGGGAGGGTTTGCGCCGTGGTGGCGCGCCCGGCCTGCAGCGGCAGCCACTGCGCGTTGCCCCAGCGGTCGTCAGCCGCCGCCGGGGCGCCTTCGTCTGCAGGCTGCAGGCGCATAAACTGCCAGCGGTCAGGGTGGATGACGATCCCGAAGAGCTGGCCGGTTTGCTGCCCGCGCTCGCGGACAAAGTCCAGCTGCGCCTGAAAGCGCGCCAGGATCTGCGTGGCCTCCTGGGTGCGGGCGGAGGGAAACGCCAGCAGCACCATGCTGGTGCTGACGCCGATCAGCAGCAGGACCAGCATCATTTCCAGGAGGGTGAAACCGCGCTGAGACACTATTTCTTCCCGAGGGTCCAGTTGCCGATGTCGTCATTGGTGTCGGGCATCCCGTCCGGGCCGACGCTGAAGACGTCGATGGCGCCATGCTGACCGGGGCTTAACAGCTGATACTCATTTCCCCACGGGTCCTGCGGCAGGCGGCGGATATAGCCCCCTTCCGGGTAGTTGCGGGCATGCGGCTCGGCGGCCGGGGCGGTCACCAGCGCCTGCAGTCCCTGTTCGGTATTCGGGTAGCGGCTGTTGTCCAGCTTATACATGTCCAGCGCCCCCTCGAGCGCCACCAGATCGCTGACCACCTTCTGGCGGTCCGCTTTCTCCTTGTTGCCCATCAGGTTAGGTACCACCAGGCTGGCGAGGATGCCGAGAATGACGATCACCACCATAATTTCCAGTAACGTGAAGCCGCGTTGCCGTTGCATAGTTTTCTCCATTAATACAGTCACATACTCATAAGGGTATTCAGTTGCAGGATCGGCTGCAGGATGGCCAGCACGATAAACAGCACCATGCCGGCCATGGTGACCACCAGCAGGGGTTCAAACAGGCTGAGGGACATCTGGATCTGCGCGCTCAGCTCCCGGTCCTGGTTCTCCGCCGCGCGCTCCAGCATGGCGGTCAGCTCACCGCTCTGCTCGCCGCTGGCGATCATGTAGCGCATCATCGGCGGAAACAGCGCTGTGGCCTCCAGCGCGCGATGCAGGCTGACGCCTTCGCGCACCGATTCGCTGGCGGTCTCCAGCTGGCTGCGCGCCCAGGCATTGCTGAGGACGCCGGCGCTGATGCGCATCGACAGCAGCAGCGGCACCGCGCTGGCGTTGAGAATGCTTAAGGTGCGGGCGTAGCGCGCGCTGTTGACGCTGCGCGTCACGCGGCCGATGACCGGCAGACGCAGCAGCGCCCGGTCCCAGGCGAGCCGCCGGGCGGGCTGGCGCAGCAGATAGCGCAGCCCCAGCAGCGCCAGGAATGACAGCAGCACCAGCCAGGGGCCCGCGCTGCGCACAATGTCGCTCAGGCTCATCAGCAGCCGGGTAGAGAAGGGCAGGGCCTGTTTTAGATGGACAAACTGCTCGACGACTTTCGGCACCACGGTGGAGAGCAGAATGGCGATCACGCTGATGGCGACCAGCGTCAGCACGATGGGGTAGATCATCGCCTGTAGCAGGCGGGCGCGAAGCTGCTGGCGCTGCTCGGTATAGTCCGCCAGCCGGTTCAGCACGCCGTCGAGATGGCCGGAGGTTTCGCCGGCCGCCACCATGGCGCAGAACAGGCCATCGAAACAGGCGGGATAGGCGCGCATCGCCTCCGCCAGCGAATGGCCTTCAAGCACTTTGCTGCGCACCCCGGCCATTAACGTTCTCAGCGACGCCTTTTCACACTGCTGGGCGACGGCATCGAGCGCTTTTTCCAGCGGAATGCCGGCGGCGACCAGGGTGGCCAGCTGGCGAGTGAGCAGGGCTAAATCACCGGCGCTGGTGCGCCGGGCGATCAGCCCGCCGCGCCACAGCCGGCTCGCCGGGTCGGCGGCGGCCACTTCCAGCGCCAGCCAGCCCTTGTCCCGCAGCAGCTGGCGGGCGTGGCGGGCGGAGTCGGCCTGTTGAACGCCGCGGCGGGTTTTGCCCTGCGCGTCCAGCGCCTGATAGCGAAAGAGGGCCATCTCAGACGCTGTCCGCCGTTTGCTGTTCGGTGACCCGCATCACCTCCTCCCAGCTGGTGATCCCCGCCAGCGCTTTATCGCGCCCGGCATGGCGCAGGGTCTGCCAGGCTGGCCCCAGCTGCTGGATCAGGGTGATCTCATTTTCGCCGCGGTGGATGGCGGAGCGGACGCGGTCGTCAATGAGCAGCAGCTCGTGAATGCCGGTGCGTCCGCGATAGCCGGTGAAATTACACCGGGCGCAGCCTTTTGGCTGCCACAGCGGCGTACCGGCCGGGACCGCCATCTGCCGGGCGGCGTCAGCATCCGCCTGCCAGGGCTGACGACAGTGCGGGCACAGCCGACGCACCAGCCGCTGCGACATCACCGCCAGCAGCGAAGTAGAGAGTAAAAAGGGCTCCACCCCCATATCCTGCAGGCGGGAAACGGCCCCCAGCGCGCTGTTGGTGTGCAGCGTCGACAGCACCAGGTGGCCGGTCAGCGACGCCTGGACGGCGATCTGGGCGGTTTCGCCATCGCGGATTTCGCCCACCAGCACCACGTCCGGATCCTGGCGCAGTATGGCGCGCAGGCCGCGGGCGAAGGTCATCTCGACTTTGGCGTTGACCTGGGTCTGGCCGATACCTTCCAGCTCATACTCCACCGGATCTTCAATGGTCATGATGTTGCGCTCCCGGGCGTCGAGGCGGCTGAGGGCGGCGTAGAGCGTTGTGCTTTTCCCGGATCCGGTCGGCCCGGTGACCAGAATGATGCCGTGTGGCCGGGCGATCAGCGCGTCGACCTGGTCAAGCAGGGCGGGGGGCATGCCCAGCGTCTGCAGATCCAGGTTGACGCTGTTTTTGTCCAGCAGGCGCAGCACCACGCGTTCGCCGTGGCTGGAGGGCAGGGTGGAGACGCGCACGTCTATCGCCCGCCCGCCGATACGCAGCGCCATGCGGCCATCCTGGGGCACCCGTTTTTCGGCAATGTCCAGGCTCGCCATCACCTTGATGCGCGAAATGAGCAGCGCGGCCAGCCGCCGCTGCGGGCGCAGAATTTCCCGCAGCACGCCGTCGACGCGAAAGCGAATTTGCAAATGGCGCTCATAGGTTTCGATATGGATATCGGAGGCTTTCTCTTTGATGGCCTCGGTGAGCATGGCGTTGATCAGACGGATAATCGGCGCATCGTCTTCGCTGTCGAGCAGATCGTCGGTATCCGGCAGCTCTTCGGCGAGGGTATAGAGGTCAAGCTCATTGCCGATGTCGGCCATCATCCGGTGCGCTTCCGCCGAGTCGCGCTGATAGCTGAGCACCAGCACTTTCTCGAACGCTTCCGGCGCCAGACGGCTGACGCTCATCGGTCCGTCCGCCAGGCGGCGCGCTTCCAGCAGCGCCCGGGCGGCGGTATCAGTGCGGCACAGCGCTTCGCAGCGTTCGCCGTCGCTGAGCAGCACCAGATGGTGCGCGCGGGCCCACGCGAAGGGCAACAGCGGACGGCGTTCGGCGGCTGGCGTCATGGGCGGCCTCCGAGGTTAAAGGCGTCAATGGCGGCGCTAACCTGGCGGAAGGCCTGGGTCTCCTGCTGCGGATAGATGTGCAGCAGATCGTTGCTGAGCGATGCTTCGCTGCTCTCTTTGCCCCGCTGTTTGGTTTGCGCATCGTTGAAGGCGGTGTACTGGCCGGAGGAGGCCCGGCGGTACTCATCGCGGTCGCGAATAATGGTCGGGCGGATAAACAGCATCAGGTTGCGTTTCGACACTTTCTTGCTGTCGGAGCGGAACAGCGCGCCGATCACCGGGATGTCGCCGAGCAGCGGCACTTTGTCGGCGCTATCGGTGACGCTTTTATCCAGCAGCCCGCCAACCACCACCGTTTCGCCGCTGCCCACCAGCACGGCGTTATTCACCGTCCGGGTATTAAAGGTCGCCCCGAGATCGCTGCTGGTGCTGGAGGCCGAATCGGCGACGCTCGATACTTCCTGCTCAATCTCCAGCAGCACGGCATCGCCTTCGTTAATCTGCGGTTTCACCTTCAGCTTAATGCCCACGGTTTTGCGCTCGACGGTATTGAAGATGTTGTCGCCGGAGGTGGTTTGCGAGCCGGTTAACACCGGGACTTCCTGGCCGACGTTGAAGGTGGCTTGCATATTGTCGAGGGTGACGATGCTGGGGGTGGCCAGAATATCGTTCTTGGTACTGCTGGAGAGGGCGGTGAGCAGCATCGCCCAGTTCCCCTGGTAGAAGCCGGCGGCGATACCGTTAAACGAGCCGAGGGCGCTGGCCAGCGAGCTGCTGATGGTGCCGTCTTTGTTGTACTGGTTGGCGCCGGCGATCGCGGTGGAGATCGGCAATCCGCTGTTGGTAAACTGGGTCATGCCGGCGTTTTTATTGGCCCACTGGATACCGAGGTTGAGTCCGTCGGCATCCTGCACTTCGGCGATAATCGCCTCCACCAGCACCTGCGGGCGGCGGATATCCAGCTGGGCGATCACCCGCTCCAGATCGTTCATCACGTCCGGCGCCGCGGTGACGATCAGGGCGTTGGTCTGGCCGTGGGCTTTGATAATAATATTTTTATCGATCGCGGCCACCGGCTTGGCGCTTTGCTTATCGTTCTGCAGTGAGCTGCTGATCCCGGTCAGGACCTCCACCAGATCGGCGGCTTTGGCGTACTTCAGGTAGATCACTTTGGTGTTGCCCTGCACCGCCTGCTGGCGGTCGAGCTGTTTGATCATGGCGATAATGCGCTGGCGCGAGTTTGGCTCGCCGCTCACCAGCACCGAGTTGGTGCGCTCATCGGCCACCACGTTCGCCACCATCGATCCCGGCAGCGCCGACTTGCTGGTGTCTTTATTGAGTTCGGTAACCAGTTTGACCACCTCCGCGGCGGAGGCCCAGGAGAGAGGCACGGTCACCACGCTGCGATCCCCGGCGTTGTCGACGCGTTCGACAATGGTCAGCAGGCGTTTGATCACCGCCGCGCGGCCGGTCATCAGCAGGACGTTGGAAGGTTCATAATGGACCACGCTGCCGGCGCCAGCGTTATCGTTCAGCTGGCGGAGCAGCGGCGCGAGATCGCGAGCGGCGACGTTGGTCAGGGGCACCACCCGGGTGACGACCTCATCGCCTTCGCCCGGCGCGGCCTCGCTGGCGACCGGAACGGCCGAGGTCTTGGCATCTTTGGCGCGGACCACCTTCAGCACGCCGTTATTCATATTAATCACGGCGAAGCCATATACATCCAGCACGCTGAGGAAGAATTGATAATATTGCTCTTCATTGAGCATATCGTAACTGCGCACGGTGATAGTGCCGCGTACGCTGGGATCGATAATCACCGTTTTATTCAGGTTTTTGCTGACGGTATTGATAAATTCCTGGATATCGGTGCCTTTAAAACTGGCGGAAAATTCCTCCGCGGCGGCCGGAGAAAATAGCAGCGGGGTTAATATCAGCAGCGCAGGAAGCATTTTTCGCAGGCGTTTCATGGTTGGCAATTATTCATCCCCCAGGGAGAAAGCAATATCGTGTCGTTGGCCTTCCCGCTCAACGGTTAGCGTTATTTCGGTCATATCGGCCAGATTCTGCAGCGCCTGTTGCGCTTGTTCCTGATCGCGTAAATCGATGCCATTTATGGCGATCGCCAAATCATTTGCCTGCAGGCCGGCCTGGCGAAACAGCGAGGCGTCTTTGCCAGGGTTAAGTCGGTAGCCCTGCAGTTTGTCGCCGCTGAGTACCGGCGAAATCGTTAAATAAGTGAGGATATTTTGCGGCTGCTCACGGAGTCGCTTCATAAGGGGCGGACGGGGCGCGGCGGCGGGCGATGACGACGACGCGCGGGTATCGTTAAATAATAAAATGGCCTCCTGGCGCCCCTGATAGTTGACGATGATCCGGTCTGGCAGGATGGCAGCGATCTGTGCATCGTATCCCGGGGTAGTATCGCCGACGCTAAGGCTAACCTGCTGATTTCCTTTTTCAATAATCGCGATGGAACGCGCCGGGTTGCTGCTGGCGAGCAGCCCGGCCAGGCGTAGCTTCAGGCTGGAAACCGGCACCTGATTGAGGCTGGTGGCCTCCGCTGGCGCGGGGGGATTTTTCGTCGCCAGGCCAAACAGGGTAAACGCGGGCCGCACGTTTATTAATTCCGGTTCCGCTGCTGGAGGCGCAGTTAACGGCAGGGCGGAAATATCCTCAGAACTGACAGGGAATACCACTCGCCAGGTTAATTTCGCCAGTTGCGGAATGGCGGTTATTAATATGATGAGCGTCACAATTCGGGGTAATAATTTAATTATCCCTTTATTTATATTTGTTAACCCCATCACAGAAACTGGCATTTTAATCCCTTTGCTAATTTATTTTTCTGCACGCTGGCGTAATACCCTACCGAAACAGGTAGGTGATTATTGGCTTTTGAATGAATTATTGCCGGAGAATGGCGATAAGCGTGGCGAATCATAATCAGTTTGCGGTTTGCGGTCGTCATTCCCTTTATTCATTTACTCCCCCGGCTTCCTACGCCCCCCTCTCATTTGTGGGGGATGATTGCGCCTGAGAAAGCAAAAATATCTAATTAGCGCGCTGTAAAGATATTCATCCTTTCTTACCTTTTATAATTTAATAAGCATATTAGGGACTATCGAATGCTCAGATATACCTGTCATGCCCTATTTCTTGGATCGTTAGTATTATTGAGTGGCTGTGATAACAGCTCTTCCTCCTCTTCCTCTGGCTCACCTGGCGAACCCGGTAATCCTGGCACGCCCGACCCGCAGGATGTCGTCGTCCGTTTACCGGACGTTGCCGTCCCTGGCGAAGCGGTACAGGCCTCTGCCAACCAGGCTGTCATTCACCTCGTCGATATCGCCGGCATCACCAGCAGCACGCCGGCCGACTATGCCAGCAAAAACCTCTATCTGTGGAATAACGAAACCTGTGATGCGCTGAGCGCGCCGGTGGCGGACTGGAATGATGTCAGCACCACGCCGACCGGCAGCGACAAATATGGCCCTTACTGGGTGATCCCGCTGACTAAAGAGAGCGGGTGTATCAACGTGATCGTCCGCGATGGCACCAATAAGCTTATCGACAGCGACTTGCGCGTCTCTTTCAGTGATTTCACCGATCGGACGGTATCGGTCATCGCCGGCAACAGCGCGGTCTATGACTCCCGCGCCGACGCCTTCCGCGCCGCCTTTGGCGTGGCGCTGGCCGATGCGCACTGGGTCGATAAGACCACTCTGCTGTGGCCGGGCGGGGAAAATAAACCCATTGTGCGTCTCTATTACAGCCACAGCAGTAAGGTGGCCGCCGACAGTAACGGCGAATTTACCGATAAGTATGTCAAGCTGACCCCGACCACCGTCAGCCAGCAGGTGAGCATGCGCTTCCCGCATCTCGCCAGCTATCCTGCCTTTAAGCTGCCGGATGACGTCAACGTCGAGGAATTGCTGCAGGGCGAGACGGTGGCGATATCCGCCGAAAGCGACGGGATACTGAGCTCCGCCACCCAGGTGCAGACCGCCGGCGTGCTGGATGATACCTATGCCGCCGCCGCCGAGGCGCTGAGCTATGGCGCCCAGCTAACCGATAGCGGCGTGACCTTCCGCGTCTGGGCGCCCACGGCGCAGCAGGTCGAGCTGGTGCTCTACAGTGCGGACAAGAAAGTGGTTGCCAGCCACCCGATGACCCGCGACAGCGCCTCCGGCGCCTGGTCCTGGCAGGGAGGGAGCGACCTGAAGGGCGCGTTCTACCGCTACGCGATGACGGTCTACCACCCGCAGTCGCGTAAAGTCGAGCAGTACGAAGTGACCGATCCCTACGCCCACAGTTTGTCGACCAACTCGGAGTACAGCCAGGTGGTCGATCTGAACGACAGCGCGCTGAAGCCGGAAGGCTGGGACGGGCTGACGATGCCGCACGCGCAGAAAACCAAAGCTGACCTGGCGAAGATGACGATCCACGAATCGCATATTCGCGATCTCTCCGCCTGGGATCAAACCGTTCCTGCGGAGCTGCGCGGTAAGTATCTGGCGCTCACCGCCCAGGAGAGCAATATGGTTCAGCATCTGAAGCAGCTGTCGGCCTCGGGCGTGACCCATATTGAGCTGCTGCCGGTCTTCGATCTGGCGACGGTCAATGAGTTCAGCGACAAAGTCGCCGATATTCAGCAGCCGTTCAGTCGCCTGTGCGAGGTCAACAGCGCGGTGAAGAGCAGCGAGTTCGCGGGCTATTGCGACAGCGGTTCGACGGTTGAAGAGGTGCTGACTCAGCTGAAGCAGAACGACAGTAAGGATAACCCGCAGGTGCAGGCGTTGAATACGCTGGTGGCGCAGACCGACTCCTATAACTGGGGCTACGATCCGTTCCACTACACGGTACCGGAAGGATCCTACGCCACCGACCCGGAAGGCACGGCGCGCATTAAAGAGTTCCGCACCATGATTCAGGCGATCAAGCAGGATCTGGGAATGAACGTCATTATGGACGTGGTGTACAACCACACCAACGCCGCCGGCCCGACCGACCGCACCTCGGTGCTGGATAAGATCGTCCCCTGGTACTATCAGCGTCTGAACGAAACCACCGGCAGCGTGGAATCGGCCACCTGTTGCTCCGACTCGGCGCCAGAGCACCGGATGTTCGCCAAGCTTATCGCCGATTCACTGGCGGTATGGACCACCGATTATAAGATCGATGGCTTCCGCTTCGACCTGATGGGCTACCACCCGAAAGCGCAGATCCTCTCGGCCTGGGAGCGCATTAAAGCGCTGAACCCGGATATCTACTTCTTTGGCGAAGGCTGGGATTCCAACCAGAGCGATCGCTTTGAAATTGCCTCGCAAATCAATCTCAAAGGCACCGGGATCGGCACCTTCTCCGATCGTCTGCGCGACGCCGTGCGCGGCGGCGGGCCGTTCGACTCCGGCGATGCATTGCGCCAGAACCAGGGCGTGGGCAGCGGGGCCGGCGTTCTGCCGAATGAGCTGACCACCCTGACCGACGATCAGGCGCGCCATCTCGCCGATCTGACCCGTCTCGGCATGGCCGGTAACCTTGCGGACTTCGTGCTGATCGACAAAGACGGCGCGGTGAAGAGAGGCAGCGAGATTGATTATAACGGCGCGCCTGGCGGCTACGCGGCTGATCCGACGGAAGTCGTGAACTATGTGTCAAAACACGACAACCAGACGCTGTGGGACATGATCAGCTACAAAGCCGCTCAGGAGGCGGATCTCGACACCCGCGTCCGGATGCAGGCGGTGTCGCTGGCCACGGTCATGCTCGGCCAGGGGATCGCCTTTGACCAGCAGGGCTCGGAGCTGCTGCGCTCCAAATCCTTTACCCGCGACTCGTATGATTCCGGCGACTGGTTTAACCGCGTGGATTACTCCCTGCAGGACAACAACTACAACGTCGGTATGCCGCGCAGCAGCGATGATGGCAGCAACTATGACATCATCGCCCGCGTGAAGGACTGGGTGGCCACCCCGGGTGAAGCCGAGCTCAAGCAGATGACCGCGTTTTATCAGGAGCTGACCGCGCTGCGTAAGTCATCTCCGCTGTTTACCCTCGGCGACGGCGCGACGGTGATGCAGCGTGTGGACTTCCGCAATACCGGCGCCGATCAGCAGACCGGTCTGCTGGTGATGACCATCGATGACGGGATGCAGGCTGGCGCCAGTCTGGACAGCCGCGTCGACGGCATCGTGGTGGCGATTAACGCCGCTCCGGAAAGCCGGACGCTGCAGGATTTCGCCGGCACATCGCTCCAGCTGAGCGCCATCCAGCAGGCGGCGGGCGACCGTTCGCTGGCCAGCGGCGTGCAGATTGCCGCTGACGGCTCGGTCACGCTGCCGGCCTGGTCGGTTGCTGTTCTCGAATTGCCGCAGGGCGAATCGCAGGGCGCCGGCCTGCCGGTGAGCAGTAAATAACGTGACGTGGGGCGCCCGTAAGGGCGCCTTCTCGTTATCGTGAGGGAACAGGAGATCGTGGTGATTGTTCGTGATGACAGTGAAAGAGGGATCCCCCCGCTGGTGGCGCATCAGCCGCCTTCCGCGCAGGCGGACGCGCCGGTGATCCGCGGCCGGATGGTGCAGATCCCAGGCTGGATTATCCCGCTGTACGCCGGATTATTATTCGCGCTCGGCTGGTTTGGCGGCGAGCAGTGGCGTCATCCGGCACCGCCGCAAACGCTGCCCTTGCCGGTGGCGCATGCGGCGCTTCTGCCGTTAACCGCTGCCGGAGAGGCCGCGTCAAAGACGCCGCCGCCGGCGACAAAACCCAGCGCGCCCGCCGCGCCGGTGGTGGACAGCGATACGCTGCCGCCTCTGCGCTATAGCGCGCATGTCTACGCCTCGTTAGCGGAAAAGCGCAGCATTGTGTTAAATGGCAAAGCGTGGACGGAGGGCGACTCCCCGCTACCCAATCTGGTGGTGGAGCAGATCCAGCAGGATGTGACGATCTTTAGCTTCAACGGCACGACCTTTACCCTCGCGGCGCTGGAGGACTGGCCCGGCGGGAAAATTGACGAGGAGCCGAAAGGCGAATAAGGGGCACGCGCAATAAAATGCGCGTTGAAGATATTTTGCTTAGTCGCCGCGCAGGCTGGCAATAAAGGGTGCAAGCTGGCGATTAAATTGACTGCACTGCGCGGCTTCCGGGGTGCTGTCCTGTAAAAGCTGTTGGTAAAGCCGGTCGCTATTTTGGCTTAACGTTGCCGGGTCAATATTTCCCCAGCCGCGCGCTTTACCGACATTCACCGCCGCGCGATAAATAGCTTCATCGGCGGGCAGATCGCTACGATTACATTTATTCTTGAGATAGCGCGTTCCTGCCGCCACGGACGAGAGCTGCTCGAGCTGCGCCTGGCTACTGATGGCCGGACTGAGCGTTGAGGCGGGTTTCTGTTGGCAGCCAGAGAGCACGGCCACCACGCAAAGCGGAAATATAAGCGGAATGCGCATAGTAGAGTAATCAAAATAATGAATCACTGGCCGCTAGTTTAACAAATATTTCCCTGGTGTCATCATAAAATATGATTCTGCATAAATGTTAACAGGCTCTCATTTTTATTGGCTCAAACTCGATTAATCCCCTTTACTTCTTTCAGTAATAAACATTGGCGGCCGGAAAATATATTTTCTGCGGCAGATGATGTCGCCGCATTTGGCGTCAGGGCGAGCGTCATTTTTTATGTTATTAAAAAACATACTCTTTCCCATCTTGTTACGTGAGCACGGGGTAAAATGCTGGTTAAGAATGTCGCATTTTAGTGCTATCCTGTATGCCCTGAACATTACGTGCTATGTTCTGACTCATTCTGCCAGTGATGCGTTTAACACAATGATTTTATGGTGAATTTTTATTGTTAGTATCATGTGAAACGAAGCAAACCAACCCTTTGAAAGGTGGGCGGCGCGTTCTGCCCGCCAGCAGGTTGTCGTCCCGAGGGTAAGCAGCCAGGACGTTAATTTGAGAGATTTCTTCTTCCTCTGAACAGGGGAAGTATTGAGAATCAGGCCTTTGCGCCTGAACGTTGCGGAGAAAAAGCATGGCGGGAGATGACCGCGAGCCTATCGGACGTAAGGGAAGACCCTCACGTCCGACAAAACAGAAAGTCACCCGTCGCCGGGTCCGGGAAGAGGACTACGACGACGAGTATGATGACGATGATTATGAGGATGAGAAACCGGTGCCGAGAAAAGGCAAAGGCAAAGGTGGTAAGCCTCGTCGTAAGCGCAGCTGGCTGTGGCTGCTGGTCAAGCTGGGGATTGTCTTCGCGGTGCTGATTGCCGCCTATGGCGTCTACCTCGACCAGAAAATCCGCAGCCGCATTGACGGTAAAGTCTGGGAGCTGCCGGCCGCGGTCTATGGCCGAATGGTGAACCTTGAGCCGGACATGCAGATCAGCAAAAACGAGATGGTGCGTCTGCTGAACGCCACCCAGTATCGTCAGGTCAGCGCGATGACGCGTCCCGGCGAATATACGGTGCAGGCCAACAGCATCGAGATGATCCGCCGTCCGTTCGATTTCCCGGACAGTAAAGAAGGGCAGGTGCGCGCGCGTCTGACCTTCGATGGCGACCATCTGGAAACCATCGAGAATATGGATAACAACCGCCAGTTCGGTTTCTTCCGTCTCGATCCGCGGCTTATCACCATGCTGCAGTCGCCGAACGGCGAGCAGCGTCTGTTCGTGAAGCGCAGCGGCTTCCCCGACCTGCTGGTGGATACGCTGCTGGCGACCGAAGACCGCCACTTCTACGAGCACGATGGTATCAGCCTCTATTCCATCGGCCGTGCGGTGCTGGCGAACCTGACGGCAGGCCGGACGGTGCAGGGGGCAAGTACCCTGACCCAGCAGCTGGTGAAAAACCTGTTCCTCTCCAGCGAACGCTCCTACTGGCGTAAAGCCAACGAAGCGTACATGGCGCTGATCGTCGACGCCCGCTACAGCAAGGATCGCATCCTTGAGCTGTATATGAACGAGGTGTACCTCGGTCAGAGCGGCGATAACGAAATTCGCGGCTTCCCGCTGGCCAGCCTGTACTACTTTGGCCGTCCGGTGGAAGAGCTGAGCCTCGACCAGCAGGCGCTGCTGGTGGGGATGGTGAAAGGGGCCTCGGTCTATAACCCGTGGCGCAACCCGAAACTGGCCCTTGAGCGACGCAATCTGGTGCTGCGTCTGCTGCAGCAGCAGCAGGTCATCGACCAGGAGCTGTACGACATGCTGAGCGCGCGTCCGCTGGGCGTGCAGCCGCGCGGCGGAGTGATTTCACCACAGCCGGCGTTTATGCAGATGGTGCGTCAGGAGCTGCAGGCGAAGCTGGGCGATAAAGTGAAAGATCTCTCCGGCGTGAAGATCTTCACGACCTTCGACTCGGTGGCGCAGGATGCCGCGGAAAAAGCGGCCACCGAAGGGATCCCGGTACTGAAGAAACAGCGCAAGCTGGCAGATCTGGAAACCGCCATGGTGGTGGTGGACCGCTTTACCGGTGAAGTGCGGGCGATGGTCGGCGGCGCGGAGCCGCAGTTCGCCGGCTACAACCGTGCGATGCAGGCCCGACGGTCGATTGGTTCTCTGGCCAAGCCGGCGACCTATCTGACCGCGCTGAGCCAGCCGAACCAGTATCGCCTGAATACGTGGATCGCCGATGCGCCAGTGACTATTCGCCTGTCCAACGGCCAGACCTGGTCGCCGCAGAACGACGATCGTCGCTTCAGCGGCCAGGTGATGCTGGTGGATGCCCTGACCCGTTCGATGAACGTGCCGACGGTTAACCTCGGGATGGCGCTGGGCTTGCCGGCGGTGGTCGATACCTGGACCAAACTGGGGGCGCCGAAGAATCAGCTCAACGCCGTGCCGGCGATGCTGCTTGGCGCGCTGAACCTGACGCCAATTGAAGTGGCCCAGGCCTTCCAGACCATCGCCAGCGGCGGCAACCGTGCGCCACTCTCCGCC
The DNA here is from genome assembly GCF_040064755.1 of Klebsiella sp. GB_Kp056. NCBI lineage: Bacteria > Pseudomonadati > Pseudomonadota > Gammaproteobacteria > Enterobacterales > Enterobacteriaceae > Klebsiella > Klebsiella sp. GB_Kp056. The sequence continues at coordinate 55,846 of NZ_JBEAJA010000042.1, read as the reverse complement.
CTGCGGTCAGTGATTGCGGAAGATGGCACGGTGCTGTATCAGAGCTACCCGCAGGCGGAGCGCGCGGTGCCTGCCCAGGCGGCCTACATGACGCTGTGGACCATGCAGCAGGTGGTGCAGCGCGGGACGGGGCGTCAGCTGGGCGCGAAGTATCCGGGCCTCCATCTGGCGGGGAAAACCGGGACCACCAACAATAACGTCGATACCTGGTTTGCCGGGATCGACGGTAGCCAGGTGACCATCACCTGGGTGGGTCGCGATAATAACCAGCCAACCAAACTGTACGGCGCCAGCGGTGCGATGTCGATTTACCAGCGTTATCTGGCGAACCAGACGCCAACGCCGCTGGTGCTGACGGCGCCTGAGGACGTGGTCGACATGGGCGTGGACAGCAACGGCAACTTCGTCTGCAGCGGCGGTATGCGTTCGCTGCCGGTGTGGACGACGCAGCCGGATGCGCTGTGCCGCCAGGGCGAAATGATGCAGCAGCAGCAGTTGCAGCAGCAGGAAGCGAACAACCCGTTCAATCAGTCCGGGCAGCAGCAGCCTCAGCAGCAACAGCAGCAACAGCAGCCGCCGAAGCAGCAGGAGAAGAGCGACGGCGTCGCGGGCTGGATCAAGGATATGTTCGGCAGTAACTGATTTAAGCCCTAAGACCAGACCCCTTAAGACGAAAGTATTAAGGGGTTTTTTTATGCCTGTAAAAAAGTTAACGGCTCTTTAACTCCATAATAACTATCTGGTTATTAATTCAGCCTTCAGCCCGCAGCGACAGGCATATCGCTTGCCTTGCCTTCAACGTTTCGCCTATTATATCGCCCGTCATAATAATAATTCTCGTTTACGTTATCATTCACTTTCATCAGAGATATACCCATGGCGCGTCCAAAAACTGCTCAGCCAAACCACTCGCTGCGTAAAGTCGCAGCTGTAGTAGCCACGGCGGTTAGCGGCATGTCTGTCTACGCACAGGCAGCAGAACAACCGAAGCAAGAAGAAACCATCACCGTCGTTGCCGCCCCGGCCGCCCAGGAAAGCGCCTGGGGACCGGCGCCGACCATCGCGGCGAAACGTTCCGCCACGGCGACGAAAACCGATACCCCGATAGAAAAAACGCCGCAGTCTGTGTCGGTGGTGACGCGCCAGGAGATGGAGATGCGCCAGCCGACGACGGTAAAAGAGGCGCTCTCCTATACGCCAAGCGTCTTCTCCACTCGCGGCAGTTCGACCACCTATGACGTGGTCACCATTCGCGGCTTCACCACCTCGACGACCGTCAACACCAACCAGTATCTGGACGGCATGAAGCTGCAGGGGAATAACTACTCTGAAGTCTCCATGGATCCTTACTTCCTGGAGCGCGTGGAAGTGATGCGCGGGCCAACCTCGGTGCTGTACGGCAACAGCAACCCGGGCGGTATCGTCAGCATGGTCAGCAAACGCCCGACCACCGAGCCGCTGAAAGAAGTGCAGTTTAAGATGGGCACCGACAATCTGTGGCAGACCGGGTTTGACTTCAGCGACGCCATTGATGATGCCGGCGTCTGGTCCTACCGCCTGACCGGTCTGGGCCGCAGCCAGGATGCCCAGCAGCAGATGGCGAAATCGACCCGCTACGCGGTGGCGCCCTCCTTTAGCTGGCGTCCGGACGATAAAACCGACTTCACCTTCCTGAGCAACTTCCAGAATGATCCGGATGCGGGCTACTACGGCTGGCTGCCGCGCGAAGGCACCGTGGTGCCGTATTACGACGCCAACGGTAAGGCGCATAAGCTGCCGACCGATTTCAACGAAGGCGAGGCGGATAATAAAATCTCCCGCCGCCAGAAGATGGTGGGCTACAGCTTCTCCCATCAGTTCGATGACATCTTTACCGTGCGGCAGAACCTGCGCTATGCCGATGTGCATACGCTCTATCGTTCGGTGTACGGCAACGGCTATGTCGCGCCGGGCTACATGAATCGCGCCTATGTGCGCTCCGACGAGCACCTGAACACCTTCACCGTCGATACTCAGCTGCAGTCTGATTTCGCCACCGGCGCGGTTAGCCATACCCTGCTGACCGGCGTGGACTACTCGCGGATGCGTAACGATGTGGATGCCGACTACGGGACGGCGGATCCCATCAGCATGAACAATCCGCAGTACGGCAACCCGAATATTCAGGTCACCTTCCCGTACGCGGTGCTCAACCGGATGGAGCAGACTGGCCTGTACGCGCAGGATCAGATGGAGTGGGATAAATGGGTGATGACCCTGGGCGGCCGTTACGATTACGCCACGACCTCAACGTTAACCCGCGCCACCAACAGCCTGGCGGAGAACCACGACCAGCAGTTCAGCTGGCGCGGCGGCATCAACTACCTGTTCGATAACGGTATCTCTCCGTACTTCAGCTACAGCGAATCGTTTGAACCGGTATCGGGATCCAGCAGCAGCGGTAAGCCGTTCGATCCGTCGCGCGGTAAGCAGTATGAAGCCGGCGTGAAATATGTGCCGAAAGATATGCCGGTGGTGGTCACCGCGGCGGTCTATCAGCTGACCAAAGACAAGAACCTGACGGCGGATCCGGCTAACCAGGCGTTCAGCATCCAGACCGGCGAAATCCGCTCCCGCGGCCTTGAGCTGGAGGCGAAGGCGGCGGTGAACGCCAATATTAACGTCACCGCAGCCTACAGCTACACCGATGCGGAGTACACTCACGATACGGTGTTCAACGGCAAACGTCCGGCGGAAGTGCCGCGTAACATGGCCTCCCTGTGGGCGGATTATACCTTCCACGAAACCGCGCTGAGCGGTCTGACGATTGGGGCCGGGGCGCGCTATATCGGTTCAACGGTCAGCTACTACAAAAATGACACCAGCACCGGTAAGAAAAATGATGCCTTTAGTGTGGCCGGTTATGCGCTGATGGATGCGACGGTGAAATACGATCTGGCGCGCTTTGGCCTGCCGGGCTCGTCGGTCGGCGTCAACGTCAACAACCTGTTCGACCGCGAATATGTCTCCAGTTGCTACAGCGAATACGCCTGCTACTGGGGGGCCGGACGTCAGGTCGTCGCCACCGCCACCTTCCGTTTCTAACCACCTACGGGCGCGGTTCGCCGCGCCCTTTATCAGGTTATCGCTATGCAGGAACAGACTCCGCACGCAGAAACCACCTTTGCGCTGGATCGCGTCACTTTCCGTGTGCCTGGCCGCACGTTGCTCCATCCGCTCTCGCTCACCTTCCCGGCCGGAAAAGTCACAGGCCTGATCGGCCATAATGGCTCCGGCAAGTCGACGTTATTGAAAATGCTTGGCCGCCATCAGCCGCCTTCCGCAGGCGATGTGCTGCTGGACGGCCAGCCGCTGGAGAGCTGGGGCAGCAAAGCCTTTGCCCGCAAAGTGGCCTATCTGCCGCAGCAGCTGCCGCCGGCCGAAGGTATGACGGTGCGCGAGCTGGTGGCGATCGGCCGCTATCCGTGGCACGGCGCGCTGGGTCGCTTTGGCGCGGCGGACCGCGAGAAAGTGGAAGAGGCGATTGCGCTGGTAGGGCTGAAGCCGCTCGCCCATCGTCTGGTGGACAGCCTCTCCGGCGGCGAACGTCAGCGGGCGTGGATCGCCATGCTGGTGGCGCAGGATAGCCGCTGTCTGCTGCTCGATGAACCCACCTCGGCGCTGGATATCGCCCATCAGGTTGATGTTCTCGCGCTGGTGCATCGTCTCAGCCAGCAGCGTGGCCTGACGGTGATCGCCGTCCTGCACGACATTAATATGGCGGCCCGCTACTGCGACTATCTGGTGGCCCTGCGCGGCGGGGAAATGATCGCCCAGGGGACGCCGGCGGAACTGATGCGCAGCGATACCCTGGAACAAATCTACGGCATCCCGATGGGGATCCTGCCGCACCCGGCCGGCGCGGCGCCGGTAAGCTTTGTCTATTAATGATGACCCCGACTCAGATAACCCGACGTCGCCTGCTGACCGCGATGGCGCTCTCGCCGCTGCTGTGGCAGATGCGCGGCGCGCAGGCGGCGAACGTTGACCCGCAGCGTGTGGTCGCCCTGGAGTGGCTGCCGGCGGAGCTGCTGCTGGCGCTGGGCGTCACGCCTTACGGCGTGGCCGATATCCCTAACTATCGCCTGTGGGTAAACGAGCCCGCGCTGCCCGACTCGGTGATCGATGTCGGACTGCGCACTGAACCCAATCTTGAGCTGCTGACGCAGATGAAACCGTCGTTTATCGTCTGGTCAGCAGGCTACGGCCCGTCGCCGGAGAAGCTGGCGCGTATCGCCCCCGGCCGCGGATTCACCTTTAGCGACGGCAAACGTCCGCTGGCGATGGCTCAGCGCTCGCTGCTGGAGATGGCTGACCTGCTGGGCAAACCGCAGCAGGCTCAGCGCCACCTGGCGGAGTTTGAGGCGCTGATGGCGAGCCTGAAGCCGCGTTTTGCCGGGCGCGGCGACCGTCCGCTACTGATGATCTCCCTGCTCGATCCGCGCCACGTTCTGGTGTTTGGCGAAAACTGCCTGTTCCAGGAGGTGCTTGACCGCTTTGGTATTAAAAACGCCTGGCGCGGCGAAGCGGCGTTCTGGGGCAGCGTCAGCGTTGGCATCGACCGGCTGGCGGCGTTTAACGAGGCCGATGTGATCTGTTTTGATCATGGTAACGAGCGGGAGATGACCCAGCTGCTGGCGACCCCGCTGTGGCAGGCGATGCCGTTCGTGCGCGCGGGGCGCTTCCAGCGCGTTCCGGCGGTATGGTTCTATGGCGCGACGCTGTCGGCGATGCATTTTGCCCGCGTGCTGGCCGAGGCCCAGGGGAGTCCGGCATGAATACGCGTATTTCACCGTTAGCCAGTATCCTGCTGGCCGCGCTGCTGGTTGCCGCCTTCGCGTTGAGTATCGTCAATCTCAATGTCGCCTTGCCCTATGCGCAATGGCGGCAGGCGCTGTGGCAGCCGGATAGCGATCAGATTGCCCAGATGCTGTTTCATTACAGCCTGCTGCCGCGGGTGGCCGTTTCACTGCTGGTGGGGGCCGGGCTGGGACTGGTCGGCGTACTGTTCCAGCAGGTGCTGCGCAATCCGCTGGCGGAGCCGACCACCCTTGGCGTCGCCACCGGAGCGCAGCTGGGGATAACGGTCACCACGCTGTGGGCCATCCCCGGCGTGCTGGCGTCGCAGTTTGCCGCGCTGGCCGGGGCCTGTCTGGTGGGTGCGCTGGTGTTTGGCGTCTCCTGGGGCAAGCGTCTGTCGCCGGTAACGCTGATCCTGGCGGGCCTGGTGGTCAGCCTCTACTGCGGGGCGCTTAACCAGCTGATGGTGATTTTCCATCACGACCAGCTGCAGAGCATGTTCCTGTGGAGCACCGGGACGCTGACGCAAACCGACTGGAGCGTGGCGCAGCGCCTGTGGCCGCAGCTGCTGGGCGGGGCGATACTCACCCTGCTGCTGCTGCGTCCGCTGACTCTGATGGGGCTCGATGACGGGGTGGCGCGCAACCTGGGGCTGGCGCTGTCTCTGGCGCGCCTCGGCGCCCTGACGCTGGCGATCGTGATGAGCGCGCTGCTGGTCAACGCGGTCGGGATTATCGGCTTTATCGGCCTGTTCGCGCCGCTGCTGGCGAAAATGCTCGGCGCCCGTCGACTGCTGGCCCGGCTGCTGCTGGCGGCGCTGATCGGCGCGCTGCTCCTGTGGCTTTCCGATCAGGTGATCCTCTGGCTGAGCCGGGTATGGCGGGAAGTCTCCACCGGCTCGGTCACCGCCCTGATTGGCGCGCCGCTGCTGCTGTGGCTGCTGCCGCGGCTGCGCAGCATCAGCGCCCCGGTGATGAACGGCGGCGATAATGTGCAGCCTGAGCGCTATCACGTGCAATGGTTTGTTCTCGGGGGCGTCGCGTTGCTGCTGCTGGCGATGAGCGTAGCGCTGGCCTTTGGTCGCGATGCCCACGGCTGGCTGTGGGCTCACGGCGATCTGCTGGAGCAACTGCTGCCCTGGCGCTGGCCGCGGGTGCTGTCGGCGCTGTTCGCCGGGGTGATGCTGGCGGTCGCCGGCTGTATTATCCAGCGCCTGACCGGCAATCCGATGGCCAGCCCGGAAGTGCTGGGCATCAGCTCCGGCGCCGCCTTTGGCGTGGTGCTGATGCTGTTCTTCGTGCCTGGCGACGCCTTTGGCTGGCTGCTGCCGGCCGGGAGCCTTGGCGCGGCGGCCACTTTGCTGATCATTATGCTGGCCGCCGGACGGGGCGGTTTCTCGCCGCATCGGATGCTGCTGGCGGGGATGGCGCTCAGTACCGCCTTCACCATGCTGCTGATGATGCTGCAGGCCAGCGGCGATCCGCGCATGGCGCAGATCCTGACGTGGATCTCGGGGTCGACCTACAGCGCGACGCCGGAGAGGGTGGTACGCAGCGGCGCGGTGATGCTGGTCCTGCTGGCGCTGGCGCCGCTCTGTCGCCGCTGGTTAACCATCCTGCCGCTGGGCGGGGAGGCGGCGCGGGCGGTGGGTATGGCGCTGACGTCATCGCGGATTGTTCTGCTGCTGCTGGCGGCATGCCTGACGGCGGCGGCGACGCTGACCATCGGCCCGCTGAGCTTCGTCGGGCTGATGGCGCCGCATATTGCGCGCATGATGGGCTTCCGGCGAACGCTGCCGCATATGGTGATCTCCGGACTGACTGGCGGGCTGCTGCTGGTCTTCGCCGACTGGTGCGGACGGATGATCATGTTCCCGTACCAGATCCCGGCGGGGCTGCTGTCGACCTTTATCGGCGCGCCGTACTTTATCTATTTGCTGAGGAAGCAGAGCCGCTAACGATCCCGGATGGCCTCAACATCCCCGGTGGCGCTAGTGCTTACCGGGGCTACAGTGCTGTGCGATTTGGTAGCCCGGATAAGGCGCAATGCGCCGCATCCGGGAAAATCCCTGCGTCACCAGGCATTCAAGCACCTTACAGTTTGGCAAATACCCGACGCGCGGCGTCGATGGTATTGTCGATATCTTCTTCGCTGTGGGCGACGGACATAAAGCCAGCCTCAAACGCTGACGGCGCCAGGTACACGCCTTCCTCCAGCATCAGATGGAAGAAGCGCTTGAAGCGTTCGACATCGCACTTCACTACGTCCTGATAGCAGGTGACGGTTTCGGCATCGGTAAAGAAGATGCCGAACATGCCGCCGACGTTATTGACCACCAGCGGGATCCCGGCGTCACGCGCCGCATCCAGCAGGCCTTGCGCCAGCTGGTTGGTCAGCTCGGTGAGGGTTTCATGCACGCCCGGCTGCGCCACTTCGCTTAAGCAGGCGAAGCCGGCGGCCATGGCGATCGGGTTACCGGAGAGGGTTCCGGCCTGGTAGACCGGACCGGTGGGCGCCAGCGCGTCCATCACCTCGCGACGGCCGCCGAAGGCGCCTACCGGCATCCCGCCGCCGATGATTTTCCCGAGACAGGTCAGATCCGGCTCCACGCCGTAATAAGCCTGCGCGCCCGCCAGCGCCACGCGGAAGCCGGTCATCACTTCGTCGATGATCAGCAGGGCGCCAAATTCGTCGCACAGCGCGCGCAGGCCCGGCAGGAACTCCGGCTGCGGCGGTATGCAGTTCATATTCCCGGCGACCGGCTCGACGATGATGCAGGCGATATCCTGCGGATACTGCTCGAACGCCGCGCGCACGGAGGCGAGGTCGTTATAGGTGCAGGTCAGGGTATGTTTGGCGAAATCAGCCGGCACGCCCGGCGAGTTCGGCTGGCCGAGGGTCAGCGCGCCGGAACCGGCTTTCACCAGCAGGCAGTCGGCATGGCCGTGGTAGCAGCCTTCGAACTTGATGATCTTGTCGCGGCCTGTGAAACCGCGCGCCAGGCGAATCGCGCTCATGGTGGCTTCGGTACCGGAGTTCACCATGCGCACCATATCCATGGTCGGCACCAGCTCGGTCACCAGCGCCGCCATTTTTACTTCCATTTCGGTCGGCGCGCCAAAGCTCAGGCCGCGGGACGCCGCCTCGATCACCGCGTTGCGGATCGCCGGATGGTTGTGGCCCAGCACCATCGGACCCCAGGAGCCGACATAATCGATATAGGCTTTCCCATCCACGTCATAAAGGTAAGCGCCATCCGCGCGTTCGATAAACAGCGGGGTGCCGCCGACGCCGGTGAAGGCGCGGACCGGCGAGTTAACGCCGCCGGGGATCAGTTCACGCGCAGCGTGGTACAGATTTTCAGATTTGCTCATGGCCAGGGTCCTGGTTCGTGAAAAATGTTTTATCGGCTATTCTAAGTTATTCCAGGATGGTTATGAAAGTTTTGCCCAATTGAAACAATGTGCCGCAAGGGCATTTTTTTGACGACGCAGCGCGCCGGGGCGGCTAAAATGCCTCTCTCTTCATTTGTATTACCAATAATTGATAATGGCATGAAAGCAGAAACTCCCTCTTTTGAAGCACATCAGTTCGTGCGGGTGCGTCGCGGCGATGCGGTGCGCCGTTTGATTCAGCGCGATAAAACGCCGCTGGCGGTGCTGTTTATGGCGGCGGTGGTCGGCACGCTGGCCGGGCTGGTGGGCGTGGCGTTTGAAAAGAGCGTGAACTGGGTGCAGAACCAGCGGATCGGCGCGCTGGCGCAGGTGGCGGACCACTGGTATCTGGTCTGGCCGCTGGCGTTTATCTTGTCGGCGCTGCTGGCGATGGTCGGCTATTTCCTCGTGCGCCGTTTTGCGCCGGAGGCTGGCGGATCGGGGATCCCGGAAATCGAAGGGGCGCTGGAGGAGCTGCGGCCGGTGCGCTGGTGGCGCGTGCTGCCGGTGAAATTCATCGGCGGCATGGGGACCCTGGGCGCCGGAATGGTGCTGGGACGCGAGGGGCCGATGGTGCAGCTTGGCGGCAACATTGGACGCATGGTGCTGGATATTTTCCGCATGCGCAGTCCGGAAGCGCGGCACACGCTGCTGGCGACCGGTGCGGCGTCGGGGCTCTCAGCGGCCTTTAACGCGCCGCTGGCCGGTATCCTGTTTATCATCGAAGAGATGCGCCCGCAGTTCCGCTACAACCTGATCTCCATTAAAGCGGTATTTACCGGCGTGATCATGTCGAGCATTGTGTTTCGCATTTTCAACGGCGAGGCGGCAATTATAGAGGTGGGCAAGCTGAGCAATGCCCCGGTGAATACCCTGTGGCTGTACCTGGTGCTGGGGATGCTGTTTGGCTGCTTTGGCCCGTTGTTTAATTTTCTGGTGCTACGCACCCAGGATCTGTTCCAGCGCATTCACGGCGGCAACATCAAAAAATGGGTGTTAATTGGCGGGGTCATCGGCGGGCTTTGCGGCCTGCTGGGGCTGATGCAGCCCTCCGCGGTGGGCGGTGGCTTTAACCTGATCCCCATCGCCGCCGCCGGTAACTTCTCCGTCGGTTTGCTGCTGTTCATCTTTATTGCCCGCGTGGTGACCACGCTGATCTGCTTCTCTTCCGGCGCGCCGGGCGGCATTTTCGCTCCGATGCTGGCGCTCGGCACGCTGCTGGGCACGGCGTTCGGCATGGCGGCTATTCCGCTGTTTCCGTCCTACCATCTCGATGCCGGCACCTTCGCCATCGCCGGTATGGGGGCGCTGCTCGCCGCCTCGGTGCGCGCGCCGCTGACCGGGATTGTGCTGGTGCTGGAGATGACCGATAACTATCAGCTCATTTTGCCAATGATTATTACCTGCCTTGGCGCAACACTACTGGCGCAATTCCTCGGCGGTAAGCCTTTGTATTCGACCATTCTGCAACGTACTCTGGCGAAGCAGGAGGCCGAGCAGGCGGCAAAAGCGCAGCAGGCACCCCGGGAGAATACTTGAACGATTTACCAGGGTATTAGATAATGGCTCAAAAGGTCCGGTTATTCTTTAACCGGCCGGAAGTATCAATGGGAGCAAAAAATGAGTGATGACGTAGCGTTGCCGCTGGAGTTTACCGAAGCCGCAGCCAATAAAGTAAAACACCTGATTGCGGATGAAGATAATCCGAACCTGAAACTGCGCGTGTATATCACCGGCGGCGGTTGCAGCGGTTTCCAGTATGGCTTCACCTTCGACGATCAGGTGAACGAAGGGGATATGACCATTGAGAAACAGGGTGTCGGCCTGGTGGTTGACCCGATGAGCCTGCAGTACCTGGTCGGCGGCTCTGTCGACTATACCGAAGGGCTGGAAGGTTCGCGCTTTATCGTGACCAACCCGAACGCGAAAAGCACCTGCGGCTGCGGGTCCTCGTTCAGCGTTTAAAGCGAGCGCGGCAGGGGGCTTTTTCTCGCAGCGAGAGGGCGCCAACGCTAAAAACGGTAACCTCAGGGTTACCGTTTTGCTTTTATGACCGTCCGTTATCGTCCAGGGCAAATGTCGGCAGCTTCAGATGCCAGCGGATCGCCGCCAGCCGGATCGCCAGGGTCACCACCATCCCCATCATCGCCGAATTCTCCAGCGGGAGATGGAAGGTGTCGTGCGCGGTGGCGTGGACAATGCCGCCGACAATACAGGCGGTGGCGTAGATCTCGGTGCGCAGAATCATAGGAATTTCGCGCGCCAGCACGTCGCGGATTATCCCGCCGCCAACGCCGGTCACCACCCCCATGCATACCGCTACCAGCGGGCCGCTGCCGGCGAGAAAGGCTTTATTCACGCCGATGCCGACAAACACCGCTAAACCGACGGCGTCGAGCACCGGCAGGATCCATTTCGGCAGCCGGCGCGGCTGGCGGACCAGCAGGATGGTCAGCATGCTGGTGACCATCGCCACCACCAGATCGGTGGGATCTTTGACCCAGAATACCGGGCCATTCGCCAGCGCCATGTCGCGGATGGTTCCGCCGCCCACCGCCGTCACCACGCCTAACACCAGCACGCCAAACGGGTCCATGCGTAATTTTCCGGCCAGCAGAACGCCGGAGATCGCGAAAACGGCCGTGCCAATAATATCCAGCCAATAGACAAGCATCGTTGATTCCCACTGAACATCCGCTTTACCGGATGGTTATTTTACCTGGTCGAGCGCCGCACAAAGTTGTTTGGCGGCGAGGATAATACGTGGGCTTGCGCGTTCAAACCAGTCGCTGTGTAACGCAATCAACGAAATGGTGAGCTGATGTTGCCAAAAGCGCTGCGCCTCGGCGATGCGGCTGGCGTCGCCGGTCACCACAATCGCCTGCGGCTGACGGGCCAGCACCTGTTCGCGGCTCACCTGCGGCCAGGGAACGCGGCTGGCGGCAAAGATATTCTCGCCGCCGCACAGCCTCAGCACCTGATCCTGAATCGAGCCGGGGCCGCTGGTGAACAGCGGGGCGGAACCGAACTGCAGGAAGACGCGTTTCTTCGGCGCGCTGGCATAGCGCGCTTTCAGCGCATCGTATTCCTGCTGCATCGCCTGCGCCGCCTGCTGCGCTTTTTCCGGTTGCGGGCTCCACTTCGCCAGTTGACGCAGGGTGGCGATGATCTCTTCGATGGTCGAAGTCTGCACCCAGAGGACGTGGATCCCCAGGGACTGCAGCTGGTTAACCTGACGTTCGGCATTACCGCCGCGCCAGGCCAGCACCAGGTCTGGCTTTAACGCTACGATGCGCTCCAGGTTCATCCCCTGCCAGCTGGCAACCTGCTCAATCGTTTTGGCCTGCGGCGGATAATCGGAATAGCTACTGACGCCGACCGGCGTGATCCCGGCGGCAAAGGCCAGTTCGGTATTGGCGGGGGAGAGGGTGATCACCCGCGGCGCGGCCAGCAGCCACGCCGGGGCGAGTAACAGCAGCGCGGCAAGCGCGAAGGAGAGCGACTTAGCCACGTGCCAGGTTCTGGACCAGATTCTCCACCATCAGGGTGGACTGTCGGGCGGCGACCGCAAGGAACTCCTCAAAGCTGAGGTGAGACTGCTGGTCGGCCACATCGGATATGGCGCGAACCACCACGAAGGGAACCTTAAAGTTATGGCAAACGTGAGCGATAGCGGTCGCTTCCATTTCCACAGCGATCGCCTGCGGGAAATTATGGCGGATCTTCGCCAGACCGACAGAGCCGTTAATGAAGGCATCGCCGCTGACGATCAGGCCGCGAACGGCATTGAGATCTAACGCGTTAATGCAGCTCTCCGCGGCGGCCACCAGTTTTTCGTCCGCTTTAAAGCCCGCCGGGCAGCCAGGCAGCTGGCCGTACTCATAACCGAAGGCGGTGACGTCGGCGTCGTGGTAGCGCGCTTCATCGGAGACGACGATATCGCCGACCTTCAGCGTCGACGCCAGGCCGCCGGCTGAGCCGGTATTAATGATCACGTCAGGCTGGCAACGCTCCAGCAGCAGGGTCGCGCCCATCGCCGCCGCCACTTTCCCGATACCAGACTTCAGCAGCGCGACGTCAACGCCGTGAAGTTGGCCGGTATAGATTTCGCTCCCGCCAATAGTGATAGTCTGGCGGTTTTCGATTTTGTCGCGCAGAAGGGTAACTTCCTCTTCCATAGCGCCAATAATGCCAATTTTCATAGATTTACTCGCGATGTGTCAGGTTTAGTTGCATAGTCTATCATGCGCTTAAGGGGAAGCGTATTGCTCGCGCGGGAGAGGCTATGGCAAAGATTGATTTTCGCAACAAGATAAACTGGCGTCGACGCTTCCGTTCGCCGCCGCGTGTCGAGACGGAGCGCGACATCCTGCGGATCTTCGAAAGCGATCGGGGACGGATCGTCAACTCGCCGGCCATCCGTCGCTTACAGCAAAAAACTCAGGTCTTCCCGCTGGAGCGCAACGCAGCGGTGCGTACCCGTCTGACCCACTCGCTGGAGGTGCAGCAGGTGGGGCGTTATATCGCCAAAGAGGTACTGAGCCGGCTGAAAGAGCAGAGGCTGCTGGAAGAGTATGGCCTGGAAGAGCTGACCGGGCCATTCGAGAGCGTCGTGGAGATGGCCTGCCTGATGCACGATATCGGCAACCCGCCGTTTGGCCATTTTGGCGAGGCGGCGATTAACGACTGGTTCCGCCAGCGTCTGGCGCCCGGCGATGCGCTCGGGCAGCCGCTGACCGACGATCGCTGTGAAGTGCAGGCATTACGCCTGCAGGAGGGGGAAACGTCGCTTAACGCGCTGCGCCGCAAAGTGCGCCAGGATCTCTGCTGCTTTGAGGGCAACGCCCAGGGCATTCGTCTGGTCCATACGCTGATGCGCATGAATCTGACCTGGGCGCAGGTCGGCTGTATTCTGAAATATACTCGTCCGGCGTGGTGGTCCGAGGCGACGCCAGCCAGCCACAGTTATTTAATGAAGAAGCCTGGCTACTATTTAGCCGAAGAGGAGTATGTGGCGCGCCTGCGTAAAGAACTGGATCTGGCGCCTTACAATCGGTTCCCATTAACCTGGATTATGGAAGCCGCGGATGACATCTCATATTGCGTCGCGGATCTCGAGGACGCGGTGGAAAAACGTATTTTCAGCGCTGAGCAGCTTTATCAGCATCTTTACGACGCCTGGGGCAGCCATGAAAAAGGATCGTTATTCTCGCAGGTGGTGGAAAATGCCTGGGAGAAATCACGAGCCAATTCCCTGAAGCAGAGCGCGGAAGATCAGTTTTTTATGTATTTGCGGGTGAACACGCTGAATAAGCTGGTGCCCTACGCGGCGCGCCGATTTATTGACAACCTGCCGGCCATCTTTACGGGCGACTTTAATCATGCGCTGCTCGAGGACGACAGCGATTGCAGTCAGCTGCTGGAGCTTTATAAAAATGTAGCGATTAAACAGGTGTTTAGCCATCCGGATGTCGAGCAGCTGGAATTGCAGGGCTACCGGGTGATCAGCGGCCTGCTGGATATCTATCAGCCGCTGCTGAAATTATCACTGGAGGATTTCAGCGAATTAGTGGCGCAGGAGCGGGTACGGCGTTTACCCATTGCCTCCCGGCTGTATCAGAAACTTTCAACCCGCCACCGGCTGGCCTATGTGGAAGCGGTAAATAAGCTCGCGCGCACAGCGCCTGAATTTGCGCTGATGGAATACTATTATCGCTGCCGTCTGATTCAGGATTATATCAGCGGGATGACGGATTTATATGCGTGGGATGAATATCGACGACTGATGGCGGTGGAATAGGCTGGAGTTTTGTAAAGATGGACAATAAATTTTTACTTTTTCCAGAAACTTAATTCCGGAACTTAGCGCTATAAAATGACTCTGATAGTCACGTACACAGCAACTTTCGTTTTCTGATATTGAGATTGAAACTGATGAAAAAAACCACGTTAGCAATGAGTGCACTGGCTCTGAGTTTAGGTCTGGCATTGTCCCCGCTCTCTGCGAGCGCGGCGGAAACGGCATCTTCGGCCACTAACGCGCAGCAGATGCCAAGCCTGGCCCCGATGCTGGAGAAAGTGATGCCGTCGGTGGTGAGCATTAACGTTGAAGGTAGCACCACCGTTAATACCCCACGGATGCCGCGTAACTTCCAGCAGTTCTTTGGCGATAACTCGCCGTTCTGCCAGGATGGTTCTCCATTCCAGAGTTCGCCGTTTTGCCAGGGCGGCGGACAGGGCGGTCAGCCTGACGGCGGCCAGCAGCAAAAATTCATGGCGCTGGGCTCCGGCGTGATTATTGATGCGGCCAAAGGGTATGTGGTGACCAACAACCACGTCGTGGACAACGCCACCACGATTAAGGTCCAGCTGAGCGATGGTCGTAAGTTTGATGCCAAAGTCGTGGGTAAAGATCCGCGCTCTGATATCGCGCTGATTCAGATTCAGGATCCGAAAAACCTGACGGCAATTAAGCTTGCCGACTCTGACGCGCTGCGCGTCGGCGACTACACCGTGGCTATCGGTAACCCGTTCGGTCTGGGCGAAACCGTGACCTCCGGGATTGTTTCCGCGCTGGGTCGTAGCGGCCTGAACGTGGAAAACTACGAAAACTTTATCCAGACCGATGCGGCGATTAACCGCGGGAACTCCGGCGGCGCGCTGGTGAATCTCAACGGCGAGCTGATCGGCATCAACACCGCCATTCTGGCGCCGGACGGCGGCAACATCGGTATCGGTTTTGCTATCCCGAGCAACATGGTGAAAAACCTGACCGAGCAGATGGTGAAATATGGCCAGGTGAAACGCGGCGAGCTCGGCATCATGGGCACCGAACTGAACTCTGAGCTGGCGAAAGCGATGAAAGTCGACGCCCAGCGCGGCGCCTTCGTCAGCCAGGTGATGCCGGGATCGGCGGCCGCGAAAGCGGGCATTAAAGCCGGCGACGTGATCACCTCCCTCAACGGGAAGGCGATCAGCAGCTTCGCCGCACTGCGTGCTCAGGTCGGCACCATGCCTATCGGCAGCAAGGTTGAGCTTGGCCTGCTGCGCGATGGCAAACCGGTGACCGTCACCGTCGAACTGCAGCAGAGCAACCAGACCCAGGTTGACTCCAGCACCATCTTCAACGGGATTGAAGGGGCGGAAATGAGCAACAAGGGTCAGGACAAAGGCGTGGTGGTCAATAATGTGAAAGCCGGCACCCCGGCGGCGCAGATTGGCCTCAAGAAAGGCGACATCATTGTCGGGGCCAACCAGCAGCCGGTGAAAAACATCGCCGATCTGCGGAAAATCTTCGACGCCAAACCGTCCGTGCTGGCGCTGAACATTCAGCGCGGCGACGCCTCTATCTACCTGCTGCTGCAGTAATCGTCAGCGCTTGATCCCAGCCCCTTCCCTCGCCGAGGGCAGGGGCTTTTTTTCGTTCTGTGACCGCTTCCACAACTCCACATATCTTATCCGGGCTTCGGGCATATGCACAATGCAGCAGGGCGACGACTCTTTTATGCTGGTGCCCTGCAAAGGGGAGGATTACATGGCTGGCTGGCATCTCGATACCAAAATGGCGCAGGATATTGTGGCGCGGACGATGCGCATCATCGATACCAACATCAACGTGATGGATGCCCGCGGGCGGATTATCGGCAGCGGCGATCGGGAAAGGATTGGTGAATTGCACGAAGGCGCGCTGCTGGTGCTTTCCCAGGGGCGGGTGGTGGATATCGACGACGCGGTGGCTCGCCATCTGCACGGGGTGCGCCAGGGCATTAACCTGCCGCTGCGCCTGGAGGGGGAGATCGTCGGGGTGATCGGCCTGACCGGCGAGCCGGAGTCGCTGCGAAAATATGGCGAGCTGGTGTGCATGACGGCAGAGATGATGCTGGAGCAGTCGCGACTGATGCATCTCCTGGCGCAGGACAGCCGTCTGCGCGAAGAGCTGGTGATGAACCTGATTCAGGCGGAAGAGCATACCCCGGCGCTGAACGAATGGGCTCAGCGATTAGGCATCGACCTGAATCAGCCGCGCGTGGTGGCGATGATTGAGGTGGACAGCGGCCAGCTCGGCGTAGACAGCGCGATGGCGGAACTACAGCAGCTGCAGAACGCGCTGACCACGCCCGATCGCCATAATCTCGTGGCCATTGTCTCGCTCACGGAAATGGTGGTGCTGAAACCGGCGCTGAACAGCTTTGGCCGCTGGGACGCCGACGATCACGTCCGGCGCGTCGAGCAGCTTATCGCCAGGATGAAAGAGAATGGCCAGCTCCGTTTCCGCGTGGCGTTGGGCAACTTCTTCACCGGTCCCGGGAGTATCGCCCGCTCTTACCGTACCGCTCGCACGACGATGATGGTGGGCAAGCAGCGGATGCCGGAGAGCCGCTGCTATTTCTATCAGGATCTGATGCTGCCGGTGCTGCTTGACAGCCTGCGCGGCGGCTGGCAGGCCAATGAGCTGGCTCGTCCGCTGGCGCGTCTCAAGGCGATGGATAACAACGGGCTGCTGCGGCGAACGCTGCAGGCGTGGTTTCGCCATAACGTGCAGCCGCTGGCGACGTCGAAGGCCCTGTTTATTCATCGCAATACGCTGGAGTACCGGTTGAATCGTATCTCGGAGCTGACGGGGCTGGATCTTGGCAGCTTTGACGACCGGCTGCTGCTGTATATCGCGCTGCAGCTGGATGAACAACGCTAAGGCGTGGAGGTAAAAAATGCCGGGTAGCGACTCGCCATACCCGGCCTGGACGATGCATGCTGTCGGTAGCGGTTTGATACCGCCAGCCCGGTCAGGCGACGCGCCGCCGGGGATGCGCTTACTTACGGGTGAGCTTTTCCAGATCGGCTTCGATTTCGCTGATCTTATTGGTGACCACGCTTTCCAGATGGCGTAAATCGTCGAGGATTTTACGCTTGAGATCGATTTCAGTGCGGTCGCGCTGGCAAATCTGATCCAGCTCATCGATGACGTAACGCAGATTGGGGCTGATCTCCTGGACCTCTTTGTAGCCCTGGCCGACGCCGTCGGCGACGACGGTTTTGCGCTGACGCGGATATTTGAACTTCACGCTCTTGGCGAAGAATTCGCCTTTGTCTTTCTGAAAATAGATTTTCAGAATGTCGTTGTTAGCTTCCTGCCGCAGGCTATAGCGATCGATCTCATCAGGGTTGGTAATGCCAAGACTTTTCAGATTATCGTACATAACGGTACCTTTGATAGCATCATAACCATTGAATAATTAACGAAAAAATCCATTCTCGCCAGCATCAAATATCAAAAAAGCGGGATATCTCCCGCTTTTTATTTGCTTTAGTCGATGGTGCGCAGCAGTTCGTTAATGCCGACCTTGCCGCGAGTTTTAGCATCGACTTTCTTCACGATCACTGCGCAGTACAGACTGTATTTACCATCTTTCGACGGCAGGTTGCCTGACACCACTACCGAGCCAGCCGGCACGCGGCCGTAGAAGACTTCGCCGGTTTCGCGATCGTAGATTTTGGTGCTCTGACCCAGGTAAACGCCCATGGAGATCACGGAGCCTTCTTCGACAATCACCCCTTCAACTACTTCAGAGCGCGCGCCGATGAAGCAGTTATCTTCGATGATGGTCGGGTTCGCCTGCAGCGGCTCCAGTACGCCACCGATGCCGACGCCGCCGGACAGGTGAACGTTTTTACCGATCTGCGCGCAGGAGCCGACGGTGGCCCAGGTGTCAACCATGGTGCCTTCGTCAACGTAGGCGCCGATGTTAACGTAGGACGGCATCAGCACGGTGTTGCGGGCGATGAACGCGCCCTGGCGCACCGCTGCCGGCGGCACCACGCGGAAACCTTCTTTCTGGAAACGCGCTTCGTCATAGTCAGCGAATTTCATCGGTACTTTATCGAAGTAGCGGCTTTCCGCACCATCGATAACCTGGTTATCGTTAATACGGAAAGAGAGCAGTACCGCCTTCTTCAGCCACTGATGCGTCACCCACTGACCGTCGATCTTCTCAGCGACGCGCAGCGCGCCGGAATCCAGAAGGGCAATAACCTGGTTAACCGCTTCGCGGGTCACGGTATCCACATTGGCCGGCGTGATGTCGGCGCGACGCTCAAAGGCGGACTCAATAACGTTCTGTAACTGCTGCATTGTTTCTTTCCATTCACTAAAAAAAATACGTCACCCTTTATCGTTTGGATTGAGGGCCGCTGTCAACCGTTGTTGCACTTCTTGTTGCAGCTCATTATTAAGGGCACGCCGGTCGGCGGTAGCGATTATAAATAAATCTTCTACTCGCTCACCAATTGTCGTAATTCGCGCCCCGTGAAGCGAAATTCCGAGGTCGGCGAACACCTGACCGACGCGGGCGAGCAGCCCGGGCTGGTCAAGGGCAATCAGCTCGAGAAACGATTTGCGATCGGTATGGGTCGGCAGGAAATTCACCTCGGTGTCCACCGAGAAATGACGCAGCTTTGCCGCCTGACGACGGGGCGCCGGGGGCTCCCAACTGCGCTGGGTGATGGTCTGTTCCAGACCCTGGCGGATCGCCTCGTGGCGGTCGGCGGACAGCGGACTGCCGTCAGGCTCAAGGACGATAAAGGTATCCATCGCCATGCCGTCGCGGGTGGTGAAGATCTGCGCGTCGTGGACGCTGAGGTTGCGACGGTCCAGTTCGCCACACACCGCGGCGAACAGGTAAGGGCGATCCGGGCTCCAGATAAAAATCTCCGTTCCGCCGCGAGTGGCCTGCGAGCTCAGGAGGATCATCGGCTTATTCAGATCGTGGCGCAGCAGGTTGCGGGCGTGCCAGGCGAGCTGCGTCGGCGTATGTCGCACGAAATAGTTGGCGCGGCAGCGGTTCCAGATTTGATGCAGCGCCTCTTCATTAATATTGTCCATCCGCAGCAGGGCCAGCGCCTGCAGCTGATGGTGACGCACCCGTTCGCGCATGTCCGGGGTGCTTTGCATGCCGCGACGCAGCTGTTTTTCAGTGGCGAAATAGAGTTCGCGCAGCAGGCTCTGCTTCCAGCTGTTCCACAGCGTTTCGTTGGTGGCGCAGATATCGGCCACGGTCAGGCACACCAGATAGCGCAGGCGATTTTCCGTTTGCACCTCCTCGGCGAACTGCTTAATCACCTCCGGATCCTGAATATCGCGCCGCTGGGCGGTGACCGACATCAGCAGGTGGTGACGCACCAGCCAGGCGACCAGCTGCGTTTCACGGGAGTTCAGCCCGTGCAGTTCGGCAAATTTCAGCACATCCTGTGCACCGAGGATCGAGTGGTCGCCGCCGCGCCCTTTGGCGATGTCGTGGAACAGGGCGGCGATTAAAATCAGCTCCGGGTGCGTTAAGCGCGGCCACAGTTCCACGCACAGCGGGTGGCGGCTACGGGTCTCTTCTTTAGCAAAGCTCTCCAGCTTGAGCATCACGCGGATGGTGTGTTCATCGACGGTGTAGGCGTGAAACAGGTCGAACTGCATCTGGCCGACGATATGGGACCACTGCGGCATATAGGCCCACAGCACGCTGTGACGATGCATCGGCAGCAGTCCGCGACTCACTGCCCCCTGATGGCGCAGCATGCTGAGAAAGAGCGTGCGCGCCTCCGGGATATAGCACAGCGGCTGGGTCAGATGGCGGCGGGCGTGGCGCAGATGGCGCAACGTCGTGGAGTAGATGCCGGTGATGGTGCTGTTGCGCACCATGATATAAAACATGCGCAGAATGGCCTGCGGCTCGCGAATAAACAGCGTATCGTCACGCAGATCGATCAGCGTGCCGCGCAGCTGGAAATCATCATCGATCGGGCGCGGTTTTTCATCCTCGGTCAGGGCGAGGATGGCCTCTTCAAACAGCTGCAGCAGCATCTGGTTCAGCTCGCTCACCCGGCGGGTGACGCGGAAGAAGTCCTTCATCATATGCTCAATCGGCTGATTGCCGTCGCCTTCATAGCCGAGTCGGCGGGCGACGCTGAGCTGGCGGTCGAAAAGCAGGCGGTTGTCATAGCGAGTGAGTTCGAGATGCAGCGCGAAGCGGATACGCCACAGCTGGTGCAGACACTCGTCGAGCTCATTGCGCTCGGCTTCGGTCAGAAAGCCGAAGCCGACCATCTCATCCATCGAGGTGGCGCCGAAATGGCGGCGAGCCACCCACTGTAGCGTATGGATATCGCGCAGGCCGCCGGGGCTGCTTTTCACGTCCGGCTCGAGGTTATAGCTGGTGCCGTGATAGCGTTGATGACGGACGTTCTGCTCTTCGACTTTCGCGGCGAAGAACTTTTCTGATGGCCAGAAGCCGTCGCTAAAAATATGTTTTTGCAGTTCAAGGAACAGCGCGACGTCGCCGATCAGCAGGCGCGATTCGATTAAGTTGGTGGCGACGGTGAGGTCCGAAAGCCCTTCCAGCAGACACTCTTCGAGAGTGCGCACGCTGTGGCCTACCTCCAGTTTGACGTCCCACAGCAGCGTCAGCAGTTCGCCGACCTTTTGCGCCTGGTCGTCCGGCAGCTTTTTGCGGCTGAGGATCAGCAGATCGACGTCAGAGAGCGGATGCAGTTCGCCGCGGCCATAGCCGCCGACGGCCACCAGCGCCAGGTCGCAGACGGATTCAAAGCCGCAGGCGATCCACAACCGCTGCAGCAGCTGGTCGATAAATTCGGTGCGCGCCGCAATGAGCTGCTCCGCGGCGATACCGGCGTCAAACGCCTCGCCCAGCCAGTGCTGAAAGGTATCGATGTGCGCCTTAATTGCAGCACAGTTCAGATCGCCCTGCGGCCAGCTCACCGGATGTTCCGGCGGGATGGGCAGAAGGGGGGAGGCTGTGTCAGGTAATGAGTTGCTCATCGCGTCACCATAAGAAAAAACTATCTAATAAAAAAGCCGGCGGGCGCCGGCTTTTCATCATTCATCGTGCGAGATTATCGCCGGGATGGTGTCATCCTTACGTAGCGTCAGAATTTCGCAGCCGTTGTCTGTCACCACAATAGTATGCTCGTACTGCGCAGACAAGCTCCGGTCTTTGGTTTTCACCGTCCAGCCGTCTTTCATGCTGCGGATCTCTTTTTTACCGGCGTTGACCATCGGCTCGATGGTGAAGGTCATGCCTGGTTTGAGCACGACGTTGGTTTCCGGCGAGTCGTAGTGCAGCACCTGCGGCTCTTCATGGAAGCCGCGGCCGATGCCGTGACCACAGTATTCGCGAACCACGGAGAACCCTTCCGCTTCCACATATTTCTGAATCGCCGCGCCGATGGTGCGCAGGTTGATGCCCGGCTTCACCATCTTCAGCGCCAGGTACAGGCTTTCCTGAGTGATACGGCACAGGCGCTCGCCAAGAATCGTCGGTTTGCCGACGATAAACATTTTGGAGGTATCGCCATGGAAATCATCTTTAATGACGGTCACGTCGATATTCACGATATCGCCATCTTTCAGCAGCTTGCCGTCGTCAGGGATACCGTGACAGACCACTTCGTTGACCGAAATGCAGACGGATTTCGGATAGCCGTGATAGCCGAGACAGGCGGAAATGGCCTTCTGCTCGTTAACGATATAGTCGTTACAGATACGGTCCAGTTCGCCAGTGCTGACGCCCGGCTTAACCCAGGGTTCGATCATTTCCAGCACTTCAGCGGCCAGGCGACCGGCAACGCGCATTTTTTCAATATCTTCAGATGTCTTAATAGAGATAGCCATGGAGTATGTCCAGCAGTGTCGATATTTTCGACAATAATAGAGTAAGTCCTGTCAATGGTAACAGTCCGGGTAGGCTGGTGCCAAACTGAGAATCATTAACAGCACGTGACGTCAACAAGAGTTGGTGTCTGGATGGATTTTGTGATATAAAGCGCGCCGGACTTCCGTTCCATCTCAGATACACAAGGATGGGACGTAAGCGACATCGCTCACTTTGTGTAATAACACACACGTATCGGCACATATTCCGGGGTGCCCTTCGGGGTCGGTAATATGGGATACGTGGAGGCATAACCCCAATTTAATCTATAGAGGTTTTAAACATGGCAACTGTTTCCATGCGCGACATGCTCAAGGCTGGTGTTCACTTCGGTCACCAGACCCGTTACTGGAACCCGAAAATGAAGCCGTTCATCTTCGGTGCGCGTAACAAAGTTCACATCATCAACCTTGAGAAAACCGTACCGATGTTCAACGATGCTCTGGCTGAACTGAACAAGATCGCTGCTCGTAAAGGTAAAATCCTTTTCGTTGGTACTAAGCGCGCTGCAAGCGAAGCGGTAAAAGACGCTGCTCTGAGCTGCGACCAGTTCTTCGTGAACCATCGCTGGCTGGGCGGTATGCTGACTAACTGGAAAACCGTTCGTCAGTCCATCAAACGTCTGAAAGACCTGGAAACTCAGTCCCAGGACGGTACTTTCGACAAGCTGACCAAAAAAGAAGCGCTGATGCGTACTCGTGAGCTGGACAAGCTGGAAAACAGCCTGGGCGGTATCAAAGACATGGGCGGCCTGCCGGACGCACTGTTCGTTATCGACGCTGACCACGAGCACATCGCTATCAAAGAAGCAAACAACCTGGGCATCCCGGTATTTGCTATCGTTGATACCAACTCTGATCCGGACGGCGTAGACTTCGTTATCCCGGGTAACGACGATGCAATCCGCGCAGTAAGCCTGTACCTGGGCGCTGTTGCTGCTACCGTTCGTGAAGGTCGCTCTCAGGACCTGGCTTCTCAGGCGGAAGAAAGCTTCGTAGAAGCTGAATAATAAGGTTTAAGCCCTTATTAGTACCGTGTATGAATAGGGGCCCATTATCGGCCCCTTTTTTCAATTTACGCTGTTTGGCCGTTGGCCGGGCAGTATCCACATCTCCCGAGGATTTTAGAATGGCTGAAATTACCGCTTCCCTGGTAAAAGAGCTGCGCGAACGTACTGGCGCAGGCATGATGGATTGCAAAAAAGCGCTGACTGAAGCGAATGGCGACATCGAGCTGGCAATCGAAAACATGCGTAAATCCGGCGCGATCAAAGCGGCGAAGAAAGCAGGCAACGTGGCTGCTGACGGCGTGATCAAAACCAAAATCGAAGGCAACTACGGTTACATTCTGGAAGTTAACTGCCAGACTGACTTCGTTGCTAAAGATGGTGGTTTCCAGGCATTTGCTGACAAAGTACTGGACGCCGCTGTTGCGGGTAAAATCTCCGACGTTGAAGTTCTGAAAGCGCAGTTCGAAGAAGAACGTGTTGCCCTGGTTGCTAAAATCGGTGAGAACATCAACATCCGTCGTATCGCTGTTCTGGAAGGCGACGTTCTGGGCAGCTACCAGCACGGTGCGCGCATCGGCGTTCTGGTTGCCGCTAAAGGCGCTGACGAAGAGCTGGTTAAGCAGCTGGCAATGCACGTTGCCGCAAGCAAGCCGGAATTCGTTAAGCCGGAAGACGTGTCTGCTGAAGTGGTAGAGAAAGAGTACCAGGTTCAGCTGGACATCGCGATGCAGTCCGGTAAGCCGAAAGAAATCGCAGAGAAAATGGTTGAAGGCCGCATGAAGAAATTCACCGGCGAAGTTTCTCTGACTGGTCAGCCTTTCGTCATGGAGCCGAGCAAATCTGTTGGTCAGCTGCTGAAAGAGCACAACGCTGACGTGACTGGCTTCATCCGCTTTGAAGTGGGCGAAGGCATCGAGAAAGTTGAGACTGACTTTGCAGCAGAAGTTGCTGCGATGTCCAAGCAGTCTTAATTTTTACAAGGAGCCGCCTGAGGGCGGCTTCTTTTTGCGCCCATTTTGTAAATTCAGCCAACTGCTTATAGTGACCGCGCTGAAATGCGACATACAATGTCGCCGGAATTCTCACATCTCATTCGTTGACAGTCTCAGGAAAGAAACATGGCTACCAATGCAAAACCCGTCTACAAACGTATTCTGCTGAAATTAAGTGGCGAAGCGCTGCAGGGCTCAGAAGGCTTCGGTATTGATGCAAGCATACTTGACCGCATGGCTCAAGAGATCAAAGAGCTGGTTGAGCTGGGTATTCAGGTTGGCGTAGTAATTGGTGGCGGTAACCTGTTCCGTGGTGCTGGTCTGGCGAAAGCGGGTATGAACCGCGTTGTGGGCGACCACATGGGCATGCTGGCTACGGTTATGAATGGCCTCGCGATGCGCGATGCGCTCCACCGCGCCTATGTGAACGCTCGTCTGATGTCCGCCATCCCGCTGAACGGCGTGTGCGACAACTACAGCTGGGCAGAGGCGATCAGCCTGCTGCGCAACAACCGCGTGGTGATCCTCTCCGCAGGCACCGGCAACCCGTTCTTTACCACCGATTCCGCAGCCTGCCTGCGTGGTATTGAAATTGAAGCCGACGTGGTGCTGAAAGCGACCAAGGTTGACGGTGTGTTTACCGCGGATCCGGCAAAAGATCCTTCTGCCACCATGTACGATCAGCTGACCTACAGCGAAGTGCTGGATAAAGAGCTGAAAGTGATGGATCTGGCGGCCTTCACCCTGGCGCGTGACCACAAATTGCCGATTCGCGTCTTCAACATGAACAAACCCGGCGCCCTGCGTCGCGTGGTGATGGGCGAAAAAGAAGGCACATTGATCACGGAATAATTCCCGTCAGCGCCAAATCCGGGTAAGATTCCGCTTTACTTTCGCGGGGATATTACCCGGTGATTTTCATTAAATCTGACTATACTTAGCTCATTTTCCGACGGGTGCCCCGTCTGGTCTGACTGAGACAAGCTTTCAAGGATTCGTAACGTGATTAGCGATATCAGAAAAGATGCTGAAATCCGCATGGAAAAATGCGTCGAAGCATTCAAAAACCAAATCAGCAAAATTCGCACGGGTCGTGCTTCTCCGAGCCTGCTGGACGGGATTGTTGTTGAATACTACGGTACGCCGACCCCGCTGCGCCAGCTGGCCAGCGTCACCGTCGAAGACTCCCGTACCCTGAAAATCAACGTCTTTGACCGTTCTATGTCCGCGGCTGTTGAAAAAGCGATCATGGCGTCCGACCTCGGTCTGAACCCAAGCTCTGCCGGTAGCGATATTCGTGTTCCGCTGCCGCCGCTGACCGAAGAGCGTCGTAAAGATCTGACCAAGATCGTGCGTGGTGAAGCTGAGCAGGCGCGCGTTGCCGTACGTAACGTTCGCCGCGACGCCAACGACAAAGTCAAAGCGCTGCTGAAAGAGAAAGAGATCAGCGAGGATGACGATCGCCGTTCTCAGGACGACGTGCAGAAAATGACTGACGCCGCCATCAAGAAAGTTGACGCGGCGCTGGCAGACAAAGAAGCGGAACTGATGCAGTTCTGATGCTCTGCCCTTACTCGGGCCTGACAGCGTCTGGCCTGAGTAAAATCCGAAACGCCGTACAGAAGACTGTACGCTCAATTCTCGGGATTGCGTTGCGACCGCTGGCCTTGTAGCCTTTAGCGCTAAGTTGAAGGCCTGATGCCGCCGTCTTATCCCTGATAATTGCTGCGTAGGGGCTTGCTGGCGGCGTTTTGCTTTTTATTCTGTTTCCACTCTTCTGGACGTCTCATGAAGCAATTAACCGTTCTCGGTTCGACCGGCTCCATTGGCTGTAGCACGCTGGACGTGGTACGCCATAATCCCGGTCGCTTTTCCGTCGCCGCGCTGGTCGCGGGGAAAAACGTTGACCGTATGGTTGAACAATGCCTTGAATTTACCCCCCGTTACGCCGTGATGGACGATGCGCAAAGCGCTGAGCGGTTGCGCACCCGTCTGCAGGAACATGGCTGCCGTACCGAGGTGCTGAGCGGCCAGCAGGCGGCGGCAGAGGTCGCGGCGCTGGAGGAGGTCGATCAGGTAATGGCGGCTATCGTCGGCGCGGCGGGTCTGGTGCCGACGCTGGCGGCGATCCGTGCCGGAAAAACGGTGTTGTTAGCGAATAAAGAGTCGCTGGTGACCTGCGGTCGCTTGTTCATGGAGGCGGTTCAACGGTCGGGGGCGCGATTGCTGCCGGTCGACAGCGAACATAACGCGATTTTTCAGAGTATGCCGGAGACAATTCAGCAGCATCTGGGATACGCTGACCTGGCGCAGAACGGCGTTTCGTCCATTCTGCTGACCGGCTCGGGCGGGCCTTTCCGCGAGACAGCGGTAGCTGAACTGGCGGCGATGACGCCGGATCAGGCCTGCCGTCATCCCAACTGGTCGATGGGACGCAAGATCTCCGTCGACTCCGCCACGATGATGAACAAAGGTCTGGAATATATTGAAGCGCGCTGGCTGTTTAACGCCTCGGCCCGGCAGATGGAGGTCCTTATCCATCCGCAGTCGGTGATCCACTCGATGGTTCGCTATCAGGACGGCAGCGTGCTGGCGCAGCTTGGGGAACCGGATATGCGCACGCCGATCGCCCATACCATGGGCTGGCCGCAGCGGCTGAACTCCGGGGCTAAGCCGCTGGACTTCTGTCAGCTGAGCAATCTGAGCTTCTCCGCGCCAGACTATACGCGGTATCCGTGCCTGAAGCTGGCGATGGAGGCGTTTGACGTTGGCCAGGCGGCGACCACCACGCTGAATGCGGCCAATGAAGAGTCGGTTGCCGCGTTTCTGCAGGGCGATATCCGCTTTACCGATATTGCGGCGGTTAACCTGGCGGTGCTGGATAAGATGAACCTGCTGGAGCCGCAAAGCATTGATGACGTTCTGGTTATCGACGCTGAGGCCCGCGCGGTTGCTCATCAACAGCTGAAGCGGTTGGTCACCCAGGCGTAACGCGGTGATATTTGTGGGCGCAAAGCTTCAGTGATATAGTCTGCGCCACCCGATCGTTGCATTTTGTTGTTGAAGATTACGGTGGCCGTGGCAAAACACGGCTTTTTTGCGTAAAGCTTTTGGTTGTTCTCTGCGATTGGCTGCAGCCCCGGCACCGGATAAAAATGCGTATCCAGCGCGGCCCGGTGGCCTCTGTTTGGTGGCTAGTTAATCCTTATTATGGACTTAAAACGCGTGATGTTGTCTGCTAATCAAACTGTCAGCGAAATATCGCCTACACATGGCTGCCGTCATGTCGCCATTATTATGGATGGCAACGGCCGTTGGGCGAAACGGCAAGGTAAAATTCGCGCTTTCGGGCACAAGGCCGGTGCGAAATCCGTGCGTCGCGCGGTCTCTTTCGCGGCGAATAATGGAATTGAGGCGTTAACGTTATACGCGTTCAGCAGCGAAAACTGGAACCGTCCGGCTCAGGAAGTCAGTGCGCTGATGGAGCTGTTCGTCTGGGCGCTGGATAGCGAAGTCAAAAGCCTGCACCGACACAATGTGCGTTTGCGGATTATTGGCGACACCACGCGCTTCAATGCGCGCCTGCAGGAGCGTATCCGCAAAGCGGAAGCGCTGACCGCGAACAATACCGGCTTAACGCTGAATATTGCGGCCAATTACGGCGGTCGCTGGGATATTACCCAGGGCGTTCGTTTTCTGGCGAAACAGGTACAGGACGGGACGCTGCTGCCTGAGCAGATCACGGAAGACATGCTGAGTCAGCAGGTCTGCATGCATGAACTGGCTCCCGTAGATTTAGTTATTAGGACCGGGGGAGAGCACCGAATAAGTAATTTTCTGATTTGGCAAATTGCCTATGCCGAACTTTACTTTACGGATGTTCTTTGGCCCGATTTTGCTGAACAGGACTTTGAAGGTGCACTCCATGCCTTTGTTAATCGAGAGCGTCGTTTCGGCGGCACTGAGCCGGGTGGCAGTCATGCCTGATGGGGGTCACTTTTGCTGAAGTATCGCCTGATATCTGCTTTCGTCTTAATCCCCGTCGTCATTGCGGCGCTGTTTTTATTGCCGCCGATGGGGTTTGCTATCGTGACCCTGGTGGTCTGCATGCTCGCCGCGTGGGAGTGGGGGCAACTGAGCGGTTTCACCTCGACGTCGCAGCGGGTCTGGCTGGCGGTGTTGTGCGGCCTTCTGCTGGCGGCGATGCTGTTTTTGCTGCCGGAATACCATTATGACGTTCATCAACCGATGGTTGAAGGCTCGCTGTGGGCCTCTTTCGCCTGGTGGATCGTCGCGCTGCTGCTGGTGCTCTCTTATCCGGCGTCGGCGGCATTCTGGCGGCACTCGAAAGTGCTGCGCCTTATCTTCGGTATCCTGACCATCGTCCCGTTTTTCTGGGGCATGCTGGCGCTGCGCGCCTGGCACTATACCGATAACCATTACAGCGGCGCGCTGTGGCTCCTGTATGTGATGATTCTGGTCTGGGGCGCGGACTCCGGCGCCTATATGTTTGGCAAAATGTTTGGCAAGCACAAGCTGGCGCCGAAGGTCTCGCCGGGGAAAACCTGGCAGGGCTTTTTTGGCGGTTTGCTGACCGCGGCGGTGATCTCCTGGGCCTACGGGGTGTGGGCCCATCTTGACGTTACGCCAACGGTGCTGCTGGTCTGTTCGGTGGTGGCAGCCCTGGCTTCGGTGCTGGGCGATCTGACGGAAAGTATGTTTAAGCGCGAGGCCGGCATTAAGGATAGCGGGCACTTGATTCCCGGACATGGCGGTATTCTCGATCGTATCGACAGCCTGACGGCGGCGGTGCCGGTCTTCGCCTGTCTGCTACTGTTGGTCTTCAGGACGATTTGACGGAAGGTTATATGCTGAGCGTGCTCTGGAATCTGGCAGCTTTTATCATTGCGCTTGGCGTACTGATTACGGTGCATGAGTTTGGCCATTTTTGGGTAGCGCGCCGCTGCGGTATCCGGGTTGAGCGTTTTTCTATCGGCTTCGGCAAAGCGCTGTGGCGGCGGATGGATAAGCAGGGTACGGAGTTCGTCATTGCCCTGATCCCGCTGGGCGGCTACGTCAAGATGCTGGATGAGCGTGTTGAAGCGGTGGCGCCGGAGATGCGCCACTACGCTTTCAATAATAAAACCGTCGGCCAGCGTGCGGCGGTGATTGCCGCCGGTCCCATCGCTAACTTCCTTTTCGCTATCTTTGCCTACTGGTTGGTCTTCATCATCGGCGTTCCTGGCGTTCGCCCGGTAGTGGGTGAAATAACCCCCAATTCGGTTGCCGCGCAAGCACAAATTGCAAAAGGCACGGAACTTAAAGCGATAGATGGTATCGAAACGCCTGATTGGGATGCGGTGCGTCTGCAGCTGGTGGCCAAAATCGGCAACCCGCAAACAATACTTACCGTCGCCCCTTTCGGGACCAATCAGCGCCAGGATAAAATCGTCGATCTGCGGCACTGGGCGTTTGAGCCAGACAAGCAAGATCCCGTGACGTCGCTAGGGATCCAGCCGCGCAGCGCGCAGATTGATACGGTGCTGGCGGAAGTCCAGGCGGGCTCGGCAGCTCAGAAAGCAGGTTTGCAAGCGGGCGACCGGATCGTTAAAGTCGATGGACAACCGTTAACGCAGTGGATGACGTTTGTTAATCTGGTGCGCGATAATCCGGGCAAAGCGCTGGCGCTGGAGATTGAACGGCAGGGGAGTGCGCTGCCGTTAACCCTGACGCCGGATGCAAAAACGGTGAAAGGTAAGGCAGAAGGGTTCGCAGGGGTGGTGCCAAAGGTCATCCCGCTGCCTGAAGAATACAAGACAGTACGTCAGTACGGACCGTTTGCCGCCATCGCTGAAGCCACGGATAAAACCTGGCAGCTGATGTCGCTGACGGTCAGGATGCTGGGTAAATTGATAACCGGTGATGTCAAACTGAACAACCTCAGTGGGCCGATCTCTATCGCTCAGGGGGCTGGAATGTCAGCGGAGTTTGGGTTGATTTATTATCTGATGTTCCTTGCGCTGATTAGCGTGAACCTCGGAATCATCAACCTGTTCCCACTACCCGTACTGGATGGGGGACATCTGCTGTTTTTGGCGATTGAAAAGCTGAAGGGCGGGCCGGTATCCGAGCGAGTTCAAGACTTTAGTTATCGCATTGGCTCAATACTGCTGGTGCTGTTAATGGGGCTTGCACTTTTCAATGATTTCTCTCGGTTATAAGAGAGTTTGTTAGGAAGAACGCATAATAACGATGGCGATGAAAAAGTTGCTCATAGCGTCGCTGCTGTTTAGCAGCGCGACTGTATACGGTGCTGAAGGGTTCGTGGTGAAGGACATTCATTTCGAAGGCTTGCAGCGTGTCGCTGTTGGTGCGGCCCTCCTCAGTATGCCAGTGCGTCCTGGCGATACGGTGACCGACGATGATATCAGTAACACTATTCGCGCGCTGTTTGCCACTGGCAACTTCGAGGACGTCCGCGTCCTGCGCGATGGTGATACCCTGCTGGTGCAGGTGAAAGAGCGTCCGACGATCGCCAGCATCACTTTCTCCGGCAACAAGTCGGTGAAAGATGACATGCTCAAGCAGAACCTTGAGGCCTCTGGCGTTCGGGTGGGCGAGTCGCTTGACCGCACGACCATCGCGGACATCGAGAAGGGTCTCGAGGATTTCTACTACAGCGTCGGTAAATACAGCGCCAGCGTCAAAGCGGTGGTTACTCCGCTGCCGCGAAACCGTGTCGACCTGAAACTGGTCTTCCAGGAAGGCGTCTCCGCTAAAATTCAGCAGATCAACATCGTCGGCAACCATGCGTTTTCGACTGATGAGCTGATCTCCCACTTCCAGCTGCGCGATGAAGTGCCGTGGTGGAACGTGGTCGGCGACCGTAAGTACCAGAAGCAGAAGCTGGCGGGCGACCTTGAAACCCTGCGCAGCTACTACCTGGATCGCGGCTATGCCCGTTTCAACATCGATTCTACCCAGGTCAGCCTGACGCCGGATAAGAAAGGGATCTACATCACCGTCAACATCACTGAAGGCGATCAGTACAAGTTTTCCGGGGTGCAGGTGACGGGCAACCTCGCCGGCCATTCCGCGGAAATCGAAGCGCTGACCAAAGTCGAGCCGGGTGAACTGTATAACGGCGCGAAAGTGACCAAGATGGAAAACGACATCAAGAAACTGTTGGGTCGTTATGGTTACGCCTACCCGCGCGTGCAGTCGCAGCCGGAGATCAACGACAGCGATAAAACCGTTAAGCTGCACGTCAACGTCGATGCGGGCAACCGCTATTACGTGCGTAAAATTCGCTTCGAAGGCAACGACACCTCCAAAGATGCCGTTCTGCGCCGCGAAATGCGCCAGATGGAAGGCGCGTGGCTGGGCAGCGACCTCGTCGATCAGGGTAAAGACCGTCTCAACCGTTTAGGCTTCTTCGAAACGGTCGATACCGATACCCAGCGCGTCCCGGGCAGCCCGGACCAGGTCGATGTAGTCTACAAGGTGAAAGAGCGTAACACCGGTAGCTTCAACTTCGGTATCGGTTACGGTACCGAGAGCGGCGTCAGCTTCCAGGCGGGCGTTCAGCAGGATAACTGGTTAGGTACTGGCTATGCTGTCGGGATCAACGGCACCAAAAACGACTACCAAACCTATACCGAGCTGTCGGTGACCAACCCGTACTTCACCGTAGACGGTGTGAGCCTCGGCGGCCGTGTCTTCTATAATGACTTTGATGCGAACGATGCAGATCTGTCTGACTATACCAACAAAAGCTATGGTACAGACATCACGCTGGGCTTCCCGGTCAACGAATACAACACGCTGCGCGCCGGCGTCGGGTATGTGCATAACTCCCTGTCCAATATGCAGCCGCAGGTGGCGATGTGGCGTTACCTGAACTCGATGGGCCAGTATCCGGACAACACCAACGACCGGAACTCGTTCAGTGCGAATGACTTCACCTTCAACTACGGTTGGACCTATAACAAGCTTGACCGCGGCTTCTTCCCAACGGAAGGTTCGCGCGTCAACCTGAACGGTAAAGTGACCATTCCGGGTTCGGACAACGAATACTACAAAGCGACGTTGGATACCGCCACCTATGTGCCGATCGACAACGATCATGAATGGGTGGTGCTGGGTCGTACCCGCTTTGGCTATGGCGATGGTATCGGCGGCAAAGAGATGCCGTTCTATGAGAACTTCTATGCCGGTGGCTCCAGCACCGTGCGTGGCTTCCAGTCGAACACCATTGGTCCGAAGGCAGTGTATTTCCCGGCAAGCAGCCGTCATGACGATGATGACAGCTACGATAATGAATGTAAGAGCACCGAATCCGCACCGTGTAAATCCGATGATGCGGTGGGCGGTAACGCGATGGCGGTGGCCAGCCTGGAGCTGATTACCCCGACGCCGTTCATTAGTGACAAATATGCGAACTCGGTCCGGACTTCCTTCTTCTGGGATATGGGTACCGTATGGGATACTCACTGGGATTCGAGCGCGTATGGCGGTTATCCGGATTACAGCGATCCGAGCAACATCCGTATGTCTGCGGGTATTGCCGTGCAGTGGATGTCGCCGTTGGGGCCGTTGGTCTTCTCCTACGCCCAACCGTTCAAAAAGTACGATGGAGACAAAGCCGAACAGTTCCAGTTTAACATTGGTAAAACCTGGTAATTGTTGGCGGCAATGGAATGCAAGTGCAGTATAGCGCTGACCGTAGGCGATAACGCGTTTATCGCCTCGCCACGCAAATAACGGTACCCCTGGGTACTCATGGGATGGTAAGGAGTTTATTGTGAAAAAGTGGTTATTAGCTGCAGGTCTGGGTTTGGCAATGGTAACTTCCGCTCAGGCGGCAGATAAAATTGCCCTGGTGAACATGAACAGCCTGTTCCAACAGGTTGCCCAGAAAACTGGCGTTTCCAACACGCTGGAAAACGAGTTCAAAGGCCGCGCTAGCGAACTGCAGCGTATGGAAGGCGACCTGCAGTCTAAAATGCAGCGTCTGCAGTCCATGAAGCCGGGCGCCGATCGTACCAAACTGGAAAAAGACGTGATGGCTCAGCGCCAGACCTTCTCACAGAAAGCGCAGGCGTTTGAACAGGATCGCGCTCGTCGTTCCAACGAAGAGCGTGGCAAACTGGTGACCCGTATCCAGACTGCCGTACAGAGCGTAGCGAAAGATCAGAGCATCGATCTGGTGGTTGACGCGAATGCCGTTGCATACAACAGCAGCGATGTAAAAGACATCACCGCTGATGTGCTGAAACAGGTTAAATAAGTAATGCCTTCAATTCGACTGGCTGATCTTGCGCAGCAGTTGGATGCAGAATTACACGGTGATGGCGATATCGTCATCACCGGCGTTGCGTCCATGCAGAGCGCGAAAACGGGCCAAATCACTTTCATGGTCAACCCTAAGTACCGTGAACACCTGGCCGCTTGCCAGGCTTCTGCCGTTGTGATGACGCAGGATGATTTGCCTTTTGCCCATAGCGCCGCGCTGGTAGTGCGTAATCCCTACCTGACCTACGCGCGCATGGCTCAAATTCTGGATACCACGCCGCAGCCGGCACAGGATATCGCGCCGAGCGCGGTTATCGATCCGACGGCGAAGCTGGGTATCAACGTTGCCATCGGCGCCAACGCCGTTATCGAATCCGGGGTAGAGCTGGGCGATAACGTGGTCATCGGCGCAGGCTGCTTCGTTGGGAAAAATACGAAAATAGGCGCCGGCTCGCGTTTGTGGGCCAATGTGACCGTTTACCATGAGATTGAGATCGGCGAGAATTGCCTGATCCAGTCCAGCACGGTGATCGGCGCGGATGGCTTCGGCTACGCCAACGATCGCGGCAACTGGGTGAAGATCCCGCAGCTGGGTCGCGTCATTATTGGCGATCGCGTGGAGATCGGCGCCTGCACCACAATTGACCGCGGCGCGCTGGACGATACCGTGATTGGCAACGGGGTTATCATTGATAACCAGTGCCAGATTGCGCATAACGTGGTGATTGGCGACAATACCGCGGTTGCCGGCGGTGTCATCATGGCAGGCAGCCTGAAAATCGGCCGCTACTGCATGATTGGCGGCGCCAGCGTGATTAACGGCCATATGGAAATCTGCGATAAGGTCACCGTCACGGGGATGGGGATGGTGATGCGTCCTATCAGCGAACCTGGCGTATACTCCTCCGGTATTCCGCTGCAGCCGAACAAGGCGTGGCGTAAAACCGCTGCGCTGGTGATGAATATTGACGAGATGAGCAAGCGCCTGAAAGCGATTGAGCGCAAGGTTAATCAACAAGACTAATTCATCATTTGGTCACATGACATTTCCGGCCTGTTGCATTCGCTAAAAGATTGCCGCAGGCCGTGTTATTATTGCCTTTTAGTACATTTAGACAGGAAGAGTATTTTGACTACTGACACTCATACTCTGCACATTGAAGAGATTCTGGAACTTCTGCCTCACCGTTACCCGTTCCTGCTGGTAGACCGCGTGCTGGATTTTGAAGAAGGTCGTTTTCTGCGCGCAGTAAAAAATGTTTCTGTAAACGAGCCGTTTTTCCAGGGGCATTTCCCTGGTAAGCCGATTTTGCCGGGCGTCCTGATTCTGGAAGCAATGGCGCAGGCCACCGGGATTCTGGCATTCAAAAGCGTTGGAAAACTGGAACCAGGCGAGCTGTATTACTTCGCGGGTATCGATGAAGCACGTTTCAAACGCCCGGTAGTACCAGGCGATCAGATGATTATGGAAGTCACTTTCGAGAAAACCCGCCGCGGCCTGACCCGTTTCAAAGGCGTTGCGCTGGTTGACGGTAAAGTGGTTTGCGAAGCGACGATGATGTGTGCGCGTAGCCGGGAGGCCTGATACGTGATTGATAAAACCGCTTTTGTTCATCCTACCGCCATTGTTGAAGAAGGCGCCGTGATTGGCGCTAACGTCCACATTGGTCCGTTTTGTATTGTTGGCGCCAACGTCGAAATCGGCGAAGGCACCGTACTGAAGTCTCACGTTGTCGTTAACGGCCACACCAAAATCGGCCGTGACAACGAGATCTATCAGTTCGCTTCCATCGGCGAAGTTAACCAGGATCTGAAATATGCTGGCGAACCAACCCGGGTGGAAATTGGCGATCGCAACCGCATTCGCGAAAGCGTCACCATTCATCGCGGCACAGTACAGGGCGGTGGATTAACAAAGGTGGGCAACGATAACCTGCTGATGATCAACGCCCACGTGGCGCACGATTGTACGCTTGGCGATCGCTGCATCCTGGCCAATAACGCGACGCTCGCGGGCCATGTTTCGCTGGATGATTATGTCATTATCGGCGGCATGACTGCGGTGCACCAGTTCTGCGTCATTGGCTCACACGTTATGGTTGGCGGTTGCTCCGGCGTAGCGCAGGACGTTCCGCCGTTCGTGATTGCCCAGGGCAACCATGCGACGCCGTTCGGCGTCAACATCGAAGGCCTGAAACGCCGCGGCTTCAGCCGGGAAGCGATTACCGCGATCCGCAACGCGTATAAACTGCTGTACCGCAGCGGCAAGACGCTGGAAGAAGCCAAGCCGGAGATCGCCGAACTGGCGACTCAGCATCCTGAAGTTCAGCCGTTTGTCGATTTCTTCGCCCGCTCTACCCGCGGCTTGATTCGTTAATGGCTGAACAGCGTCCCCTGACGATTGCCCTGGTCGCCGGAGAAACCTCCGGCGATATTCTTGGCGCTGGCCTCATCCGCGCCCTCAAAGCACGCATCCCGAATGCGCGCTTTGTCGGCGTGGCGGGACCGCTGATGCAGGCGGAAGGGTGTGAAGCCTGGTACGAAATGGAAGAGCTGGCGGTGATGGGTATTGTTGAAGTGCTCGGTCGCCTGCGTCGCTTACTCCATATTCGCGCCGATTTGACCCGCCGCTTCGGCGAGCTGCGTCCCGATGTTTTCGTCGGTATCGACGCCCCTGACTTCAATATTACCCTCGAAGGGAATCTGAAAAAGCAGGGCATCAAAACCATTCACTACGTCAGCCCATCGGTCTGGGCCTGGCGACAAAAACGCGTTTTCAAAATCGGCAGATCCACCGATCTGGTGCTGGCCTTTCTGCCTTTCGAAAAAGCGTTTTATGACAAATTTAACGTTCCCTGCCGCTTTATCGGCCATACCATGGCGGATGCGATGCCGCTGGATCCTGACAAAGGCGCCGCGCGCGACCGGTTAGGGATCCCGCACGACGTGCGTTGCCTGGCGCTGTTGCCCGGTAGCCGCGGCGCGGAAGTCGAAATGCTCAGCGCGGACTTTCTGAAAACCGCGCAGCTTCTGCGGGCTACCTATCCCGATCTGCAGGTGGTGGTGCCGCTGGTTAATGCTAAACGGCGGGAGCAGTTTGAGCGAATTAAAGCTGAGACGGCGCCGGATATGATCGTGCATATGCTGGACGGCCAGGCGCGCGATGCGATGATCGCCAGCGACGCCGCGCTGCTGGCCTCCGGGACGGCGGCGCTGGAGTGTATGCTGGCGAAATGCCCGATGGTGGTTGGCTATCGCATGAAGCCGTTCACCTTCTGGCTGGCGAAGCGGTTGGTTAAAACCGACTACGTCTCGTTGCCGAACCTGCTGGCCGGGCGCGAGCTGGTTAAAGAGCTGCTGCAGGATGAGTGCGAGCCGCAGGCGCTGGCTGCCGCCCTGCAGCCGCTGCTGGCCGATGGCAAAACCAGCCATGAGATGCATGAGACATTCCGCGCGCTGCATCAGCAGATCCGCTGCAACGCCGATGAGCAGGCGGCGGACGCCGTACTGGAGTTAGCAAAACAATGATGGAGTTCGTCTATCCGCATACCCATCTGGTTGCCGGCGTCGATGAGGTCGGGCGTGGCCCCCTGGTTGGCGCGGTGGTGACCGCGGCGGTGATCCTCGATCCGGCGAAGCCGATTGTGGGTCTGAATGATTCCAAAAAACTCAGCGAGAAGCGTCGACTGGCGCTCTTCGATGAGATTAAAGAGAAAGCGCTGTGCTGGAGCCTTGGGCGCGCCGAGCCGCATGAGATCGATGAGCTGAATATCCTGCATGCCACTATGCTGGCGATGCAGCGCGCCGTCGCCGGCCTGAGCATTGTGCCCGAGTTTGTCCTGATCGATGGCAACCGCTGTCCGTCGCTACCGATGCCCTCCCTGGCGGTGGTGAAAGGCGACAGCCGGGTGGCAGAAATCAGCGCAGCGTCTATTCTGGCAAAAGTCACTCGTGACGCCGAAATGGCCACGCTGGACCTCGCATTTCCCCACTACGGATTTGCCCAGCATAAAGGCTATCCCACCGCTGTTCACCTGCAGAAGCTGCAGGAACACGGCGCAACAGAGCATCACCGGCGCAGTTTCGGCCCGGTGAAGCGTGCCCTGGGCCTGGCGTCCAACTAAGTCACCGGGATCTAAAGATGGCTGAACCACGTTTCGTACACCTGCGGGTGCACAGCGACTATTCCATGATCGATGGGCTGGCAAAGACCGGGCCGCTGGTCAAGAAGGCGGCCTCGCTTGGCATGCCAGCGCTGGCAATCACCGATTTCACCAACCTCTGCGGGCTGGTGAAGTTCTACGGGACGGGACACGGCGCGGGGATTAAGCCGATCGTCGGCGCCGATTTCCACGTGCAATGCGACCTGCTCGGCGACGAATTTACCGAGCTGACCGTGCTGGCGGCGAACAACACCGGCTACCAGAACCTGACTCTGCTGATTTCCCGCGCCTATCAGCGCGGCTACGGCGCCCTGGGGCCGTGGATCGATCGCGACTGGCTGGTGGAACATCAGGAAGGGCTGATTCTGCTCTCCGGCGGCCGTAAAGGCGACGTCGGCGTCAGCCTGATCCGCGGCAACATGCCGCTGGTTGAGCAGTGCGTCTCCTTCTATGAAGAGCATTTCCCGGATCGCTATTTTCTGGAGCTGATCCGCACCGGTCGTCAGGATGAAGAGAGTTATCTCCATGCCGCCGTAGCGCTGGCGGAAGCGCGTGGTCTGCCGGTGGTGGCGACCAACGATGTCCGCTTCCTCGACACTGGCGACTTTGACGCCCATGAAATCCGCGTCGCTATTCACGACGGCTTCACCCTCGACGACCCGAAACGGCCGCGCAACTACTCGCCACAGCAATATATGCGCAGCGAGGAGGAGATGTGCGAGCTGTTCGCCGATATTCCGGAAGCGCTGGCAAACAGCGTCGAGATCGCCAAACGCTGCAACGTCACCGTGCGGCTTGGCGAATATTTCCTGCCGCAGTTCCCGACCGGCGATATGACCACGGAAGATTTCCTGGTAATGAAATCGAAAGAGGGTCTGGAAGAGCGGCTGGAATTCCTCTTCCCGGATCCGGAAGTGCGCGCGAAGCGCCGACCGGAATACGACGAGCGTCTGGATATCGAGCTGCAGGTGATCAACCAGATGGGTTTCCCCGGCTACTTCCTGATCGTGATGGAGTTTATCCAGTGGTCGAAGGATAACGGCGTGCCGGTCGGCCCGGGCCGTGGTTCCGGCGCCGGCTCGCTGGTGGCCTACGCGCTGAAGATCACCGATCTTGACCCGCTGGAATTCGACCTGCTGTTCGAACGTTTCCTCAACCCGGAACGTGTTTCGATGCCCGACTTCGACGTCGACTTCTGCATGGAGAAACGCGACCAGGTTATCGAGCACGTGGCGGATATGTATGGCCGCGACGCGGTATCGCAGATCATCACCTTCGGTACCATGGCGGCGAAGGCGGTCATCCGCGACGTGGGCCGCGTGCTGGGTCACCCGTACGGCTTTGTCGACCGCATCTCCAAGCTGGTACCGCCCGATCCGGGCATGACGCTGGCGAAAGCCTTCGAGGCCGAGCCGCAGCTGCCGGAGATCTACGAGGCGGACGAAGAAGTGAAAGCGCTGATCGACATGGCGCGTAAGCTGGAAGGGGTGACGCGAAACGCCGGTAAGCATGCGGGCGGCGTGGTTATCGCGCCGACCAAAATCACCGACTTCGCCCCGCTGTATTGCGATGAGCAGGGGCTGCATCCGGTTACCCAGTTTGACAAGAACGACGTGGAATACGCCGGGCTGGTGAAATTCGACTTCCTCGGTCTGCGTACGCTCACTATCATTAACTGGGCGCTGGAGATGATTAACAAGCGCCGTGAGAAGAACGGCGAAGGGCCGCTGGATATCGCCGCCATCCCGCTGGATGACAAGAAAAGCTTCGACATGCTGCAGCGCTCGGAAACCACCGCGGTCTTCCAGCTTGAATCGCGCGGCATGAAAGATCTGATTAAACGCCTGCAGCCGGACTGCTTCGAAGATATGATCGCGCTGGTGGCCCTGTTCCGCCCGGGCCCGCTGCAGTCGGGGATGGTAGATAACTTTATCGACCGTAAGCACGGCCGCGAAGAGATCTCGTATCCGGACGTACAGTGGCAGCATGAAAGCCTGAAACCGGTGCTGGAGCCGACCTACGGCATCATCCTGTACCAGGAACAGGTCATGCAGATTGCCCAGGTGCTGTCCGGATATACCCTCGGCGGCGCGGATATGCTGCGTCGTGCGATGGGTAAGAAAAAGCCGGAGGAGATGGCCAAGCAGCGTTCTATCTTTGAGGATGGGGCGAAGAAAAACGGCGTTGATGGCGAGCTGGCGATGAAAATCTTCGACCTGGTGGAGAAATTCGCCGGTTACGGGTTTAACAAATCGCACTCCGCCGCATACGCGCTGGTTTCTTACCAGACGCTGTGGCTTAAGGCGCACTATCCGGCTGAGTTTATGGCGGCGGTAATGACCGCCGATATGGACAACACCGAAAAGGTCGTTGGCCTGGTGGACGAGTGCTGGCGTATGGGGCTGAAAATTTTGCCCCCGGATATTAACTCCGGCCTCTACCATTTCCACGTCAATGACGACGGCGAGATCGTCTACGGTATCGGCGCCATCAAGGGCGTCGGCGAAGGGCCGATCGAAGCGATCATTGAGGCGCGCAACAACGGCGGTTATTTCCGCGAGCTGTTCGACCTCTGCGCGCGGACCGATATTAAAAAGCTCAACCGTCGGGTGCTGGAAAAACTGATTATGTCCGGGGCGTTCGATCGTCTCGGTCCGCATCGCGCGGCGCTGATGAATTCACTGGGCGATGCGCTGAAAGCCGCCGATCAGCACGCCAAAGCCGAGGCCATCGGCCAGGCCGATATGTTCGGCGTGCTGGCGGAAGAGCCTGAGCAGATTGAACAGTCCTACGCCAGCTGCCAGCCGTGGCCTGAGCAGGTGGTGCTGGATGGTGAAAGGGAGACCCTGGGGCTGTACCTGACCGGGCACCCGATTAACCAGTATCTGAAAGAGATTGAGCGCTACGTCGGCGGCGTGAGGCTCAAAGACATGCATCCGACCGATCGTGGAAAAGTGACCACGGCGGCGGGGCTGGTGATTGCGGCGCGGGTAATGGTCACCAAGCGCGGCAATCGTATCGGCATCTGTACCCTGGATGACCGTTCCGGGCGGCTGGAGGTGATGTTATTCACCGACGCGCTGGATAAATATCAGCAGTTGCTGGAAAAAGACCGCATACTTATCGTCAGCGGACAGGTCAGCTTTGATGACTTTAGCGGGGGGCTTAAAATGACCGCCCGTGAAGTCATGGACATTGACGAAGCCCGGGAAAAATATGCTCGCGGGCTTGCTATCTCGCTGACGGACAGGCAAATTGATGACCAGCTTTTAAACCGACTCCGTCAGTCTCTGGAACCCCACCGTTCGGGAACCATTCCAGTGCACCTCTACTATCAGAGGGCGGATGCACGCGCGCGGTTGCGTTTCGGCGCAACA
Organism: Klebsiella sp. GB_Kp056; assembly: GCF_040064755.1. NCBI lineage: Bacteria > Pseudomonadati > Pseudomonadota > Gammaproteobacteria > Enterobacterales > Enterobacteriaceae > Klebsiella > Klebsiella sp. GB_Kp056. Next base: position 15,023 of record NZ_JBEAJA010000042.1, on the reverse strand, counting down.
TGGCGCGTCTCTCCGAGCGATCGTTTACTCAACGATCTGCGTGGCCTTATCGGCTCGGAGCAGGTGGAACTGGAGTTTGACTAATACAGGAATACTATGAGTCTGAATTTCCTAGATTTTGAACAGCCGATTGCAGAGCTGGAAGCGAAAATCGATTCCCTGACTGCGGTAAGCCGTCAGGATGAGAAACTGGATATTAACATCGACGAAGAGGTGCATCGTCTGCGCGAGAAAAGCGTAGAGCTGACGCGCAAAATCTTCGCCGATCTCGGTGCATGGCAGGTTGCGCAACTGGCGCGCCACCCGCGCCGTCCTTACACCCTGGATTATGTCCGCCTGGCGTTCGACGAATTTGACGAACTGGCCGGTGACCGCGCCTTCGCTGACGATAAAGCGATTGTCGGCGGTATCGCGCGTCTTGACGGTCGTCCGGTGATGATCATCGGCCACCAGAAAGGTCGCGAAACCAAAGAAAAAATTCGTCGCAACTTTGGTATGCCGGCCCCGGAAGGCTACCGCAAAGCGCTGCGCCTGATGGAGATGGCTGAGCGGTTTAAAATGCCGATCATCACCTTTATCGACACCCCGGGCGCCTACCCGGGCGTCGGCGCGGAAGAGCGCGGCCAGTCGGAAGCGATTGCCCGCAACCTGCGTGAGATGTCGCGTCTGAGCGTGCCGGTTATCTGCACCGTGATCGGCGAAGGCGGCTCCGGCGGCGCGCTGGCGATTGGCGTGGGCGACAAGGTCAATATGCTGCAGTACAGCACCTATTCGGTGATTTCGCCGGAAGGCTGCGCCTCCATTCTGTGGAAGAGCGCGGATAAAGCGCCGCTGGCTGCGGAAGCGATGGGCATTATCGCCCCGCGTCTGAAAGAGCTGAAGCTGATCGATTCTATCGTTCCGGAACCGCTGGGCGGCGCCCACCGCAACCCGGAAGCGATGGCGGCAAGCCTGAAAGCGCAGCTGCTGGCGGACCTGGCCGATCTCGATCTTCTCAGCGAAGAAGAGCTGCTGAACCGCCGCTATCAACGTCTGATGAGCTACGGTTACGCCTAAGTTTTCCGCTAGCGCAAAACACTAAGGGCCGGATTTTCCGGCCCTTTTTTTATGTGCGATGCGCCCAGGGGATTGCTATGATGCTGGACTTAGGTGAATACCAGGAGGAAAGCGTGAATATCATCGCCATCATGGGGCCTCACGGCGTCTACCACAAAGACGAGCCGATCAAAGAACTGGAAGCGGCGCTGCAGCGCCAGGGCTTTCAGACCATCTGGCCGCAAAATAGCGCCGACCTGCTGCAGTTTATCGAGCACAACCCGCGCATCTGCGGCGTGATCTTCGACTGGGATGAGTACAGCGTCGATCTGTGCAGCGATATTAACCAGCTCAATGAATACCTGCCTCTGTACGCCTTTATTAACGCCCACTCGACGATGGACGTCAGCAGTCAGGATCTGCGCATGACGCTGTGGTTCTTCGAATATGCGCTGGGACTCTCCGAAGAGATCGCCACCCGCATCGGGCAGTATACCCGCGAGTACCTGGACAATATCACCCCGCCATTTACCCGCGCGCTGTTTAACTATGTGCAGGAGGGGAAATATACCTTCTGTACGCCGGGTCATATGGGCGGTAGCGCCTATCAGAAAAGCCCGGTGGGCTGCCTGTTCTATGATTTCTTTGGCGGGAATACGCTGAAGGCGGATGTCTCGATTTCGGTCACCGAGCTGGGCTCCCTGCTGGATCATACCGGCCCGCATCTGGAGGCGGAGGAGTATATCGCTCGCGCCTTTGGCGCCGAGCAAAGCTATATGGTGACCAACGGTACCTCGACGTCCAATAAAATTGTCGGTATGTACTCGGCGCCCGCCGGCAGTACCCTGCTGATTGACCGTAACTGTCACAAATCGCTGGCCCACCTGCTGATGATGAGCGATGTGGTTCCCCTGTGGCTGAAGCCGACCCGCAATGCGTTAGGGATCCTCGGCGGTATCCCCCGGCGCGAGTTTACCCGCGACAGTATTCAGCAGAAAGTGCGCGACACGGACGGGGCGCAGTGGCCCGTGCATGCGGTGATCACCAACTCCACCTATGATGGGCTGCTCTACAACACCACTTGGCTTAAAGAGACGCTCGACGTCCCGTCGATCCATTTCGATTCCGCCTGGGTGCCGTATACCCATTTCCATCCGATATATCAGGGGAAAAGCGGCATGAGCGGTGAGCGGATCCCCGGAAAAGTCATTTTCGAGACGCAGTCGACGCATAAGATGCTGGCCGCGCTGTCGCAGGCCTCGCTGATCCACATTAAGGGCAACTATGATGAAGAGACCTTTAATGAAGCCTTTATGATGCATACCTCTACGTCGCCGAGCTATCCCATTGTCGCGTCGATTGAGACCGCGGCGGCGATGCTGCGCGGTAACTCCGGTAAGCGCCTGATCCAGCGCTCCATTGAGCGGGCGCTGGATTTCCGCAAAGAGGTGCAGCGACTGCGCGAGGAGTCGGACGGCTGGTTCTTTGATATCTGGCAGCCGGAAGCGGTGGATAAAGCCGAGTGCTGGCCGGTGGCGCCGGGCGATGACTGGCACGGTTTCAAAGATGCCGATGCGGATCATATGTACCTCGATCCGGTGAAAGTCACCATTCTGACGCCGGGTATGGACGAGCAGGGGAATATGGATGAAGAGGGGATCCCGGCGGCGCTGGTGGCGAAGTTCCTCGACGAGCGGGGCGTGGTGGTGGAGAAAACGGGCCCCTACAACCTGCTGTTCCTCTTTAGCATCGGTATTGATAAAACCCGGGCGATGGGTCTGCTGCGCGGCCTGACCGAATTTAAGCGCGCCTACGATCTCAATCTGCGGGTGAAAAATATGTTGCCGGATCTGTACGCGGAAGATCCCGACTTCTACCGCAACATGCGGATCCAGGATCTGGCACAGGGGATCCACCGCTTGATCCGCCAGCACCAGCTGCCGCAGCTGATGCTCAGCGCCTTTGACGTCCTGCCGGAAATGAAAATGACGCCGCATCATGCCTGGCAGCGCCAGATCAAGGGTGAGGTGGAAACCATTGAACTGGAGAACCTGGTGGGCCGGATTTCGGCCAACATGATCCTCCCTTATCCGCCGGGCGTACCGCTGCTGATGCCGGGAGAGATGATCACGGAGGAGAGCCGGGCGGTGCTCGACTTCCTGCTGATGCTCTGCTCAATAGGACGTCATTACCCGGGGTTTGAGACCGATATTCACGGCGCGAAGCGCGATGAGGACGGCGTGTATCGGGTACGAGTCTTAAAAAATGACGAAAGGCTTGCGCGTTAACGGCGCGCACGAGTAACGTGGCTGGCTTAACAGAAGGAGTTTGACCATGCTGGGTTTGAAACGGGTTCACCATATTGCCATCATTGCGACTGACTACGCCCGCAGTAAAGCGTTCTATTGCGATATTCTGGGGTTTACGCTGCAAAGCGAGTTTTATCGCGCCGAACGTGACTCCTGGAAGGGCGATCTGGCGCTCAACGGCGAGTATGTGATTGAGCTGTTCTCGTTCCCGTTTCCGCCGGCCCGACCCAGTCGTCCGGAAGCCTGCGGGCTGCGTCATCTGGCCTTTAGCGTGGATGATATCGACGCTGCGGTGGCGCACCTGACGGCGCATGGCGTGGAGTGCGAAGCGATTCGCGTCGATCCCTTTACCGGTAAACGCTTTACCTTCTTTAGCGATCCGGACGACCTGCCGCTGGAAATATATCAGCAGTAAACCTTGCCAGCGCGACCCTGGCCCGGTAACGTGCCGGGCCATCACTTCTCGGTATGTTTGTGGTTATGACGGCTAACATTGCGCATACGCTTCATCCCCATCGCCAGCTGCTGGTGGCCTTCAGCGGCGGTCTGGACTCGACGGTTCTCCTGCATCAGCTGGTGCTGCTGCGGGAACAGGATCCCTCTCTGACGCTGCGGGCGGTGCATGTTCATCACGGCCTTAGCGCCCACGCAGACGACTGGGTGGCGCATTGTCGGCAAATTTGCCAGCAGTGGCGGGTGCCGTTGGCGGTGCATCGCGTGACGTTAGCCCGGGGCGGCCTGGGCGTCGAGGCCCATGCCCGCGCGGCGCGCTATCAGGCCTTTCAGGAGACGCTCCGCGCCGGCGAAGTGTTAGTGACCGCTCAGCACCAGGACGATCAGTGTGAAACGCTGCTGCTGGCGTTAAAACGCGGCAGCGGTCCGACCGGCCTGTCGGCGATGGCGCCATCGTCTCCCTTTGCCGGCAGTCGACTGCTGCGTCCTCTCCTCAATGAAACCCGGGAATCGCTGCGCCAGTGGGCGCTCGCCCACCAGCTGTCGTGGATTGAAGATGAGAGTAATCAGGACGATACCTATGACCGCAACTTCCTGCGCCTGCGGGTGATCCCGGTGCTGCGTGAGCGCTGGCCGCACTTTAGCGAGGCCGTCGCCCGCAGCGCCAGCCTGTGCGCCGAGCAGGAGCAGCTGCTGGACGAGATGCTGGCGGCGGAGCTGGCGTCGCTGGTGGCCGAAGACGGGTCGCTGGCTATCGCGCCGCTGACGTCGATGAGTTCTCCCCGCCGCGCGGCGTTGCTGCGTCGCTGGCTCGCCGGGCAGCAGGCGCCGATGCCGGCCCGCGAGGTGCCTGAGCGCCTCTGGCACGAGGTGGCGCTGGCGCGGGAAGATGCCAGCCCCTGCCTGCGGTTGGGGGAATTTACCGTCCGCCGTTTTCAGCAGCGCTTGTACTGGGTGAGATATGTACCCGGGCAGACGGACAGCGTCCAGCGCTGGACAGACTGGCGCCAACCGCTGCGGCTGGCGGACGGTCTTGGTGAGCTGGTGCTGCAGCCGGGCGGCAGGCTGCGCCCGCCCCCGGCGGATGAGCCAGTCACCGTCCGCTTTCGCGCCAACGGCCATCTGCATATCGTCGGGCGTCATGGCGGCCGTAAGCTGAAGAAGATCTGGCAGGAGCTGGGCGTTGCTCCGTGGCGACGAGACAGCACGCCGCTGCTGTTTTACGGCGAAACGCCGATTGCCGCAGCGGACGATCTGTTTGTGACTAACGAAGGTGAAGTCAAAGACGGGGAAGGGGTCAGTCTGGCGTGGAGGAAAACGGGCGGTTAAGCCCGTTTTGATTCAGGATTCGCTCACCACCACGGTGCCGATTTCCGGGTGACTGAAGCTGGCGATTTTATCCAGGCGCAGCTCGCGGACGTTGCCGGCGAGTTCGACCACAAGATACTCGATATTTTTACGCGAGATTAGATCGCTGGCCTTCGCCTGCAGCTGTTCGCCATCCTTCAGCGCCAGCGTCAGCACCAGGTGATGCTGGCAGGCCAGCTCCAGGTTGTCGTAATCATCGCAGTTAATGGGTTGATAAGTATCATTCATTGACATAATCGCTCACCAGTAAGTTTGCTGCCGCATAAGCGGCCTTTTCCCTGACTGACTCCGAAAGGGCCTCATCCGCCGCAATCTCATTCAATACTTTCAACACGCAACCCAGCGCATCCGGGATATACCCTAAGTCTCCGCTGGCTATTTCCGCATACCGCTTGCGTATTAACTCACAATAGTGGTCCACATGCCCTCCTGTCAGCGTTCTGACTCAACCGTGGGATGCAAGTTTAAGCCTACGAAGATAAACTCTGTTTAGCAAGGGAACTATATCATAGTCATTTAAGCAATTTCAGCAGGATGAAACAGGTTGCTGCGATTGCTGACAGCCTTTTGTCGCCAGTTTCGCTACAATGTACGCCATTTTTTTCAGGAGTTTGTTCATGGCGCTGAAAGCGACGATATATAAAGCCGCGGTGAATGTAGCCGATCTGGATCGCAACCAGTTTCTGGATGCTAACCTGACGCTGGCGCAGCACCCGTCGGAAACCCAGGAGCGCATGATGCTGCGCCTGCTGGCGTGGATCAAATATGCCGATGAGCGGCTGCAGTTTACGCGCGGCCTCTCGTCAGACGACGAGCCGGAGCTGTGGCTGCTTAACGATCATCTCGGGGTTGATCTGTGGATCGAGCTGGGGCTGCCGGACGAGAAACGTCTCAAGAAAGCCTGCTCGCGGGCGCAGGCGGTGGCGTTGTTTGCCTATAACAGCCGGGCGGCTGAAATCTGGTGGCAGCAGAATCAGAACAAGCTTGCGGCGTACCCGAAGCTGACCATCTGGTATCTTGATGATGCCCAGCTGGCGCAGCTTAGCGCTTTTGCCGACCGCACGATGACGCTGCAGGCCACTTTGCAGGAGGGGAGCATCTGGTTGTCCGACGCTCAGAATAATCTGGAAATTCAGCTTACCGCCTGGCAAGGGCCGGCATGATTACTATCAGCCGCAGCGTGGCCATTGCCGATAACGAGATCACGCTGGAAGGTATTCGCGCCCAGGGGGCCGGGGGCCAGCACGTGAACAAAGCGTCGACCGCGATCCATCTGCGCTTCGATATTAAAGCCTCGAGCCTGCCGGCGTTTTACAAAGAGCGCCTGCTCGCCGCCAGCCACCACTTAATTTCTGCTGACGGTGTGGTTATCATTAAGGCTCAGGAATATCGCAGTCAGGAGATGAACCGCGAAGCGGCGATCGCCCGGCTGGTGGCCCTTATCAAAGAATTGACCGCAGTGCAAAAAAGTCGCCGGGAGACGCGACCGACTCGGGCATCCAAAGAGCGACGCCTTGCTTCCAAGGCGCAAAAGTCCTCAGTCAAGGCGCTGCGTGGGAAAGTTCGCCAGTGAAGGCGTCGGCGAACGGGTGGAATGGATCATAAGGAAAGTAGAGTGAAGAAAATCATATTCTCCGTGATAGCGGCCTGTTCGCTGTTCGCGCTGTTTGGTTGTAACCATCGCGCCGAAACTGACACGGTCCAGCCGGCGGCGATGGAAGAGCTCAAGCCGATGCAGCAAAGCTGGCGCGGGGTGCTGCCTTGCGCGGATTGCGAAGGCATCGACACCTCGCTGTTCCTGGAAAAAGACGGCACCTGGGTGATGAATGAGCACTACCAGGGCGCGCGTCGTGAACCATCCTCCTTTGCCTCTTACGGCACCTGGGCGCGTACGGCGGATAAGCTGGTACTGACCAACAGCAAGGGCGAAAAATCGTACTTTCGCGCGAAGGGCGACAAGCTGGAGATGCTCGACCGCAACGGGAGCCCCATTCAGTCTCCCCTCAACTATACCCTGGAGCCGGTGAAGGCCAGCCTGCCGACCACCCCGATGGCGATGCGTGGCATGTACTTCTATATGGCCGATGCGGCAACCTTTACTGATTGCGCGACCGGTAAACGCGTCGCGGTGGCGAATAATGCCCAGCTTGAGCGGGATTATGCCGCGGCCCGCGGCAATGATTCACGTCCGGTGCTGCTGGTGGTGGAGGGGCACTTTACCCTCGAGGCGAACCCGGATACCGGCGAAATGATGAAAACGCTGATGACGGATCAGGCTGGCAAATTTATTCCTGGGAAGGACTGTGGACATTGATTGTCCGGCTCCTGCCCGGGAAACGGGCAGGGGATACGCCTCAGCGGTAGCCGGCCAGCGGAATTGGGTCATTGTGGTTTTACCGTCCCCCCTTTTCCACCAACCATAGCGCACGAAGCATGAGCCTCATGACGGGGGTAAAGGGCAAATCGTTCTTTTACTCCGCACCGGCCTTCGGTTTGCTCAACCCCACCAGTTTACCGGCCTGAAGATAAACTCCCAGTTTCAGATGCCCGACATACTGCAGCTGCGTCTCGGGTTTAAAGGTGGCGACATCTCCTTCCCGCATGTGCAGCAGATCGGAAGGGCTGATCCACGCCGCCTGCGCCAGGGTCAGCGGATGCCCGGCTCTGACAAAGGCCTCGCTGACAAACTCCGAGCAAAACCACGCTTTCTTGTCGGGGCTGGCCCCATCGCCCAGTTGCGCTTTGGCCAGGCCGCTTACGCACTGCTGGCGAAAGTTACGCGAGAAAGGGTTGAGCGAGCAGAGCGGTTTGGTGACCATATAAGGGATAAACTGAATAATGCCGCGATAGTTATACCCGCTGTCTTTGACCTGCCAGGCAAAACCTCTCATCGCCATCGCCTGGTCCGGCGTCAGATCGGGCACTCTGAGGGCAAAGAGTTTATCGCTGTGCGCCATCGCTTGCTGTAGCGATATCACCTGCACACCGGCGCCGGTAGCTTCCGCAATTTGACCCTCGCCGAGATACAGCGCGACGTGGCTCACGGAAGAGGCGCTGAAGGCGCGGATCCCAAGCGAAGTGACGCCAAGGCTGGAGGAGAAGAGCAGGTCGCCGGAACGAAGGTCGTTTTCGGCGATTTCGCGCAGTCCGCTGCCGGCAATCGAGCTTTGACGCTGGAGGGTGACAGCCCATGGCGGTGAGCGGCCATCGGTAGCGGATGCGGAAGGGACGCTGCGGCCGACGTCTACAGTGCAGGCGGTAAGCAGGAGCAGGGCGGAGGTAAGCAGCCCGCTGCTGAGGAGAGGTGCAGTCATGGGTACAGTCCTTGTAAAAAAAAGGCCCTGACATCCGTTCAGGGCCCTGAGCTGTGTAATTAGCCTTTTATCGCTTTAACCAGATATTCCACAATATCCCCGGTCTTGATCAGCTGCTTCTCACCGTTGCGACGATACTTGTATTCGATATCGTCGTTGTCGAGGTTACGATCGCCCAGCACGATGGTGTGCGGGATACCGATCAGCTCCATATCGGCGAACATCACGCCCGGACGCTCTTTACGATCGTCCATCAGCACTTCAATACCCTGGGCGCTCAGCTCGGCGTACAGTTTCTCCGCCAGCTCCTGCACACGGTAAGATTTATGCATGTTCATCGGCAGGATCGCCACCTGGAACGGCGCAATCGCATCCGGCCAGACAATACCGCGATCGTCAAAGTTCTGCTCAATCGCCGCCGCCACCACGCGAGTGACCCCGATACCATAGCAACCCATGGTCAGGATCTGGTTGCGGCCATCTTCGCCCTGAACCGCGGCTTTCATCGCCTCGGAGTACTTCGTCCCCAGCTGGAAGATATGACCCACTTCGATACCGCGCTTGATAAGCAGGGTACCTTTGCCGTCCGGGCTCGGATCGCCGGCAACGACGTTACGGATGTCAGCGACCTCCGGCGTGGCGACATCGCGGTCCCAGTTGATGCCGAAATAGTGTTTGCCGTCGATGTTGGCGCCGGCGGCGAAATCGCTCATCACCGCCACAGTACGGTCGATAATCACCGGCACCGGCAGGTTCACCGGACCCAGGGAGCCCGGACCGGCTTTCACCAGGGCGCGGATCTCTTCTTCGGTGGCGAAGGTCAGCGGGCTGGCGACCTGCGGCAGTTTTTCCGCTTTCACTTCGTTCAGCTCGTGATCGCCGCGCACCAGCAGGGCAACCAGCGGGGAAGCGCTATCTTCAACCGCTTTCACCAGCAGGGTTTTCACGGTTTTTTCGATCGGCAGGTTGAACTGCTCAACCAGCTCGGCGATGGTTTTGGCGTTCGGCGTGTCGACCAGGGTCAACTCCTGGGTGGCGTCCGCGCGCGGCGTTTTCGGCGCAACGGCTTCCGCAAACTCGATGTTTGCCGCGTAGTCGGAGCTGTCGGAGAAGATCACATCGTCTTCGCCGCTCTGCGCCAGCACCTGGAATTCATGAGAGGCGCTGCCGCCGATGGAGCCGGTATCAGCCTGTACCGCACGGAAATCCAGCCCCATACGGCTGAAGATTTTGCTGTAAGCGGCGTACATCGCATCGTAGGTTTCCTGCAGCGATTCCTGCGAAGTATGGAAAGAGTACGCATCTTTCATCAGGAATTCGCGGGAGCGCATCACGCCGAAACGCGGGCGCACTTCGTCGCGGAATTTGGTCTGGATCTGATAGAAGTTCAGCGGCAGCTGCTTATAGGAGTTCAGCTCGTTGCGGATCAGATCGGTGATGACCTCTTCGTGGGTTGGACCGAGGACGAACGGACGATCGCCACGATCGGCAATGCGCAGCAGTTCCGGGCCGTACTGCTCCCAGCGACCGCTCTCCTGCCACAGTTCAGATGGCTGAACGACCGGCATTAACACCTCGATCGCACCGGCGTTGTTCATCTCTTCACGCACGATGTTTTCGACTTTTTTCAGGACGCGCACGCCGGTCGGCAGCCAGGTGTATAACCCGGAGGCCAGCTTGCGGATCATCCCGGCGCGCAGCATCAGCTGGTGGCTGATTACCTCGGCGTCGGCAGGTGTCTCCTTCAGAGTGGAGAGCAGATATTGGCTAGTACGCATGTTGTAACGGTTCCAGTTAAACGAGCGGAACAGGCTGGTTGCCCAGCCTGAAACAAAAAAAGTGGTTTAGTTTACCAGTGTGGCAAAGATGCCAAAAGAGAGGAAAATAAAATTAGCGCGCTTCGAGGGCAAAGACTTCAAAACCGGAGGCAGTCACCCGCCAGCGGACGTTGAAATCCAGCAGCCAGACGGCGTAATTTTTGCCTGCCTCTTCCTCCTTACGGTAGGCCGGACGCGGATCCTGCGCCAGCACCTCTCGGATAAACGCCTTCAGGTGCGGATAACGCTTCTCCAGATGCAAAAGCTGCGTTTCGACGTCGGCGGTAAAACTGACGACCTGATCCGCCTGCGGCGCCTGTTGCGCGTAGCTGGCGTGCGCGTTGGGCAGCGCTTCGGCAAACGGCAGATAGGGTTTGATGTCGACCACCGGCGTACCGTCGACGAGATCGAGGCTGCCGAGTTCCAGTATCACCTGCTCTTTCTGACAGCGGACGCCCTTCAGCTCAACCAGAGACATGCCAATGGGATTGGGGCGAAAGGTGGAGCGGGTGGCGAAGACGCCCATACGCGCGTTGCCCCCGAGACGGGGAGGGCGCACCGTCGGACGCCAGCCGCCTTCCATGGTCTGATGAAACACAAACAGGATCCACAGATGGCTGAAGCTTTCCAGACCACGCACGGCGTCGGCCTGGTTGTAGGGCGCGATCAGATGGAGTTCTCCGCCGCCGTGCTTGACCAGACCCGGCTGGCGAGGTACGGCAAACTTCTCTTTATACGGCGAGCGGATCACGCCTATCTGCGCGAACTGAAATGCACTCATTGCGCCGAGACGTTAAGCGCCGAGCCCAGACAAACCGCCTGACGGTAGCAGCCTGGGGTGCCGCTGGTCACTTCGCAGCGGTGCAGCAGGACAGCATTGGCTTTCATACGTGCAGCATTAATCTGCAGGCGCTTGCGGGCGGTAGGGATATTCGGCGGAGAATCCTGATTCGAGGCCTGGCAGGACTCGCCAGACACTTCCCCCAGATCGCGGAATGGTTTACCTACCAGCTCTGACGCATCGGTATAAATACGTACCGGCGCCGGACGGGTTGCGCGTGGTTTGCTCGGCTCCGATTTAACCGGGGGAGTTGCAGTGCTTTGAACAGGTTCAACGGGAGATCTGCTTAGCATGGAACAACCGCTTAACATGAGTGCTAACAAACAGACCGGTAAAGCACGCATAGTATTTCCTCAATGAATAAAAAACAGGGCGTTATTGAATCAGGTGCTTGCATAAATGACAAGACGGGCGTGAAGCCCGTCCTGAATGATATTACGGTGAGAAAAGATTACCAGCCTTTCACTGCACCGCCGTTAAAGATCTTGTTTGCTGCTTCGTAAACTTCATCGCTCTGGTAAGCCTGAACGAATTTTTTCACATTCTCAGCATCTTTATTGTCTTCACGCGCCACGATCAGGTTCACGTACGGCGACTCTTTCCCTTCAACAAAGATGCCGTCTTTCGCCGGGGTCAGGCCAATCTGGCTGGCGTAAGTGGTGTTGATAACGGCCAGCGCAATCTGCGCGTCGTCAAGAGAACGCGGCAGCTGCGGCGCTTCCAGTTCAACAATCTTCAGGTTTTTCGGGTTCTCGACGATATCCAGCGAGGTCGGCAGCAGGCCTACACCGTCCTTCAGTTTGATCAGGCCCACCTGCTGCAGCAGCAGCAGAGAACGACCGAGGTTGGTCGGATCGTTAGGGACGGCGATCTGCGAGCCCGGCTGCAGTTCGTCCAGCGATTTGATTTTCTTCGAGTAACCCGCGATCGGGTAGACGAAGGTGTTGCCGACAGCCACCAGCTTGTAGCCGCGGTCTTTAATCTGCTGGTCGAGATACGGTTTATGCTGGAAGGCGTTGACGTCGATATCGCCTTTGCTCAGCGCTTCGTTCGGCAGAACGTAATCGTTGAAGGTCACCAGCTCAACGTCAAGGCCATACTTCTCTTTTGCCACTTTCTGCGCGACTTCAGCGACCTGCTGCTCCGCCCCGACGATAACGCCGACTTTAATATGATTCGGATCTTTTTCATCCTGACCGCAACCCACCAGCGCCAGAGAACCGATTAACGCACCAACTGCCGCAAAGGTTTTGAAATTAAAGGCCATGTTATTTCCTTCCTGTAAGAATGAGTGTTGTCTGCCAATAACGTTATTTATGAGTCACAGCCCGGACGATGCGATCGCCAGAGAATTGAATTAAATAAACCAGAATAACCAGCAATACCAGTACGGTATTCATTACGGTGGCGTTGTAACCGATATAGCCATACTGGTAACCAATCTGCCCCAGACCGCCAGCGCCCACCGCGCCGCCCATGGCGGAATAGCCCACCAGGGTGATCAGGGTGATGGTGGCGGCGTTGACCAGACCCGGCAGCGCTTCAGGCAGCAGAACCTTACGCACGATCTGCAGCGGCGTGGCGCCCATCGCCCGGGAGGCTTCGATAAGGCCGGTCGGGATCTCCAGCAGGGCGTTCTCCACCATGCGAGCGATAAACGGCGCGGCGCCCACCGTCAACGGCACGATCGCCGCCTGCAGGCCGATTGAGGTGCCGACGATCACGCGGGTAAACGGGATCATCCAGACCAGCAGGATAATGAACGGGATGGAGCGGAAAATGTTCACCAGCGCCGACAGCGTCCGGTACAGTTTAGCATTGGCGACGATTTGCCCCGGACGGGTCACGTACAGCAGCACGCCCACCGGCAGACCAAGGACAAAACCGAAGAAGCCGGAGACAAAGGTCATTGCCAGCGTTTCCCATACGCCGCGCAACAGCAGCCACATCATTGCCTCAGACATAACCCAATACCTCTACTTTTACATGATGTTCCTGCAGCCAGGCGATAGCCGCCTGAGTGTCTTCCTGTGTACCGTGCATTTCGGTCAGCATGATGCCGAACTTCACCCCGCCGGCATAATCCATCTGCGCGCTAATAATGTTGTTATTCACGTTGAAGCGACGCGCGGTTTCAGAAAGCAGCGGCGCATCGACGGAGTGGCCGGTAAATTCCATGCGCAGCATCGGTACGCTATCCGCTGTGGCGGTAGGTTTCAGGCGCGCCTGGTAGTCATCAGGAATATCCAGGTGCAGCGTCGACTGAATAAACTGCTGGGCCAGCGGCGTCTTCGGATGGGAGAAGACTTCGCTCACCGTGTCCTGTTCAATCAACTGGCCGTTGCTAATCACCGCCACGCAGTCGCAGATGCGTTTCACTACATCCATTTCGTGGGTGATCAGCAGGATGGTCAGCCCCAGACGACGGTTAATGTCTTTCAGCAGTTCGAGAATGGAACGGGTGGTGGCCGGATCCAGGGCGCTGGTGGCTTCATCGCACAGCAGCACCTTGGGGTTACTGGCCAGCGCGCGGGCAATGGCGACACGCTGTTTCTGGCCGCCGGAGAGATTAGCCGGATAGCTGTCGTGCTTATCGCCCAGGCCGACAAGATCCAGCAGCTCCGCCACACGGCGTTTGATTTCTGCCTGTGGCGTGTTATCCAGCTCCAGGGGTAACGCCACGTTGCCGAAAACGGTGCGGGATGCCAGCAGGTTAAAATGCTGGAAAATCATGCCAATCTGACGGCGAGCGCGGGTTAGCTCTTTTTCCGACAGCGCAGTCAGTTCCTGACCGTCAACCTGTACGCTGCCCTCGGTCGGGCGCTCCAGCAGGTTAACGCAGCGAATCAGCGTACTTTTACCGGCGCCTGAGGCACCGATGACGCCGTAAATTTGTCCGGCAGGGACATGCAGGCTGACATTGTTCAGCGCCTGAATGCTGCGATTCCCCTGCTGGAACACTTTGGTGATATTGGAAAGTTTAATCATCAGTTATTTATTATCGTTTAGCCGTTTGCCGTGGCATTTTCTTCTGCCGTATCCAGGCGATGCCTGGCAATGAAATGGATGTTAAGGCATCCAGACGTCTAAATCAATCTGACTCTTTATAATGAGCACTTTCTTGCATGCGGAAACATGCGATACTAACGGCACTAGCCTTTTTCAGGAGCAAACCGGTGGCAAAGTCAGTACCCGCAATTTTTCTCGACCGTGACGGCACCATTAATGTCGATCATGGCTACGTCCACGAAATCGACAATTTTGAATTTATCGATGGCGTCATTGACGCAATGCGCGAGCTCAAAGAGATGGGCTACGCGCTGGTGCTGGTCACTAACCAGTCCGGTATTGCTCGCGGTAAATTTACCGAAGCCCAGTTTGAAACCCTGACTGAATGGATGGACTGGTCTCTGGCAGACCGTGGCGTAGATCTGGACGGTATCTATTATTGCCCGCATCACCCGCAGGGTGCGGTTGAGGAGTACCGTCAGACCTGTGATTGCCGTAAACCGCATCCGGGGATGCTGATCTCCGCCCGCGATTATCTGCATATCGATATGGCCGCTTCCTATATGGTAGGGGACAAACTGGAAGATATGCAGGCTGCAGCGGCCGCTGATGTTGGTACTAAAGTGCTGGTGCGTACCGGTAAGCCTGTTACTGAAGAAGCGGAAAAAGCCGCGGATTGGGTGCTAAATAGCCTGGCCGAGCTGCCGGCGGCGATTAAAAAGCAGCAAAAATAAGCGTTGCGTATAAAAGATGAGCGGTTGAAATAAAATTGTATTTTTCCGCTTGTCATTCCCGGCGGGCTCCCTATAATGCGCCTCCATCGACACGGCAGATGTGAATCACTTCACACAAACAGCCGGTTCGGTTGAAGAGAAAA
>NZ_JBEAJA010000041.1:0-269025 GCF_040064755.1 Klebsiella sp. GB_Kp056 | reverse complement strand
GTAAGTGACCGGGGTTGAGGGGCGCAGACAACGCATTTGCAGCGTGAAAGGCGCCGGTTAAATTATTTGGCGTCGGTCGCCGTACCGTTAGCATGCCAGGTAAAGACACCGAACTCGAAGCCTTTCAGGTCGCCTTTCTGATCCCACGACAGCGGGCCCATCACGGTGTCTACCGTCGCCCCTTTCAGGTATTTAGCGATTTCCGCCGGATCGTCAGACTGATTCAGGCCCGCCTGCAGCGACTGCAGCGCCGCGTAGGTGGTCCAGACGAAGGCGCCGCTCGGATCCTGTTTCTTCGCCTTGATCGCATCCACGATCGGTTTGTTCGCCGGCACCTGGTCGTAGTTCTTCGGCTTGGTCACCAGCAGGCCTTCCGCCGACTCGCCGGCGATGTTAGACAGGGAGACGTTCGCTACGCCTTCCGGGCCCATAAACTGGGTTTTCAGACCGGCAGCGCGGGCCTGACGCAGGATCTGGCCCATTTCCGGGTGGTAACCGCCGTAGTAGACGAAGTCGATATTCTCTTTCTTCAGGCGCGCCACCAGAGTTGAGAAATCTTTCTCACCAGCGGTGATCCCGTCGAAGAAGACCACGTTCGCCCCGCCTTTTTTCAGGCCATCCTGCACCGCACGGGCCAAACCTTCGCCGTACTGCTGTTTGTCATGCACGACTGCGATACGCTGCGGCTTCACTTTGTCGAGAATGTATTTCGCCGCGGTTGGTCCCTGGTCGGAGTCCAGACCGGTGGTGCGCAGGATCAGCTTATAGCCGCGCGCGGTCAGCTCCGGCGCGGTCGCAGCGGGGGTGATCATCAGAATGCCTTCGTCTTCATAGATGTCAGACGCCGGCTGAGTGGAAGAGGAGCACAGGTGGCCGATAACGTATTTGATCCCGTCATTGACCACTTTGTTGGCGACCGCTACCGCCTGTTTCGGGTCGCAAGCGTCATCATATTTTACGATCTGCAGCTTATTGCCCTTAATGCCGCCCTTCGCGTTGATATCCGCTACCGCCTGCTCGGCGCCGGTAAACTCCTGATCGCCGTACTGGGCCACCGGGCCGGACATCGCCCCGACTACCGCGATTTTGATATCTTCCGCCAGCGCCGCGCTGCTCATAACTAAGGCAATACATCCTGCCAGTAACGCTTTACCCTTCATATTCATCCTGAGGCTCCCCATTATTATGGTTTTTGCATTTGTTGTGATGTTGTTTGTTAGCGCATTATTTTGTTTATATCGATAGGAAAAGCATATGATAGCTAACCAACCGGGGGCTGCTCGCGCTTTTGCAGCACACTATGCTAAACATACCGTCATTCTGAGGAATTTGAAACGACTAAATTGCGGGCTATGTAACAGATAAGTGACAAATAAAAAAACCGCGCCAGCATGAACCGGACGCGGTGCAAAACAGGCCCTGATTACCAGCCCGCGGGCAGGTAGCCTACCGCGGACGCTACCGCGTAGACGGCGCTGCAAAGATACAACAACACAATGAAGCATTGGATAAGCGGATGGGTCATCCAGGCCGGACAGGTCCAGCCCGGCGTCAGGTCGCCACGCTGGCGGGCGCCCTTGAGCATCAGGATCGGCATAATCGATAAAATAACGCCGCTGAACACCCCGGCAAAATAGAGCGCGTTGACGAAAGAGACCATACCGCTGTAGGCCAGCACGAACGGCGGGATCGCCACCACCAGCAGCACCATCAAGCGGCGGGCGGGCTGTTCATCATTCCCCAGGCGGAACTGATCGAAGATATTGGTCAGGAAGCTGCCGCCCAGTCCCCAGTAGGAGGTCAACATCGCGCACAGCGCAAACAGGTTGGCGGAGAAGAAGGCCCATTCGCCAAGCGCCCTCCCCCAGGAGATGGTGGCCACATCCGAAATATTGTCCAGGCCATTAAGCGAGATCACCGACAGCGGCACCAGCGCCAGCAGGGTAAAGGTCAGCGCCATACCGACCATAATGGCTTTAGGCAATTTTTCCGGTTTGTCGGCGAAGCCTCGCGCCATTTCCGGGACGATATACTGTGCCGAGAAGCAGAACGCCACGACGTTGAAGACCGGAACCATATACAGCCAGTTGCCGTCGAGCAGATAGCCCACGCGGGTGGTCTCTTTCAACAGCGTGGCAATCACCAGCACCGAGATCATCACCACCATACCGATGCTGATAAATTTCTCGCCGCGGCCGATCGCCTTCAGCCCCAGATAAAGCACCCCTGCCGCCGGGACGAAAAACAGCACGCTGCCCAGCGCCGGCGAAATGCCAAACAGGGAGTAGAGCAGCTTGCCGCTGCCGGTCATATAAGCCGTCAATGCGCCGACGCTGTTGACGCAGACGGAGAGGAACATCATCAGCGCGCCAAAGCCGCCGACGTAGCGCTTTGATAATCCGCTGAGCTGCAGATGTTTACGCGTGCGGAGCGTAGATTCCGCGACATAGAGCATGGTCACCGTGGTCAGGCTGCCCACCAGCACCAGCCAGAACAGCAGCGGTAAGAAGCCCGCTTTGCTTGACGCATAGGCGATGGAGAGGACACCCGCGCCGATATTGGTACCGACAATCATCGATACCCCTTCGACGAAGCTCAGAGATTTTGCAGGGACAGCCGTACGTTCCCGGCCGGTGAGGACGGGAGAAAAGGTGGAGTTTTCAGACATAATACTTTCCGTTTTACTCCGGCGGTTTTCTCCGCCGGAAAAAAGGTGATATCAGGGTGATAAACCACTCACGCTGAGCATGAACAGCCGGCTGCGGCTTCCTGTTTCTGTTCGGCTTCCCTGCCGCCGCAGCCCACCGGGGAGACGTTAGCTCTTCAGTACGCGCGCCAGAATATCCAGCGCTTTCGAGAACTGGGCGTCCGGAATCGTCAACGGATAGAGGAAGCGGATCACGTTGCCGTAGACGCCGCAGCTCAGCAGCAGCAGGCCGTTCTCCTGCGCTTTCTGTTGCACCTGGCGGGTGAACTCCGGCGACGGCTCGCCAGTTTGCGGATCGTTAAACTCCACCGCCACCATCGACGCCCGACCGCGGACATCGACAATCGCCGGACAGGTGGCCCGCGCCTGGTTGAGCACTTCCTGCAGATGGCTACCCAGCTGTTCAGCGCGCTGGCACAGCTGCTCTTCAGCAATCACATCCAGCACCGCGTGCGCCGCGGCTACCGCCAGCGGGTTACCGGCATAGGTTCCGCCCAGGCCGCCTGGCGCTGGGGCATCCATCACCTCGGCGCGACCAACGACGCCCGACAGCGGGAAACCGCCGGCGAGGCTTTTCGCCATCGTCATCAGATCCGGTTTCACATCATAGTGCTGCATGGCGAACAGCTTGCCGGTGCGGGCGAAACCGGTCTGCACTTCATCGGCGATCAGCAGAATGCCGTGGGTATCGCACAGATCGCGCAGCGCCTGCATGAAATCGGCTGGCGCGACGTTAAAGCCGCCTTCTCCCTGGATCGGCTCGAGGATGATGGCCGCGACCTGGTCCGGCGCAATATCCGCTTTGAAAATGCGCTCCAGGCTTTTCAGCGCATCCGCGGTAGAGACACCGTGCGCCGCATTCGGGTAGACACCGTGATACACCGAGCCCGGGAAGGGCCCGAAGCCGATTTTGTAGGGCGCGACCTTACCGGTGAGCGCCATGGTCATAAAGGTACGGCCGTGGAAGCCGCCGCCGAAAGTAATCAGCCCCGGACGGCCGGTGTAAGCGCGGGCAATTTTCACCGCGTTCTCGACCGCTTCCGCGCCGGTGGTGAAGAAGGCCGTTTTTGCCGGCCCGTCAATCGGCGCCAGATCGTTGATACGTTCCGCCAGCGTGACATAGCTTTCGTACGGCACAATCTGATAGGCGGTGTGGGTGAACGCCTGCAGCTGGTCAGCGACCGCGGCAACCACCTTCGGATGACGGTGACCGGTATTTAACACGGCGATACCGGCGGCGAAATCGATCACCTCATTGCCTTCGATATCCCACAGCGTGGCGTTCTCCGCCTTCTCGACAAAGTAGTTACACATTACGCCTACGCCGCGCGGCGTCGCCTGCTGGCGACGTTGATTCAGTTCTGAGCTTTTCACCTGCGAATCTCCTGTCGTGTATGTCACGTTATCGCAACAAATTAGAAACGATGTCGTTTATTTACACAGGAGTTGGCCCTATAATCGAGTACCAATTTTGAATATCTGAGGGATCCAATTGCGTTCGCTGGTGGGTGACCTGGTGCTGGTCCGTCTGCAGGAAGAGCGCGACCCTCTTCTGCACAAACGCTTATACAACGCGCTTCGCCGCGCGATCCTTGACGGTTCGCTGGCGCCGCAAAGCCGCCTGCCGCCGTCGCGGGACCTGGCGGGAGAACTCGGCGTATCAAGAAACACCATATTAACAACTTATGAACAATTACTGGCGGAAGGATATGTGGTTTCCCGTCGGGGAAGCGGAACATTCGTTGCCCAAACCGCGCCTGAAAGTTCATTGACCGCTAAGGGGAAGCGGGAAAACAGCAGTATCGCGACATCGACGGCGCATCTTTCACGCCGCGGCCAGCACCTGCTCGGCCAGGTCAGCGCCAGCCCACGCCAGTGGGGAGCGTTTATTCCCGGCGTACCGGACGTTAACGCCTTTCCCCATCCGCTGTTCAGCAAGATCCAGGCCCGCATCAGCCGTCGGCCAAAGCCGGAGCGGCTCAGCTACAGCTGCAACGGCGGTACCCCGGAGCTACAGCAGGCGCTGGTGGATTATCTGCGGGTATCGCGCGGCGTCCACTGTCAGGCAGATCAAATTCTTATCACCGAGGGGATCCACCAGGCGATTGACCTGGTCACTCGCATGCTGTGCGACAACGGCGATCTGGCGTGGGTGGAGGAGCCTTCCTACTGGGGCATTCGCCATGTGCTGGCGATGAACGACGTCCGGGCGGCCCCCATCACCGTCGATGCCAATGGGCTGTGCCCGCCGGAAACGGTTGACGATGCGCCGCGGCTCATCTTCGTCACCCCCTCTCACCAGTATCCGCTGGGCGCGGTGATGAGCCTTGAACGCCGTCAGCGGCTGCTGGCGCTTGCCCGCCAGCAGGGCAGCTGGATCGTCGAAGATGATTATGACAGCGAGTTTCGCTTTTCCGGGCAGCCCATCCCCGCCCTGCAGGGGCTGGTGGCTGATGCGCCGGTGGTCTATATCGGCACCTTCAGCAAGACGCTCTATCCCGGCCTGCGCCTGGGCTATGTGGTGATCCCCCGCCCGCTGGTCAGCGATCTGAAGCACGCCCACGCCGAGCTTTATCGCGGCGGCCATTCGCTGATCCAGATGGCGCTGGCGGAGTTTATTACCGCTGGTCACTACTCGGCGCATATCCGCCGCATGCGGCTGCTCTACAGCCGTCGTCGCGCCTTTTTAACCGAGCTGATTCAGCGGCACTGTATGCCCGACGCCCTGTCGGACTTCAGCGATAATGCCGGACTGCATTTGATCCTCAATTTACCGGAGGAGGCGGACGATGTGGCGATCGCCCGCGAGGCCAATGCGCGCCACATTCTGGTGCGGCCGCTCTCGCGCTACTACCTGACGGCGGCGCGTAAGAAAGGATTATTGATGGGATTTGCCAGCCAGCCCGAGGAGCAGATGGCGCCGGCGTTCAGCGTGCTGATAGGCTGCCTACGGACGCACTGTCCAGAGGTACTGCTGCCCATGGATGGCGCAGAAAAACAAAACGCCCCAACCTGAGGCGGGGCGTTATCGGGGTGCCTGGCGTCAGGCAGGGGTGGCGTATCAGGCTTCGATCGCGGCACGCAGTTTTTTCATGGCGTTCTTTTCCAGCTGACGCACGCGCTCTGCGGAGACGCCGTAGCGGTCAGCCAGCTCCTGCAGCGTGGACTTGTTGTCTTCGTCCAGCCAGCGGGCGCGGATGATATCCTGGCTACGCTCGTCCAGGCCCTGCATCGCGTCAGTCAGCTTATTCGCCGCCTGCTCTTCCCAGTTGTCGTCTTCGATGCCGTCGGCAAAGTTTGACGTTTTGTCCTGCAGATAAAGAACCGGCGCCATCGGCTGGCTGTCGGATTCATCGTCCGACGACATGTCGAATGTCATGTCCTGGGCCGCCATACGGGATTCCATCTCGCGGACGTCTTTGCTCGACACGCCCAGCTCACGGGCCACCATTTCCACTTCATCCTGGTTGAACCAACCCAGACGCTGTTTGGTTTTACGCAGGTTAAAGAACAGCTTACGCTGTGCTTTGGTGGTAGCGACCTTCACGATACGCCAGTTGCGCAGCACGTATTCGTGAATTTCGGCTTTAATCCAGTGCACGGCGAAGGAGACCAGGCGCACACCCACTTCCGGGTTGAAGCGACGCACGGCTTTCATCAGGCCGATATTGCCTTCCTGGATCAGATCCGCCTGCGGCAGGCCATAGCCCGAGTAGTTACGAGCAATGTGAACAACAAAGCGCAGGTGAGACAGAATCAGCTTTTTCGCTGCTTCCAGATCGCCCTGGTAATGCAGCTTTTCAGCAAGCTCCCGCTCTTCATCAGCCGACAGCATCGGCCAAGTGTTAGCTGCCCGGATGTACGATTCCAGGTTACCAACGGGGGCTAAAGCTAAAGTTTGCATTTCTTTGGTCATTCAAATCCTCTCAATTGATATCTTCTGACGTGGTCTTGTCCCCATCAGGCAACAAGCATGCCAGCATTCATGAGCAACGAGAATATCACTCACATTAGTATCAGACAGTGATTTTATCCACAAGTTCCCTGCAACGGTGTGAATAAATTACGCACAAAATGTGACACCACGATGAAAAAGTGAGGGCAGGAAAAGGAGAACAAGCTTGCGGTATCTTTCCCTGCGAACAGGAACTCATTGCAGCAGGGAAAGATTATATCACGCTTTTTTTAATCGGGAGTAAAGTGACGTAAATGTTGCACTGTCGCCAGCCAGGCGGCCACCCACCCGATCATCGAGCAGACGATCAGCATCAGCAGACACTCGTCAAAGCCTAAGCCGCTCAGCTCAAACTGGGTGCCGAACACCTTCGCCACCTCGGTCACTGCCGACGAGAGGCGCATCACCAGAATCTCCGACAGGATCAGCGATAAAAACGCGCCGGAGAAGCCCAGCATCGCCCCGCCGTAGAGGAACGGACGCAGGATAAAGCCGTCGGTGGCGCCAATCAGTTTCTGCACGTTAATGGTATCGCGGCGGGCGAAGATGCTCAGGCGCACGCTGTTGCCGATCACCAGGAACACCGCCGCCACCATCAGCACGCCGATCATCGCCGACACGCGGCCCACCAGCCCGGTGAGCGAGGAGAGGCGGGCAAACCAGCTGTCGTCCATCCGTACTTCATCGACCCCCTGGATCCGCGATACCCGATCGCGCAGGGTGTTCAGCGCTTCCGTGCTCTGGAAATCCAGCTTCGGCACCACGATGGCGACCGCCGGCAGCGGGTTCTCTTCCAGCATATCCAGGGCGCCGCCAAAGCCGGACCAGTTACGGAATTCACCCAATGCCTCGTCACGTGACAAATAGTTCACCTTGTCGACGCCCTGCTCCGCCTGCAGCTGGCCGACCACCCGCGCCGCGGCATCCTCATCCAGCGTTTTTTCCAGATACACGGTGATCTGCGGCGAGGGATAGTACTGTGACGCCGCGCTGCTGACGTTTTTGTAGACCATGTAGCAGACGCTTGGCAGGGTCAACGAGATGGCGATAACCATCACCGTCAGGAAGGTCGCCAGCGGCGTGCTTTTTAAATCCTGGAGCGCGCCGTGCCAGGCGTAGCGCACCTGCTCGTTGAACACGTTGCTCTTACGCGAGGCCGGGTTAGGCGCCGCTTTCGGCCGTTTTGGCGCATTGCGCCCGCCGCCGCCGCCGCCCGCCGCGTTGCGCAGGCGATCGAACTTGCTGCCGAACTGGCGGATTTGGTTCATTGCGTCGCGCTTATTCACCCCGAATGCCTCCATGCAGATGGCCGTCGCTGAGCGTCAGCACGCGGTACGGACGGCTGGAGATAAGCCCCAGATCGTGCGTAGCCATCAGTACCGTCACCCCGACGCGGTTAAACTCTTCAAACAGACGTAAAATCCCCTCCGAGAGCGCCTCGTCGAGGTTACCGGTCGGTTCATCCGCCAGCAGCACCGCCGGCTTGTTGACCACCGCGCGAGCGATCCCCACGCGCTGCTGCTCGCCGCCGGAGAGCTGAATCGGAAAGTTCTTCGCTTTGTCCAGCAGCCCGACCTTATCCAGCGCCGCCGAGACCCGGCGACGAATGTCATCGCCGCTGGCGCCGGCGATAATCAGCGGGATCGCCACGTTGTCATACACGGTACGATCCATCAGCAAATGGTGGTCCTGGAAAATCATGCCGATCTGGCGGCGCAGGAACGGCACCTCACGGCTCTTCAGGCGGCTGATTTCATGACCGCTGAAGAAGATTTTCCCGGCGCTGGGCCGTTCGATACCACAGATAAGCTTCAGCAGGGTACTTTTCCCTGCGCCGGAGTGGCCGGTCAGAAACGCCATCTCGCCCGGCTGCAGGTGGAAGTTCACCCCCTGCAGCGCTTGTCTCCCACCGAGATAGGCTTTGCTGACTTGTTCAAAGCGAATCATTCTTAATCCTCTCGGGCAAAAAGTGCCTCAATAAAGTCGCCCGCATTAAACGGACGCAGATCCTCAATACGCTCGCCGACGCCAATATAGCGAATCGGAATGCCGAACTGGTCGGCCACCGAGAAGATCACGCCGCCTTTGGCGGTGCCATCCAGCTTGGTCAGGGTGATCCCGGTCAAACCTACCGCTTCATGGAACAGTTTGGCCTGGCTAATGGCATTCTGCCCGGTACTGGCGTCGATGGTTAACATCACCTCATGCGGCGCGTCGACGTCCAGCTTTTTCATCACCCGGACGATCTTCTTCAGCTCTTCCATCAGGTGCGATTTATTCTGCAGACGCCCGGCGGTATCGGCAATCAGCACATCAACATGGCGCGCCTTCGCCGCCTGAATGGCGTCGAAAATCACCGAGGCGGAATCGGCGCCGGTGTGCTGGGCGATCACCGGGATATTGTTACGCTGGCCCCAGACCTGCAGCTGTTCCACCGCCGCCGCACGGAAGGTATCCCCCGCCGCCAGCATCACCGATTTGCCCTGCTGCTCAAACTGACGCGCCAGCTTGCCGATGGTGGTGGTTTTCCCCACCCCGTTCACGCCGACCATCAGAATAACAAATGGCGTTTTGCCTTCAACATTCAGCGGCTCATCCACTTTGGCGAGGATATCGCCCATCTCTTCTTTCAGCAGGCCGTACAGCGCTTCCGCATCGCGCAGCTGCTTACGGCTGGCGCCCTCGGTGAGATGAGTAATGATCTTGCGGGTGGTTTCCACCCCGACGTCGGCGATCAGCAGTTGCTCTTCCAGCTCTTCAAACAGATCGTCGTCGATCTTCTTACCGCGGAACAGGCTGATAAATCCGGAACCGAGATTTTGTTTGGTTTTCAGCAGGCTACGCTTAAGGCGGGCGAAAAAGCCTTCTTTCGTCGGTTTTTCCTGCTCCTGGACCAGCGCTTCCACCGGCGCCTCTTCCTCTGGCGCCGGCACCACCACCGCCGCCTCTTCCGCCGCCTCGGCCGCCAGCGCCTGCGCTTCCAGCTCTTCATCGCTTAACGGCGCGTCCTCTTCCGGCGCTTCCGTCTCCTGAGGTTGGGCGACGACATCCTCTACAGGCTGCTCAGCCACGGCCTCCGCCGCCACCGGTTCGGCGATAACGTCCTCCACCAGCGACTCAACCGCTGCTGGCTGTTCCTCCGCCTTCAGCGGTTCGCTGACCGCAGGCTCCGGCGCGACGACCGGCGCCTCTTCAACCAAAGCAGGCGCTGGCGCCGCCTCTTCTTCCGGCGCGCTGGCAGGCTCCGCGAGGTGGGCCTTTTCGCTTTCGACCACCGTCTCGGTGACTTCGACGACCTCTTCGGCAAACGCCTCCGGGTCCGCTTTCGGCGCGCTCGGCTCAGCAGGGGTTTCCGCCGCCGGCGTCTCCTGGGCAACCGCTTGTTGTTCTTCTACTTTTTGTTCAGTCTCGGTTTCCTGTGCCTGCTCTTTCTGTCCAAAGCCCAGCCAGGAAAAGAAGCCACGTTTTTTCTCTTTTGCCATTTGCGACCACACTCCTCGCTGTTTATTCATGGCGCAGCTTCATCAGAAGCTGAAAAAATGATGAAATTAGTTGGATAGTCTATCACTTAACTTAACTCGCAGCACCGCCCCCGGATTAAGGTTTCGTCAACCGCCGTCGATCGCTAGAATAGCAGGCCGGAAGTTGAGACTTGAGCAGAGAGATGAAAAAACCAAACCACGCGGGCAGCGGCCAGATCCGCATCATCGGCGGGCAATGGCGCGGCCGTAAATTACCGGTGCCGGAGAGCCCGGGCCTGCGGCCGACCACCGACCGGGTTCGCGAAACCCTTTTTAACTGGCTGGCGCCGTCCATCGTTGACGCGCACTGCCTCGACTGCTTTGCCGGCAGCGGCGCGCTGGGGCTTGAGGCGCTGTCCCGCTATGCGGCCAGCACCACGCTACTGGAGATGGAGCGCGGCGTCGCTCAGCAGTTGCAAAAAAACCTGGCCACCCTGAAAGCGGATCGCGGCAAGGTGATCGCGACTAACACCCTCAGCTTCCTGAGCCAACCGGGCACGCCGCATCAGATTGTGTTTGTCGACCCACCGTTCCGTCAGGGGCTGCTGGAGGAGACGCTGCGCCTGCTGGAAACGCAGGGCTGGCTGGCCGACGAGGCCCTGGTGTACGTCGAAAGCGAAGTCGAAAACGGTTTACCGCCGGTACCGGCGAACTGGCATCTGTATCGTGAAAAAGTGGCCGGACAGGTCGCGTACCGTCTTTACCAACGTGAGGCCCAAGGAGAGAACCATGCTGATTAATTTAGGCCGCCTGCTGATGCTGTGCGTCTGGGCCTTTCTGTTATTGAATCTGTTTCAGCCCTTCCCGAAGCCGCTGAATATCTTCGTCAACGTCGCGCTGATTTTTATGATCCTGATGCACGGTCTGCAGCTGACGCTGCTCAAGGCGACGCAGCCGAAGGATGCCCCGCCGCTGGGCCGCTTTGAGCAAATCCGCATTTTTATCTTCGGCGTGTTTGAGCTCGTCGCCTGGCAGAAAAAACTGAAGGCGACGCTGAAGAAATAGTCCTGACAAGGGCTCAGGGATCGGGCGTGAACGCCACGAACGCTGTGCCCTTATAACTCAACATCCCGCGATCGCCGACGCTCAGCGCATGATACTGCGGCGCGTCAAGGCGAAACACCACCTCCAGCCCGCCGTTCTCAGGGCGAAAGCTCGCTTCATAGCGCATCTCGCTGCCCGCAGGCGTCACCGTCTGCTGCCGCGAACGCCGATCGTTAATCACTTTTTCCCGCTTATTGCTGACGATCACCCGCTTTTGCAACACCGGCGCGGCGTCGTTCGCCAGTTTTTCGCGGCGCTGCTGCACATAGCGAAACGAAGCCGCCACCACAATCACCGCGACGACCAGAACAAAAAAGAGCGGCATTTTACTCATTAAGGTTACCCATAAAAAATATCAGGAATCAGCATACTGCGACTGGAATAACATTGTCATCTGCTGCGCCAAACCACTACACTGAGTGGTAGCTTCACGCATCCGTAACTTTCCTTATGATAACAGATACAGGGACTTACTATGCTTTGGTCATTTATTGCTGTCTGTTTCTCCGCATGGCTTTATGTCGATGCATCCTATCGCGGGCCGGCCTGGCGACGCTGGGTATTTAAACCTGTCACCCTGATTCTGTTGCTGTTGCTGGCCTGGCAGGCGCCGATGTTCAATGCCATCAGCTACCTGGTGCTGGCCGGCCTGTGCGCCTCACTGCTCGGCGACGCCCTGACCCTGCTGCCGCGCCAGCGGGTGATGTACGCGGTGGGCGCCTTCTTCCTGTCGCATCTGCTGTATACCATCTGGTTCGCCAGCCAGCTGACGCTGTCGTTCTTCTGGCCGCTGCCGCTGGTGCTGCTGGTATTCGGCGCCCTGCTGATGGCGGTGATCTGGAGCCGGCTGGAAGAGATGAAAATGCCGGTGCTGACCTTTATCGGCATGACGCTGGTGATGGTCTGGCTGGCCGGCGAGCTGTGGTTTGCCCGCCCTACCAACACCGCGCTGTCCGGATTCGCCGGCGCCGCTCTGCTGCTGCTGAGCAATGCCGTGTGGCTGGTGAGCCACTATCGCCGCCGTTTCCGCGCCGATAACGCCATTGCCGCCGCGTTTTACTTTGCCGGCCACTTCCTCATCGTGCGCGCGCTGTACCTGTAATTTAGTCCTTGACTCTGGAGTCGACTCCAGAGTGTATCCTACGGCTAATGAGAAAATTATCATTTACCGGAGGGTGCCATGTCGACTCCAGACGCGCAGGATAAAAAATTCCCACAATTCTCGTCATTCACCATGCGGCCAGCGCCCGCCCCGGCGGAAAGCTGCTGCACAGACCACGCCTGCGCCGCAGAGAGCGCGCCTGCCGCCGAAGCGCTCAGCGACGCCCGCTACAGCTGGCAGGTTGCAGGCATGGACTGCGCCGCCTGCGCCCGCAAGGTGGAAACGGCGGTTCGTCAGGTGCCCGGCGTCAGTCAGGTTCAGGTGCTGTTCGCCACTGAAAAATTATTGGTTAACGCCGAGGGCGACGTTCGGGCTCAGGTTGAGCAGGCGGTACGTCAGGCAGGCTATACGCTGCGCGATGCCGATGCCCCCGCGTCAGAGAAAACTCAGGGCTCGCGGCTGCGCGACAATTTACCGTTGCTGACGCTGATCATGATGATGGCCCTGAGCTGGGGGCTGGAGCAGGCCAACCACCCTGCCGGTCAGTTAGCCTTTATTGCCACCACCCTGGTCGGCCTGTGGCCGGTTGCCCGCCAGGCGCTGCGCCTGATCAAGAGCGGGAGCTGGTTCGCCATTGAAACGCTGATGAGCGTCGCCGCTATCGGGGCGCTGTTTATCGGCGCCACCGCAGAGGCGGCGATGGTCCTGCTGCTGTTCCTGATCGGCGAGCGTCTCGAAGGCTGGGCCGCCAGCCGCGCGCGGCAGGGGGTGAGCGCGCTAATGGCGCTGAAGCCCGACACCGCCATTCGCCTGCGCAACGGCGTGCGGGAAACCGTCGCCCAGCGCGATCTGCGCCCCGGGGATGTGATCGAAGTGGCCGCCGGCGGGCGTCTGCCGGCGGATGGTCAGCTGCTGTCGCCATTTGCCAGCTTTGATGAAAGCGCTCTGACCGGCGAGTCGGTGCCGGTGGAGCGCCAGGCCGGAGAACGCGTAGCGGCGGGCGCCACCAGCGTCGACCGCCTGGCGCAGCTGACCGTAATCTCCGAACCGGGCGACAGCGCCATCGACCGCATCCTGAAGCTGATTGAAGAGGCGGAGGAGCGTCGGGCGCCGATCGAGCGTTTTATCGATCGCTTCAGCCGGATCTACACTCCAGCCATTATGGTGGTGGCCCTGTTGGTCGCCATTGTCCCGCCCCTGCTCTTCGCCAGCGCCTGGCTGCCGTGGATTTATAAAGGGCTGACGCTGCTGCTGATCGGCTGCCCGTGCGCGCTGGTCATCTCCACCCCGGCAGCCATCACTTCCGGCCTGGCGGTCGCCGCCCGACGCGGAGCATTAATTAAAGGCGGCGCGGCGCTGGAACAGCTGGGCCAGGTGCGCCAGGTGGCGTTCGACAAAACCGGCACCCTGACCGTCGGCCAGCCGCAGGTGACCTCGGTCATCGCCACGGCTGAGAATGACGATAACACGCTGCTGGCGCTGGCGGCGGCGGTTGAGCAAGGCTCCAGCCATCCGCTGGCGCAGGCTATCGTCCGCGAAGCGCAGCGGCGTCAGTTGAGTATTCCGCAGGCCAGCGGCCAGCGGGCGCTGGCCGGCTCCGGTATCGAAGCCGAGGTCAACGGCAGCCGTATCGTGATCTGCGCGGCCAGCAAAGCCGCCCCGTCAGAGCATGAGGCGCAGATCCAGCAGCTGGAGAGCGCCGGTCAAACGGTGGTGCTGGTCATGCGCGGCGAGACGCTTCTCGGCATCCTGGCGCTGCGCGACACCCTGCGCGACGACGCGCGTCAGGCAGTGGATGCCTTACACCAGCTGGGGGTGCAGGGGGTGATCCTTACCGGGGATAACCCGCGCGCCGCGGCGGCCATCGCCAGCGAACTGGGGCTGGAATTCCGCGCCGGCCTGCTGCCGGCGGACAAAGTCGAAGCGGTGATGGCGCTGAATGCCGATGCGCCGCTGGCGATGGTCGGGGACGGCATCAACGACGCCCCGGCGATGAAGGCGGCGACCATCGGCATCGCCATGGGCAGCGGCACCGACGTGGCGCTGGAGACCGCCGACGCCGCGCTGACCCACAACCGTCTGACCGGCCTGGCGCAGATGATCTCCCTGGCGCGGGCGACCCACGCGAATATTCGCCAGAACATCGCGATTGCCTTAGGGCTGAAGGGGATTTTCCTTGTCACCACCCTGCTCGGCCTGACCGGCCTGTGGCTGGCGGTGCTGGCGGATACCGGCGCCACCGTACTGGTAACGGCTAACGCGCTGCGGTTATTGCGTAAGAAGTTGTAGCATAGATACCGGCTTCCCTGCTCGCGCTACGCTTAGCAGGGCTACGATTCCGGACCGTCGGGTAGCCCGGATAAGGCGCTACGCGCCGCCATCCGGGAGAGGCTCAGTGGCTTTTGCGGATCAGGTAGCGGTACGGCAGAGCTTCGGTTTGCTGGGCCACCAGCTCATGCTCCATAAAGCGGCAGAATCCCGGGATATCGCGGGTGGTGGCCGGATCGTCAGCAATAATCAGCAGCGTCTCGCCGACGGGCATTGTCCGCACGGTTTTACGCACCATCATGACCGGCTCCGGGCAGCGCAGTCCCAGGGCATCCAGAGTGTGGTCTGGAGTGGAGAAAAGTTCGCTCATTTTAGTCTCACATCAACAAAACGGCCCTAGTTTACCCCCAGTTCGCCAGTACGCAAGCCAGGTTAACGTTTGCGCGAAAAACAACCATTGCATTACGCCGGCAACGCAGTATCATGCAGCCGTTTTTTATTGGGTTCCCTCACCCCAACGTTCCGCTGCCGATTGCTCATTTACCTGAAGCATGACGGGCATAAAAAGGTCACAATATGAATCCGTTTACTACCGTACAGCGCAAAAAAGCGCTCGTCTGGCTTTCGCTATTTCATCTGCTGGTGATCACCTCCAGCAACTATCTGGTTCAGCTACCGATCTCCATCTTTGGTTTCCATACCACCTGGGGGGCGTTCAGTTTTCCGTTTATCTTCCTCGCCACCGATCTGACGGTGCGAATTTTTGGCGCACCGCTGGCGCGACGCATTATTTTTGCGGTGATGGTCCCGGCGCTGGTCATCTCCTACGCCATCTCCGCCCTGTTTTACATGGGCGAGTGGCAGGGTTTCGCGGCGCTGGGCACCTTTAATCTCTTCGTCGCGCGTATCGCCATCGCCAGCTTTATGGCCTATGCGCTGGGGCAGATCCTCGACGTCCACGTCTTCAACCGCCTGCGGCAGAGCCGCCGCTGGTGGCTGGCCCCCACCGCCTCGACGCTGTTCGGCAACATCAGCGATACCGTGGCGTTCTTCTTCATCGCCTTCTGGCGCAGCCCGGATCCATTTATGGCCGCCCACTGGGGGGAAATCGCCCTCGTCGACTACAGCTTTAAAGTGCTTATCAGCATCATTTTCTTCCTGCCGATGTACGGCGTACTGTTAAATATGCTGTTGAAAAGGCTGGCGGATAAATCTGATTTGTCGGCATTGCAGCCGAGTTAAAGGTACTCGCGGGCTGATGTGTTAAGATAGCCGGATGAGCCATTAGTGGCCGTTTATCGAAAGGAAGATGTCAATGCGCAATTTGGTTAAATATGTCGGTATTGGCCTGCTGGTGATGGGGCTTGCCGCCTGCGATAACAGCGATTCAAAAGCGCCAACCGTTGGGGCAGCAGCGGAGAGCAACACCAGCGGCCAGGCGATCAGCCTGCTGGATGGCAAACTGAGCTTCACCCTGCCTGCGGGCATGGCCGACCAGAGCGGCAAACTGGGTACTCAGGCGAACAACATGCACGTCTATTCTGACGCCACCGGCCAGAAAGCAGTCATCGTCATCGTCGGCGACAGCACCAATGAAGACCTGGCGGTGCTGGCTAAACGCCTGGAAGATCAGCAGCGTAGCCGCGACCCGCAGCTGCAGGTGGTAAGCAATAAATCGCTGGAGATCAAAGGTCACACCCTGCAGCAGCTGGACAGCATCATCTCCGCCAAGGGGCAGACCGCCTGGTCTTCCGTGCTCCTCGGCAAAGTGGATGACAAACTGCTGACCCTGCAGGTCACCCTGCCGGCGGACAACCAGCAGCAGGCGCAGACCGAAGCGGAAAGCATCATCAGCACCCTCACCATCCAGTAATTACTGGCCTGGTGCGACGGCCTCCGGTTCGCTGACCGGGGGCCGTTTTTTTAACCGCCAGCCCAGCAGCAGCGCCGCCATCACCAGACCTGCCGCCGCCAGATATATCACCGGGATCCCGGTCCACGCCATCAGCAAGCCGGCCAGCGGCCCGGTGACGCCTAACGACAAATCCATAAACACGGTATAGGTGGCCAGCGCCGACCCCTGGTTATGCTGCGGCACCGCTTTCACCGCCACCACGCCCAGCGCCGGAAAGACCAGTGAGAACCCGGCCCCGGTAAGAAAGGTGCCGATTTTCGCCAGCAGCGGCGTATCGGCAAAGCCGACCAGCAGCAGGCCGATGATCTCCACGATAAAGCAGAGCATCGCCACGTTCAGCCCGCCGAGGCGGTTAATGGCGTTGGGAAACAGCAGTCGCGCGCCAACGAACGCGCAGCTGAACAGCGTCAGGGCGAAGGCCGCCCCGTCCCAGCCTTTGGCGTCATAAAACAGCGTGATAAAGGTGGCGATAACCCCGAAACCGGCGGAGGCCAGGGCCAGCGCCATGCCGTAGGGCCACACCCGCCCGAGCACCGCGCGAAACGACATTGCTTTGCCTTTCGCCGCCTTCACCGCTGCGCGGGGCAGCGCGCAGAGGATAGCCACCAGCGCAACCGCCATAATGACCCCGGCCAGGCCGCTGAGGCCAATTTGCGAATAGCACAGCACGCCGAGCGGGGCGCCCATCGCCATCGCCCCGTAGGTCACAATGCCGTTCCATGAGATCACCCGCCCGATATGCAGCGACCCAACAACGCCGACGCCCCACAGCGTCGAGCCGGTGCCGGCAAAGCTCTGGCCGATGCCGAGAATGACTCGCCCGAGGCATAGCAGCAGCAGGCTAACCAGCGGCCAGCCGCTGCTCCAGGCGGCCAGCAGATAGCTCAGCCCGCTTAAAAAGCAGCCGCAGAGGCCGAAGACGACAATCTTTTTGGGCCCCAGCAGGTCAGCGTAGCGCCCGGCGTGCGGGCGGCTAAGCAGCGTGGCGAAATATTGCAGACTAATCACCAGGCCAGCCCAGAAAGCGCTAAAGCCCATTACATCATGCACATAGCCAGGAAGTACCGCCAGCGGCAAGCCGATGGTGAGGTAGCTGGCAAAGTTAAAAATAACCACGGAGACAATCCGCAGATTGAGGCGCAGTCCATTGAGCGCCGGTTCGGCGACGGATTCGGGCATCAGGTTCCACCAGATTTGTACTATACAGAGCCACTATTACCACGACTTCTGTTGAAAAGCAGCCTTCCGATGGCAATAACCTCAGCGGCGCCATCGCCGCGCTCATCAGCATAAATTGCCGCGACGATTATTCGACTTTCCTTAATGGAAGGATAAATACATATTAATAATTATCGCTATTGCCTGAGCAGGGTTAAATTACTTATACTTCCTCACGGCTCTGATAGCGCCTCATTGTTTATCATGATGTTAATATTTCTATAACATCATATTTCCCTCTCCGGCCTGTTTTAAT
This sequence comes from Klebsiella sp. GB_Kp056, assembly GCF_040064755.1. NCBI lineage: Bacteria > Pseudomonadati > Pseudomonadota > Gammaproteobacteria > Enterobacterales > Enterobacteriaceae > Klebsiella > Klebsiella sp. GB_Kp056. Next base: position 251,039 of record NZ_JBEAJA010000041.1, on the reverse strand, counting down.
ACAGATGAACATATTGCCTGACAGAACAACCACAGCATATCAGCCTATATAAAAGTTTCTTACGTGGCATAAGTTAATGCCAGTAGCCAATATATTGACATGGAGTATTCATGAAAAAAATTATTCACTGGATGATTGCCGCTACGGTTGTCGGTGCGCTCGCCGGTTGCGCACGGACAGCCCCTATTGAACAGGTCAATGCGATAGTGAGCGCCGGCCATACGGAAGCGCAGGTCAAGGATGCCATTATCAAAGCAGGTGCTCAGCGCCAATGGATTATGTCTGACGCGGGCCCTGGCGTCATAAAAGGTAAATTGCAAAATCGCGACCATGTCGCGGATATTAAAATTAACTACTCCGCAACAAGTTATTCTATTGTCTATGTGAGTAGCATTAATCTCATGGCCGCCAACGGAAAAATTCATAGAAACTATAACCGCTGGGTACACAACCTCGATAAAGATATTCAGGTTACGCTGGCAGCAAACACCGCTCTGCAACAATAAATATACATACGGGTCACTACTGACCCGTTTCGCCGATTATTTGTAATAAGGTTGTACCGAACGTGTACCAAAAGGATTCTCTCAGCGCACTTGATGCCATTACTGAAGCGCAGCGTATTGCTTTTGCCCCCATGCTCTTTCAAACCGCATTATGTCTACGCAACTCAGGTATTCTGGGTTATCTGGACCAACAAGGTAAACGCGGTGCAACGTTTGCAGCCATCAGTGAAATTTTCGACGGAAAAGAATATGCCGTTAGCGTTTTGCTCGATATGGGATTAAGCGGTCGTATCCTGACCTATAAAGAGGAACGCTACCACCTCTCTAAAATAGGACATTTCTTACTTCATGATCCGATGACGCGAGTAAATATGGATTTTACTCAAGACGTTTGTTATCAAGGATTATTCTTTCTGGAAAATGCGCTCCAGGAGGGAAAGCCGTCAGGATTAAAAGTTTTTGGTGAGTGGCCAACGATTTACCCTGCCTTGTCACAGCTACCACCCGCGGCGCGCAAAAGCTGGTTTGCCTTCGACCATTACTATTCCGATGGCGCCTTCACTGCAGCGCTGCCCTATGTATTCGCCAGCCAGCCCGCAAGGCTGTACGATGTAGGCGGTAATACCGGGAAATGGGCGCTACGCTGTTGCCAGTACGATGAAAATATCTCGGTCACGTTATTAGATTTACCGCAACAAATTGCACTGGCACGGGAAAATATAGAAAATGCTGGCCTTGCCCATCGCATCGATTTTCATGCTGTGGATATGCTGAGTGACGCCCCCCTACCCGGAGAAGCGGATATCTGGTGGATGAGTCAGTTCCTGGACTGTTTCTCGCCAGAACAAATCATCACCATACTCAGTAACGTGGCACAGGTCATGAAACCTGGCGCCCGCCTGTACATTCTAGAATTGTTCTGGGATGCGCAGAAATTTGAAGCAGCATCATTTAGTCTGAATGCGTCTTCACTTTATTTTACCTGTATGGCCAACGGCAACAGCCGTTTCTATAGCGTAGAGAAATTTTACCGCTATCTTGAAATGGCGGGGTTCGAAGTAGAACAGCGTCACGATAATTTAGGCGTTGGGCATACCTTGTTGATATGCCACAAGAATAATTGATTGATCGCGGATGCGAGTGGATGACATTTTCATTTAACATTGTTGATTGGCAGGCCTTCGCGCCTGGCGTCAGTGGCCCCGAGCAATGGCAACGGTGGTCACAGCATTTGCACGCCATCGATCCCGCCGCGGCGCCACCCAAACTCAGCGAATTGCCGATGATGACCGCACGCCGACTCAGCTCGGGAAGTAAGCTGGCTGTGGAATGCGGTCTGGCTATGCTCCGTCGCCATGAAATCGATGCCGTTCTTTATACCAGCCGTCACGGCGAACTGGAGCGCAACTATCGGATCCTCCATGCGCTGGCTATGGAGCAAGCGATCTCGCCGACCGATTTCGCCTTATCGGTGCATAATTCCGCCGTGGGTAATCTGACGATTGCTGCAAAAAAAGCGATTATGTCGTCATCCCTTTCTGCCGGACGCGATACGTTTCAGCAGGGATTATACGAAGTGATGGGCCTGCTACAGGCGGGTTATCAGCGCGTGTTGATGGTTGATTTCGACGGTTTTCTCCCTGAGTTTTACCACGCTCAGTTACCGCCAGGTATCACCACCTGGCCCTATGCGGCAGCCTGGGTGATTGAGCCCGGTCGCCAGTGGCAATGCCACGCCCAGCCTCATGCAGCCGTTGCTGAAAGTCCATTACCGCAAAGTTTACTGTTCTTGCAGTACTATTTGCAGAATGCCCGCACGTTCACGCTTCCCGGCGATCGCGTGCAATGGCAATGGAGCCGCGCATGAAGCTGTTTTTCCACTGGCTTAATCGGCTCTGGCGCGCAGCGATGACCGGTTTCTGCTTCGCACTGTTTGGCATTGGCGGCCTGCTGCTCTCGCTCATCTGGTTTAATCTGCTGCTGGTTTTGGTACGTAATAAAACCCGCCGACGCCGTATCGCGCGGCGCAGCATTTCCGTTAGCTTTCGCGTATTCCTCAGCGTGGTGAAAAGCGTCGGCGTTCTCGATTACCGTATCGATGGCCGCGATATTTTGCGCGCGGAGCGCGGTTGCCTGGTGGTCGCCAATCACCCCAGCCTTATTGACTACGTAATGCTGGCCTCGGTGATGCCGGAGACCGACTGCATGGTAAAAAGCGCGCTGCTGAAAAATCCATTCGTCAGCGGCGTGATCCGCGCCGCCGATTATCTGATTAACGATCAGGCCGATGCCCTGCTGCCGGCAAGCCGGCAGCGTTTACAGCAAGGCGATACGATTTTGATTTTCCCTGAAGGCACGCGCACCGTGCCGGGGAAAAAAATGCAGCTACAGCGGGGGGCGGCTAATATCGCGGTACGCTGTGGCAGCGATTTACGCATTGTCGTCATCCGCTGTACCGAGCATATGCTGGGTAAACAAAGCAAATGGTACGACGCGCCGCCAACTAAGCCGCGGTTTACCGTCGAGGTTGGAGAACGGCTGCCAATACATCAGTTTTATGATGCCAATAAACAAGAACCGGCGCTGGCCGCAAGACAGTTGAACCGTCATATTTTGCTTAAATTAGAAACAGGCACTCTCCCTGAAACAGGAATGAATGATGCAAGCGCTCTATCTTGAAATTAAAAATCTGATCATCAGTACATTGAACCTGGACGAGCTGTCCGCTGATGATATCGACACCGACGCCGCGCTTTTTGGCGATGGTCTGGGCCTGGACTCAATTGATGCGCTGGAGCTGGGTCTGGCGGTGAAAAATCAGTACGGCGTGGTGCTGTCGGCTGAAAGTGAAGAGATGCGTCAGCATTTCTACTCTGTCGCCACGCTGGCGGCATTTATTCAAGCACAGCGCGCCTGAGGAGAGTGGTTATGAATGAACAACAAGCCATTTACGAAGAAATCTCCGCGCTGCTGGTGAACGTGTTTGAAATCGATCCGCAGGATATTACGCCTGAGGCCCGCCTGTACGAAGATCTTGAACTGGACAGTATCGACGCCATCGACATGATCGTCCATCTGCAAAAGAAAATTGGCAAGAAAATCAAGCCAGAAGAGTTCAAAACTGTCCGCACCGTGCAGGATGTGGTCGATGCGGTAGAACGCCTGTTCAAAGAAGAATAATTCACCGTGTCGGGCATTCGCTCACTGCCAGTTGTGCCATTGCTGACGGGCATATTGCTGCTGGCCTGGCCGTTTATCATCTGGTTCGGCCTCGCGCATAACAGCCTGCAAGGGTTGTTACCGCTCATGGCGCTGATGTTGTTTTTACGCTTTCGTCAGACCCGGCGACGGGCGGGAGCGCTGAGCGTGGTCACTCAGATTGTGGCGGTGGCCGGCATGACGCTGTGTATTGCCAGCTACCTGCTGAAAACCCATCAGTTACTGCTATTTTACCCGGTGGTGGTGAACAGCGTGATGCTGGCGGTGTTTGGCGGTTCGCTATGGTCCAGGATGCCGATAATCGAGCGTCTGGCGCGACTGCGTGAACCGGATCTTCCGGAGCGGGCTGTACGCTATACCCGGCGCGTCACCCAAATCTGGTGCGCCTTTTTCATCATTAACGGTGGCATTGCGCTTTTTACCGCGCTGTATGGCGATCTGTCCCTGTGGACGGCGTGGAACGGCATGATTTCCTATCTGCTGATGGGCACGCTCATGGCCGGCGAGTGGCTGGTGCGCCAGCGGGTGATAAAACGAGATAAACCATGAAGCAGCCTCTCCCGTTGGACCAGTGGCTCAGCGCCGCGCGTTCGCCGGAAACGCCGATCGCCTGGCATGACACGCACCTCTGGACGCTTGCACATCTGCGCCATGATGTCGCCCACCTGCTCACGCACTTGCGTCAGCAGCCAGCCATGCGCTGGGCGTTGTGCATTGAAAATAGCTACTTGTTTATCGTCGCTCTGCTGGCAACCCTGCATGCCGGCAAAACGCCGGTCCTTCCCGGCCACGGCCGTATTTCGCTGTTAAATGAGCAGAAGGCGCTGTTTGACGGCATTCTCAGCGATAAAGCGCTGGCATGGGATGGCGCGCTGGTGATTGTCGAGTCCACGATGGCGGTAACGAGCGGCCAGATGCATTTTCCCGCGCCAGGCAAAGAGGCTTGCATTGAGTTATTCACCTCCGGTTCCACCGGTCAACCGAAGCGAATTTGCAAACCGATCGGATCGCTCGACCGCGAGGCGGCGCTGTTATCCGCCTGCTATGCCGGGCGTCTGGCAGGCTGTCGGGTGGTGGCATCCGTAGCGCCGCAGCATCTTTATGGCCTGACGTTTCGACTGTTCTTGCCAATGGCGTTGGGTTTACCGCTTCACGCGGACATGCTGGAGTACACCGAGCAGTTAACGGCGTTAAGCCGGAAGCATCGCTATCTGTTTATTAGTAGTCCGGCCTTCCTCAAACGTCTCGACCACCGGCTTACCCCTCCGCCGATCGAAATGATCGTGTCCGCAGGCGGCAAGCTGCTTTGGCAGGATGCCGTGCAAACGGCCCGCTGGTGCAATACCTGGCCGGATGAAATTTACGGTAGTACGGAAAGCGGCGTCATCGCCTGCCGCCAGCGCGTGCAGGATGAGGCGCCATGGCAACCGTTTCCCGGCATCCGCTTTCAGCCAGAAGGCGATGCGTTCCGCCTCTTTTCTCCGCTTATTACCGATAACCGCGGCCAGCTGCTCGAGGATATTTTGCATTTTCGCGAGAGTGGCCACTTCCATTTGGCAGGCCGTCGGGATCGCGTGGTCAAAATTGAAGAGAAGCGCATATCGCTGAGCGAAGTGGAGCAGCGCCTGCTGGAACTTGAAGGCATCATTGATGCCGCCGTGTTACCCATCACCCGCGGCAGCCGTCAGAGTATTGGCGTATTGCTGGTGCTGGATAACCATGCCCGCCAGCGCTGGGGAAAAAGCCAGGAGACTCATTGGCGAAAAGCACTGCGCCCTCTGCTGGAACCGGTCGCCATTCCCCGCTACTGGCGGGTTATCGACGAGATCCCCGTCAATAGTATGAACAAGCGTGTCTACGCGCAGTTACAGGAGTTATTTCATGCAGCCCCATGAAATTGAGCGCCGTCAGCCACAAGCCGATCGGGTTGAAATCATTTTATCGGTGGATCCGGCGTTATTCTGGTTTCGCGGCCACTTTGCCGTTCAGCCCTTGTTGCCAGGCGTCGCGCAGATTGACTGGGCGATGCATTACGCTACCACCTTGCTGGCGCCCGGCTGGCGCTTTCACGATATTCACAATGTGAAATTCCAGTCGCCGCTCCTGCCGGGGGCGATCGTGACGCTCATTCTTAGCTGGCAGGAGGCGCGTCAGCTCATCACCTTCAGCTATCAGCGCCACGATGGCGAAACACGACATACCGCCAGCAGCGGGAAGATTCGCTTATGTCGCTAACCTTTTCCCCCTGCGTGGTGATCCCGTGCTATAACCACGGCGCGATGATGTCGCGGGTGCTGGCGCGCCTGCAGCCGTTTGATCTTCCCTGTATCGTGGTGGACGACGGCAGCGACAGTCGCACACAGCTGGAGCTGGAGCGACTGGCGCTGGAAAACCCGGATCTGACGTTGATCCGCTTACCGCAGAACGCCGGAAAAGGCGCCGCGGTCATCTGCGGATTACAGGCCGCAGCGCAAGCCGGGTTCAGCCACGCGGTGCAGGTCGATGCCGATGGACAGCACGCCATCGAAGATATTCCGCAGCTGCTGGCGCTGGCGCAGAAGCATCCCGAGGCGCTGATCTCCGGCCAGCCGGTTTACGACGACTCAATCCCGCGCTCGCGCCTGTACGGACGCTGGATCACCCACGTCTGGGTATGGATTGAAACGCTATCGCTGCAGCTAAAAGACAGCATGTGCGGCTTTCGCGTCTATCCGCTGGCGCCGACGCTGCAGCTGGCTAAGCGCGTGCCCCTCGGCAAGCGGATGGATTTTGATACCGAAGTGATGGTGCGCCTCTACTGGCAGGGGAACACCAGCTACTTTGTCCCGACCCGCGTGACCTATCCGCCGGACGGTTTGTCGCATTTCGATGCCCTCAGAGATAACTGCCGCATCTCGCTGATGCATACCCGACTGTTCCTCGGCATGTTGCCGCGGATCCCCTCGCTGCTGTTTCGCCGCGCTTCGCCGCACTGGGCGCGTCAGAAGGAGGTCAAAGGCTTATGGGGCATGCGCCTGATGCTGTTGGTGTGGCGGCTGTTGGGACGACACGCGTTTTCGCTGCTGCTCTACCCGGTGGTCGGCGTCTACTGGCTAACGGCCAGCACCGCGCGCCGCGCTTCACAAAACTGGCTTACCCGCGTGCGCGACCAGTTAGCCGCTCGTCAGCTGCCGGAGCCGGGCGAACTCAGTAGCTATCGTCACTTCCTGCGCTTTGGCAACGCGATGCTGGATAAAATCGCCAGCTGGCGCGGCGAACTGCAGTTTGGTCGCGATGTGGTGTTTGCCACAGGAGCCGAAGAGACGCTCAATATCGACGATCCGCGCGGCAAACTACTGCTGGCCTCACATCTCGGCGATGTTGAAGCCTGCCGTGCGCTGGCGCAGCTGCAGGGCAGCAAGACCATCAACGCGCTGGTGTTCAGCGACAATGCCCAACGCTTTAAGCAGATTATGGCGGAGATGGCCCCGCAGGCCGGGCTCAACCTGCTGCCGGTCACCGATATCGGCCCGGAGACCGCCATGCTGCTGCAGGAAAAACTGGATCGCGGAGAATGGATCGCCATTGTCGGCGATCGTATTGCGGTCAATCCGCAGCGCGGCGGCGAGTGGCGCGTCTGCTGGAGCCGTTTTATGGGGCAACCGGCCCCCTTCCCGCAGGGGCCCTTTATCCTCGCGGCTATTTTGCGCTGCCCGGTCAATTTGATGTTCGCTCTGCGTCAGCAGGGCAAGCTGCGCATTTACTGTGAGCCGTTCGCTGACCCGCTGCCGCTGCCGCGCGCCAATCGCCAGCAGGCACTGCAACATATCATCGATCGCTACGCCGAACGGCTGGAATATTACGCGCTGCAGTCGCCGCTCGACTGGTTTAACTTTTTCGATTTCTGGCGTTTGCCGGAGCCCAAAGATAAGGAGTAAAGGGTGCTTAACGATCCCCGTTTTACTGCTGAAGTAGAGCTAACCATTCCCTTTCACGACGTCGATATGATGGGCGTCGTCTGGCATGGCAACTATTTCCGCTACTTCGAAATTGCCCGCGAGGCGCTGCTTAACCAGTTCAACTACGGCTACCGGCAGATGAAAGCCTCCGGCTATCTGTGGCCGGTGGTGGATACCCGCGTGAAGTACCGGGACGTTATCACCTTCGAGCAGCGTATTCGCGTCCGCGCGCGTCTGGAAGAGTTCGAAAACCGCCTGCGCATTGGCTATGAAATTTTTGCCGCCGAGAGCGGCAAACGCACCACCACCGGCTACACCATCCAGGTCGCGGTGGACGAAAAAAGCGGCGAGATGTGTTTTGTCAGCCCGCAAGTTCTGTTTGAACGCATGGGGGTCACGCCATGAGATTGCTGCTGTTGGTGGGACTGTTCATCAGTCCGTTGGTTAGCGCCCTGACGCTCGATGACCTGCAAAAACAATTTAGCGAACAGCCGGTGGTGCGCGCCCACTTCGATCAAACCCGCACCATAAAGGATCTTCCGCAGCCGCTGCGATCCCAGGGGCGGATGTTGATCGCCCGCGACCAGGGCTTGCTGTGGGATCAAACCTCACCGTTCCCGATGCAACTGCTGCTGGATGACAAACGGATGGTGCAGGCGATTAACGGCCAGCCGCCGCAGACCGTCACCGCCGAAAACAACCCGCAGATGTTCCAGTTCAACCATCTGCTGCGCGCGCTGTTCCAGGCCGATCGTAACGTGCTGGAGGAGAACTTCCGCGTGGAATTCGCCGATAAAGGCGACGGGCGATGGACGCTGCGCCTGACGCCTGTCACCACGCCGCTGGATAAGATTTTCGCCAGCATCGATCTCGCCGGAAAAACCTACCTGGAGCATATTCAACTCAACGATAAACAAGGCGATCGCACCGATATCGCCCTTTCCCAACATCAACTGACGCCAGCGCAACTGACCGATGACGAACGCCAACGCTTTGCCGCCCAGTAAACGTCCTGCGCTGATCTGGGGCGTCGTCTGCCTGATACTGGCGGGCGCGCTGCTGGCGCTGTTGCCGCAGGCCCGGCTCAACAGCAGCGTGCTGGCGATGCTGCCCAAACAGACGCTCGGCGCGATCCCCCCCGCGCTGAACGACGGCTTTATGCAGCGTCTGGATCGCCAGCTGGTCTGGCTGGTCAGCCCCGGTAAACAGGCCGACCCGCAGGTGGCTCGCGACTGGCTGCGGTTGCTGCAAACCTCAGACGCGCTGGCCGAGGTCAAAGGCCCAATGGATGCCGCCAGTCAGCAGGCCTGGGGAACGTTTTTCTGGCAGCATCGCAATGCGTTAATCGACCCCGCCACCCGCGCGCGTCTGCAGGAGGGCGGCGAAGCGCAGGCCCAGTGGATCCTTTCGCAGCTCTATTCGGCGTTTTCCGGGGTCAGCGGTAAAGAGTTACAAAACGACCCGCTGATGCTGATGCGCGGCTCACAGCTGGCGATGGCGAATAGCGGCCAGCGGATGCAGCTGCAGGACGGGTGGCTGACCAGCAAAGACGCGCAAGGCAACGTCTGGTATCTGCTGCACGGCGAGCTGGCGGGTTCGTCGTTCGATATGCGACAGACGCACCGCCTGGTGACCACCCTCGCGCAGCTTGAAAAGGAATTAAAAGCGCGCCACCCGCAGGCGCAGCTGCTGTCGCGCGGCACCGTATTTTACAGTGATTACGCCAGCCAGCAGGCGAAGCGCGATATCTCCACTCTCGGCGCGGCCACCCTGTTCGGCGTCATCCTGTTGATCGTGGCCGTGTTCCGCTCGCTGCGTCCGCTGCTGTTATGCGCGATCTCTATCGCTATCGGCGCACTGGCCGGCACCGTTGCCACGCTGCTGCTGTTTGGCGAGCTGCATCTGATGACCCTGGTGATGAGCATGAGCATTATTGGCATTTCCGCAGATTACACGCTCTATTACCTGACCGAACGGATGGTCCATGGCGCAGCGGCTTCACCGTGGCAAAGCCTTGTTAAAGTTCGGAAAGCGCTGCTGCTGGCGCTGCTTACCACCGTGGCGGCTTATTTAATCATGATGCTGGCCCCCTTCCCGGCCATTCGCCAGATGGCGCTATTTGCGGCCGTGGGGCTAAGCGCCTCATGCCTGACGGTGATTTTCTGGCAGCCATGGCTGTGCCATGGGCTCCCGGTGCGTCCCGTCCCAGCGATGGTGCTGATGTCGCGCTGGCTCGCGGCATGGCGGCGTAACAAAAAACTCGCCATCGGTCTGCCGGTGGTTCTGGCCATTTTCTCCCTGACGGGGCTCGCTCTCCTGCGGGTGGATGACGATATCTCACAGCTGCAGGCGCTGCCGCAGAATATCCTCTCCCAGGAGCATGCCATCACCGCGCTCACTGGCCAAAGCGTCGATCAAAAGTGGTTCGTGGTTTACGGCGACACGGCGCAACAAACGCTGCAGCGGCTTGAAGCCTTTATGCCCGCACTGGCTAAAGCGCAAACCGACGGAATGCTTGGCGGGTATCGCGCCATTCCGCTCAATTCACTGGCCCGCCAGCAGCAGGATCTGGCCCTGCTGAAGCAGGCGGCGCCGGCCATCGGCCAGGCGCTGAATAACGCCGGACTCACCGCTGTTCACCCCGACCTGCGGCTGATGCCGGTGACAGTCGGCGACTGGCTTGCCAGTCCGGCCAGCGAAGGCTGGCGGCTGCTATGGCTGACGCTGCCGGATGGCGAAAGCGGCGTACTGGTGCCAGTGAGCGGGGTGAAAGATAGCGCGGCGCTGAAGGCGCTCAGCACAACCCAGACTGGCGTGGCGTGGGTCGATCGTAAAAGCGATTTCGACCAGCTTTTCGCGCTCTACCGTCATATTTTAACCGGGCTGCTGGGCGTTGCGCTGGCGGTGATTGCCTGCGGCGCCGCTATCCGCCTTGGCTGGCGCAAGGGCTTAATAAGCCTGGTGCCGTCGGTATTGTCGCTGGGATGCGGCCTGGGGGCGTTGGCGCTCACCGGCCACGCCGTTAACCTGTTCTCCTTACTGGCGCTGGTGCTGGTACTTGGGATTGGCATCAACTACACCCTGTTTTTCAGCAACCCGCGCGGCACGCCGCTGACATCGCTGCTGGCGGTTACCCTGGCGATGATGACCACCTTATTAACGCTTGGCATGCTGGTGTTTAGCGCCACCCAGGCCATCAGCAGCTTTGGCACTGTCCTGGTCAGCGGTATTTTCACCGCTTTCCTGCTGTCGCCGCTGGCGATGCCGAGCAAAAAAGAGAAAAAAAGACGATGAGAAGACCATCATTCTGGCGCGCCTTCGCGCTCTTCGCCGCCTTATTGCTGGCCGGCTGCAGTTATTCGCCGCCGGAGCCGCAAGGCCGTCCGCAGGCGTGGCTGGAGCCGGGTACGCGCGTCACGTTGCCGCCGCCGGGCATCTCGCCGGCCATCAGTTCCCAGCAGTTATTGACCGGCCGCTTCAACGGCCAAACCCAGTCGCTGCTGGTGCTGCTCAATGCCGATGATAAAAAGCTCACGCTGGCGGGCCTGTCGTCCGTCGGTATCCGCCTGTTCCTGGTGACCTATGATCAACAAGGGCTGCGCGCGGAACAGTCGATGGTGATCCCGCAACTGCCGCCCGCCAGCCAGGTGCTGGCCGATGTGATGCTCAGCCACTGGCCGCTTAGCGCATGGCTGCCGCAGCTGCCGAAAGGCTGGACGCTAACCGACCGCGGCGACAAACGCGAACTGCGTAACGCGCGCGGAAAACTGGTCACCGACATCACCTATATCAACCGCAAAGGCAAGCGCGTGCCGATTAGCATCGAGCAGCACGTCTTTAAATACCACATCACCATTCAATACCTGGGTGACTGAGATGATCTTCATTTCTGCTGTCGGCATGATTAACGCCCTGGGACGCGATAATGATGAAATCGCCGCCAATCTGGCCCGCGGTATAGCGCCCGGCATGCGCCCGCGTGAAGGGTGGTTACAGGGGCATCCGCAGGCGATTTTCGCGGGGGTGGACGGCGAACTACCCGCCATTCCCGATACCTTTCGCGACCATCGTTCGCGCAATAATCAGCTGCTGCTGGCGGCGCTGGCGCAGATCCAGCCGCAGGTGGATCGCGCCATCGCCCGCTATGGCCGGGCTCGGGTCGCCGTGGTGTTGGGCACCAGTACGTCAGGGCTGGATGAAGGCGACGTACACGTTAATTTGACGCTTAACGGCAAGGCGAGCGAGGCCTGGCGCTATCCACAGCAGGAGCTGGGCGACCCGTCGCGTTTTCTCAGCCGCTGGCTGGCGCTGGATGGTCCGGCATATACCCTGTCAACCGCCTGCTCCTCCAGCGCGCGGGCGATAATCAGCGGACGGCGGCTCATTGAGGCGGGGCTGGCGGATGTGGCGATCGTCGGCGGCGCGGATACCCTTAGCCGGATGCCCATCAACGGCTTTCACAGCCTGGAGTCGCTCTCCACGACGCAGTGCCAGCCGTTTAGCCGCGACCGCTGCGGGATCACCATCGGCGAAGGGGCGGCGCTGATGCTGCTGACCCGCGAGCCGCAGCCCATCGCGCTGCTGGGTATCGGCGAATCCAGCGACGCCTGGCATATTTCCGCCCCGCACCCCCAAGGAGAAGGGGCGATGCGCGCCATTCAGCAGGCGCTGGACGACGCGGGCATCATGCCGGAGCAGGTGGGTTACATTAACCTGCACGGCACCGCTACGCGGCTTAACGACCAGATAGAAGCCCGGGTGATCAACGCGCTGTTTGGCGAAAGGGTGCCCTGTAGTTCCACCAAACATCTGACCGGACATACGCTGGGTGCGGCGGGGATCACCGAGGCCGCCATCGGCATGCTGATCCTGCAGCGCAATCTGTTGTTACCGGCACAGGATTTCAGTCAGTCTCCGCAGGATGACACGCTACCGCCGTGCGGGCTCATTGAACATCCGCAGCCGCTGTCGCGGCCAGTTATCCTGTCGAACTCTTTTGCCTTTGGCGGCAATAACACCAGCATCCTGCTCGGGAGAATGTCATGAGCCACTTTTTATCACCCGGCAGTTACCTGCCGCACGACGCGCCGATGCTGCTGCTGGAAGAGGTCGAGGCGGTGACTGCCGACACCGCCACCTGCCGCGTCGCGGTCTCACCCGGCAGCGTTCTGGAGCCATTTCTCGATACCAACGGCGATCTTCCCGGCTGGTTCGCCCTTGAATTAATGGCGCAGACCGTCGGCGTCTGGTCCGGCTGGCACCGCCAGCAGCAAGGACAAACATCGCTCGCTTTAGGCATGGTGCTGGGCGCGCGCGAACTGGTTTGCGCGGCCGGGAGCCTGCCGGGCGGAAAGACGCTGTCCATCAGCGTGAAGCTCTTGATGCAGGATGAACGTTTCGGCAGCTTCGAAGGCACCATTATGGTGGACGATGACGTCCTGGCCAGCGGGCGGGTCAACACCTTCCAGCCCACAACAGAAGAACTTAGCACTTTATTTCAACAAGGAGCGTCAGAATGAGTCGTTCAGTTTTGGTTACCGGCGCCAGCAAAGGCATCGGTCGCGCTATCGCCTGCCAGCTGGCAGCGGACGGTTTTGTGGTGGGCGTCCACTTTCATCGCGACCGCGCGGGGGCGCAACAGACGCTGGAGGCGATAACCGCCGCCGGCGGCGACGGCCGGCTGCTGAGTTTTGACGTCGCCGATCGTCAGCAATGCCGCGAGGTACTGGAGCAGGATATGGCCGACCATGGCGCATGGTATGGCATTGTCAGCAACGCCGGCATCGCCCGCGACGGCGCCTTCCCGGCGCTTGGCGATGACGACTGGGACGCCGTGATCCACACCAACCTCGACAGTTTTTATAACGTCATTCATCCCTGCATCATGCCGATGATTAGCGCACGCCAGGGCGGACGTATCATCACCCTCTCCTCGGTTTCCGGCGTCATGGGCAACCGCGGCCAGGTCAACTACAGCGCCGCCAAGGCGGGCATTATCGGCGCCACCAAAGCGCTGGCGATAGAACTGGCAAAACGCAAAATCACCGTTAACTGTATTGCGCCGGGTCTTATCGACACCGGGATGATTGACATGGAAGAGCACGCGCTGAAAGAGGCGATGACCATGATCCCGATGAAACGCATGGGTCAGGCCGACGAGGTGGCCGGGCTTGCCAGCTATTTAATGTCGGATATCGCGGGCTACGTCACCCGCCAGGTCATTTCCATCAACGGGGGGATGCTATGATACGCCGGGTGGTCATTACAGGGATGGGCGGGGTGACCGCGTTTGGCGAAAACTGGCAGGATGTCGCCACCAGGCTGCGGGAATATAAAAATGCGGTGCGTAAGATGCCGGAATGGCTGGCGTATGACGGACTGCATACGCTGCTGGGGGCGCCAATCGACGATTTCACCCTGCCGGAGCATTATACCCGCAAGCGTATCCGCGCGATGGGGCGGGTATCGCGACTCTCCACCCGCGCCACTGAGCTCGCGCTGGAGCAGGCCGGGCTTATCGGCGACACCGTGCTGACCAACGGCCAAACCGGCATCGCTTACGGCTCGTCAACCGGTAGTACCGGTCCGGTGAGCGAGTTCGCCACCATGTTGACGGAGAAACATACCAACAATATCACCGGCACTACCTATGTGCAGATGATGCCGCATACTACCGCGGTGAATACCGGATTATTCTTCGGTCTGCGGGGGCGCGTGATCCCCACCTCCAGCGCCTGCACCTCCGGCAGCCAGGCGATTGGCTACGCCTGGGAAGCCATTCGCCATGGTTACCAAACGGTGATGGTGGCCGGCGGGGCCGAGGAGCTCTGCCCTTCGGAAGCCGCGGTATTCGATACCCTCTTCGCCACCAGCCAACGCAATGACGAACCGGCCCTCACCCCCTCTCCGTTCGATGAACAGCGAGATGGTCTGGTGATTGGCGAAGGCGCCGGCACGCTGATCCTTGAAGATCTCGAGCATGCCAAAGCGCGCGGCGCAACCATCTACGGTGAAATCGTCGGGTTCGCCACTAACTGCGATGCGGCCCATATTACCCAGCCGCAGCGCGAAACCATGCAGATCTGCATGGAACAATCGCTAAACATGGCGGGCTTAAGCCCCCGGGATATCGGCTATATTTCGGCCCACGGCACCGCCACCGATCGCGGCGATATCGCGGAAAGCCAGGCAACGGCGGCCGTTTACGGCGACAGCGTGCCGATCTCTTCGCTGAAAAGCTATTTCGGCCATACGCTTGGCGCTTGCGGGGCGTTAGAAGCGTGGATGAGCCTGCAGATGATGCGCGAAGGCTGGTTTGCGCCAACGCTGAATCTCCATAAACCGGACGCCAACTGTGGCGAACTGGATTACATCATGGGGGAAAAGCGCAAACTGGAGTGTGAATTCCTGCAGAGCAACAACTTCGCCTTCGGCGGCATTAACACCTCAATCATTATTCGACGCTGGCCTTGAAATGTATCAGCTTTTTCTGGGTAAGATCTCCGCCCTTAGCGCCCTGCCGTTACCGCCTGCGTTGATGGCGCAGGCGCCGGACGGACCGCGACGAGCCAGCTGGCTTGCCGGCCGCGCGCTGCTGGCGCAGGCGGCTGCCCCGCTGACGGATATTCAGCTTGGCGAACAGGGCAAGCCTGCCTTCCCCGTCGCGCGCGGGCTGTGGTTTAACCTTAGCCACAGCGGCGACGATATTGCCCTGCTGCTCAGCGATAAAGGCGAGGTGGGTTGCGACATCGAAGTGATTCGCCCGCGCGAAGGCTGGCGCCGCCTGGCTAACGCCCTGTTCAGCGAAAGCGAGCACCAGGAACTGGCGCAGGCTTCGCCGGCGCAGCAGCTCACGGTCTTCTGGCGTATCTGGACGCGCAAAGAGGCGCTGGTGAAACAGCGCGGCGGCAGCGCCTGGCAGATGGCCTCCGTTGACAGCGCCTGTCACGACCCGCTGTCGCTCAGCCAGATTCTGCACGATGGGTTAAGTATTGCGGTCTGTACGCCGACGCCGTTCACGCTGACGGACGCGCGCATTCAACATTTCAGCGGCGTGGTTTAAGCGATCAAAAGATGATGGCGGAAAAGCCGCTCGCCTTTCGGAATATTGGCAGCCAGCGAACCGCTACACTTATCAGGCGCGACTCACAAAAGGAATACCTATGTCCCCTCCGCAGGCTGATAAAGCCGGGCTCCATATTTTACTTAAGCTGGCGGCGCTGGTGATTATCCTCGCCGGGATCCACGCCGCCGCCGATATTCTGGTGCAGCTCCTGCTGGCGCTGTTTTTCGCTATCGTCCTCAACCCGCTGGTCACCTGGTTCATTCGCCGCGGGGTGCGGCGCCCGTTCGCCATTACGCTGGTGGTGACGGCAATGCTGGTCATGCTGACCGCGCTGCTTGGCGTGCTGGCGGCGTCGCTCAATGACTTTGTCGCCATGCTGCCCGATTTCAACCGCGCCCTGACGCGTAAGATCGTCCAGCTCCAGGAGTATCTCCCCTTTCTCAACCTGCATATCAATCCGGAGCGCATGCTGCGACGTATGGATTCAGAACGGCTGATGACCTGGGCCACAACGCTGATGACCCAGCTTTCCGGGGCGATGGCCAGCATTGTGCTGCTGGTGATGACGGTGATCTTTATGCTGTTTGAGGTTCGCCACCTGCCCTACAAACTGCGTTTTGCCCTCAATAACCCTCGCCTGCATATCGCCGGGCTGCACCGGGCGCTGAAAGGCGTCACCCACTATCTGGCGCTGAAAACGCTGATCAGCCTGTGGACCGGCCTGATTGTCTGGCTGGGGCTGCTGGCGATGGGGGTGCAGTTCGCGCTGATGTGGGGGGTGCTGGCGTTCCTGTTGAACTATGTGCCGAATATCGGATCCGCCATCTCCGCCATCCCGCCCATGCTGCAGGCGCTGCTGTTCAGCGGCATCTATGAGTGCCTGCTGGTCGGGGCGCTGTTCCTGGTGGTGCATATGGTGTTGGGCAACATGGTGGAGCCGCGCATGATGGGCCACCGGCTGGGGATGTCGACCCTGGTGGTGTTCCTGTCGCTGCTGGTCTGGGGCTGGCTGCTGGGGCCGGTGGGAATGCTGCTCTCGGTGCCGTTAACCAGCGTCTGTAAAATCTGGATGGAGACCACCGTCGGGGGCAGCAAGCTGGCGATCCTGCTCGGCCCGGGGCGCCCCAAAAGCCGGCTCCCCGGCTAGCGGCGTTTCACCGGCCAGAAGATGGTCAATACGCCGGCGACGATAATCGCCACGCCCAGCAGCGATTGCCAGTGGAACGGCTCATGCCAGCCGGGCAGCCAGATGGCGGCGGCCCAAACGAGGATATAGCTCAGGCTCAGCAGCGCATACGCTTTCGACAGCGGCAGACGGTGGAGGGCAAAGTACCAGCAGACCATCGACAGCAGGTAGCCCAGCAGGCCGAAAAACAGGCCGAAGGTGCCGGGCTGGAGATGCAACAGATGCTGGAGAAACGCCAGAATATCGGTCAGCGGCGGCAACACCACCATGGCGCTGCGCAGCAGCAGCTGCGCGCCGCTGACGAGGCCGACGCTGAATAATGCCCAGAGAAAGCCCATCAGACGCTGGTCCCCAGAATGACAATGCCCACGACGATCAACCCGACGCCAAACCAGTGGCGGGGAGCGACCGGCTCATGCCAGATGCCCCAAGCCGCGAGGGTGACCCAGACGAAGTTCAGACTCAGCATCGGATAGGCGATGCTCACCGGAATTGACTGCAGGACGCTCAGCCACAGCAGCATGCCGCAGCCGAGGCATAACAGCGCCATCCCCAGCCAGAAAAGTATATGACGACTCCGCCGTCCGCGACGGGACGGGCGGGTCGCCTGTTTCTGGCACAGCTGTCCGGCGCAGCTCAGCAGGCTGGCGAACACCAGACAGATCCAGACGCTCATTGCGGCAGATACTGAAGGAAAACGACCCGCCCCAGCTCGTAAGCGTTATCGGGTTTCGGTAACGGTAAGTCGAGCATACTCTCTCCTTTATCCATCAACAGCACCAGCGAGACCGGCCCCTGCTGACGATGCGCGGCCAGCCAGTCGGCAAACCCGGCCTGGCTGACAAAGCTTCCCTGAGCGTCCGGCCAGTCGAGACCGTACTTCAGCTCACCCTGTTTGTCGAACATAATAATATCGCTTCGCTTCAGCTCCCAGGCCAGGCCGCCGGCGATCCCGACGTTGTTGGTCAGGACGTAGCGGCTGGGCTGCAGGGATTCGCTGACGATATCCACGAGGAACTGCGGCTGTTTGCTGTCGATAACCCGGTCCGGGATGGCGAAGCCCACCAGCAGCGCCAGGCCGAGCGGGCAGAGCGCCGCCAGGCTCCAGCGGCGGCCAGCGTCTTTCATCGCCAGCCAGCCCATCAGCGCCCAGACGGCGAAGGCGATCGCCGCCAGCAGACATTTATACAGCTCAATCTTGGTCCACACCGGCTTATGCATCACGCCCCAGGGCGAGACCACCAGCACGGCGATCAGCCCCAGCAGGCCGACGCCCAGGTTGATCATCCCGTTGACCCGTAACGCTTTCGCGCCGGTCTTCGCCGCCTCCAGCGCGTAGCGCGCCATCAGGATCGACAGCGGCGCAAAGCACGGCAGGATATAGGTCGGCAGTTTGCCTTTGGCGATACTGAAGAACAGGAGCGGCATCGCCACCCAGCCTAACAGATACAGCGCGCCGCGGGCCTCATCGCGCTCAAGCCAACCGCGCTTCAGCGCCCCCGGCAGCAGGGCCAGCCACGGCAGGCTGCCGGCGATCAGGAACGGGATGTAGTACCAGAACGGCGCTTTGTGCTGGGCGTCTTTTTCGGCGAAACGCTGAATATGCTCGACCCAGAAGAAGTAGCGCCAGAAGTCCGGCTCGCGCTGGGCGATAGCCAGCCCCCAGGGCAGCACCACCAGCGTACAGACGACCACCGCCAGCCAACCGTAGGTCAGCACTTCACGCCAGCGTCGACGGGCGATCACCCACGGCAGAACGCCCACCACCGGCACCGCCAGCGCAAGGAAGCCTTTGGTCATCACCCCCATACCGCAGGCGACGCCCAGCAGCGCGTAACCCAGTATTTTGCCGCTGCGGCTCTGCGCCTGCGTCGCGCCCCAGAAACTGCACATCGCCAGCGCCAGCCACAGGGTGATCATCGGGTCCAGCACCGCATAGGTGCCAATCGCATACACCAGCATCGCGGTGAGAAAAATCACCGGCGACAGGACAGCTACCTTTTTGTCGCGAAAGACGCGCCACGCCAGCCAGGCCACCAGCACGGCGGTCATGGTGATGGCGAAGACCGACCCAAAGCGTACGCCGAAGTTATTATGGCCAAACAGCCATTGACCGATACTGTTGATCCAGTAACCGGCAATCGGCTTTTCGAAATAGCGCAATCCGAGAAAATGCGGCACCACCCAGTCGCCGGTGGCCAGCATTTCACGGCTGATCTCCGCGTAGCGGGTTTCATCGGGTTGCCAGAGCAAACGGAAATTAAGCGGCAGCAGGTAATACAGCGCAAACAGCGCAATCAGAGAGACGCCATAGCGAATGCTTTTCATCAAACACCCGAAGTCAGTAATTGTTCACGTCCGAGCCAGCCTTCCCGGCCAGCCAGTTCACCCCGAACCACTTTGCCAGACGGCAGCTCGCTAAAGTCAGCGGGCAACAGCTGGCTCAGTGGGCAAAACTGAATTTCTTCTTCCGCCGCCATGGTCAGCAGTTCATTGAACTGATCCGCGTAGGCAATGCCTTCCACTTCGGCGTGAATGGTATAGACCGGCACGCCCGGGTCGCGATGGATGCAGTCCAGCAGGTAGCGGTTAAAGCCGGCGATTTCCACCGCCGTGCCCACCGCCTCGTCCCAGGTCGGCAGCGTGACCGGGATCTGCACCGTACCGGAGACGCCGCTGCCGAGCTGGGGCAGAAACGGCCGCGTGCCGCGACAGTCGCTGTTGTAGAGGAAATCGAAGGATTCTTTGGCTTTCACCACTCGCTGATCGGCGCGCCAGCCGGCGACAGCCGAGCAGGTGACCGGCCGGCCGATAATGCGTTCGAGCTCCAGCAGGCCGCGCTCAACCTCCAGCGTCAGCCGTTCCTGCGGCCAGACGCCGCTCCACGCCTGCCAGCTGTAGTGGTCCCAGGCGTGCAGGCCCACTTCATGAGACTCGGCGGCAGCGCGGATCACCGCCTCGTTCCCCGCGCCGATGCGGCGTCCCGGCCAGGCGGTGCCGGCCAGCAGAATATCCCAGCCGTACAGCGAGGCCGCTCTGGAGCGCAGCATCTTCCACAGAAACTTCGGTTTTACCAGGCGCCACAGGTGGCGCCCCATATTGTCCGGCCCGACGCTGAAGAAGAAGCTTGCCTGGATCCCGTGCTGACCCAGCAGGTCCAGCAGCCGCGGAACGCCGTCCCGCGTGCCGCGAAAGGTATCGACATCTATGCGTAAGCCGACCTGTTTCATGGATGTTTAGCGTCCACCAGTTCAACCGTGCGCAGGAAGAAGTCCAGCGTATGCTCAACGGTCTCTTCCATCTCCACCTTCGGCTCCCAGTTCAGGCAGCGTTTGGCGTTGCGGATGCTCGGTTTGCGATGCTCAACGTCCTGATAGCCCTTGCCGTAGTAGTCGCTGCTTTCCACTTCGCGGAAGCCGGCAAACGGCGGGAAGCGATCGCGCAGCGGATGGCGTTCGAAGCAGGCCAGCAGCATCTCCGCCAGCTCTTTGATGCTCGCTTCGTTATCCGGGTTACCGATGTTGATGATCTGCCCGTCGCAGCGGCCGTCTTTGTTCTCGATGATGCGGAACAGCGCTTCGATACCATCGCTGATGTCGGTGAAGCAGCGCTTCTGCTTACCGCCTTCGATGAGCTTGATCGGCGAGCCTTCCACCAGGTTGAGGATCAGCTGGGTGATGGCGCGGGAGCTGCCGATACGCGCGGCGTTGAGGTTATCCAGACGCGGCCCCATCCAGTTGAACGGACGGAACAGGGTGAACTTCAGGCCATTCTTATCGCCGTAGGCCCAGATCACGCGGTCCAGCAGCTGCTTGGAGACCGAGTAGATCCAGCGCTGTTTGTTGATCGGCCCGACCACCAGATTGGAAGTGTCTTCGTCGAAGTTTTTATCTGTGCACATGCCGTACACTTCCGAGGTCGACGGGAAGATGATGCGCTTATTATATTTCACGCAGTCGCGGATGATCTTCAGGTTCTCTTCGAAATCCAGCTCGAAGACGCGCAGCGGGTTGCGGGTGTACTCGATAGGGGTGGCGATGGCCACCAGCGGCAGCACCACGTCGCATTTCTTAATGTGATATTCGATCCACTCGGAGTGAATGCTGATATCGCCTTCCACAAAGTGGAAACGCGGGCAGTCGAGGAAACGGCTGATGGCGTCGGAGCCGATATCCAGGCCGTAAATCTCATAGTTGTCGTCCTGCAGCAGGCGTTCGGTCAGATGGTTACCGATAAAGCCATTGACGCCGAGGATCAGCACCCGGGTGCGACGCTTAACCGCCACCACCGGTTTGCTGCTGATCACCGCCCCGGACACCAGGCCCAGCCCCTGCGCCAGCTGGGCGCCCTGCATGTACACCCCGCGTTCGGTCTGGCCGGTGACAATCTCCAGCGCCCCCTCCTGGCACGCCACGATCAGCGGCGCAACGGAGATAACGGTACCCGGCTTAGCTGCCGGCAGATCATGACGGACGCGGGATTTCCAGACGATAAACTTGTTCGCGCCGGCGTAGCCGAAGGCGCCCGGCCACGGATCGGAGACCGCGCGCACCAGATTGTGCAGGGTCTGCGCCGGCTGCTCCCAGTCGAGGCGGCCATCTTCCGGGGTACGACGCCCCACATAGGTCGCCTGGCTGTGATCCTGCGGACGTTCATCGGTGGTTCCGGCGAGGATCGCCGGCAGCGCCTGGCCCAGCAGCCCAGTGGCGGCGGCGCACAGCTTGCGGTGCAGCGTCAGGGCGGCGTCATCCGGGCCAATCGCCACGGCCTGCTGGGCGACGATATCCCCCGCGTCGGCGCGGTTCACCATCCGGTGCAGGGTGACGCCGGTTTCGCTTTCGCCATTGACCAGCACCCAGTTCAGCGGCGCGCGGCCGCGATATTTCGGCAGCAGCGAACCGTGCAGGTTAAACGCCCCTTTCGGCGCGAGACGGAGGATCTCATCGCCCAGCAGATTGCGGTAGTAGAAGGAGAACAGCACGTCCGGCTTCATCTCGCGGATACGCTCAATCCACAGCGGATGGTTCACGTCTTCCGGCGCCCACACCGGAATGCCCTGCTCGGCAGCAAGGCGCGCCACGGAGCCAAAGAAATGGTTTTCGCCAGGGTTATCCGGGTGGGTGAAAATAGCAGCGATATCATACCCGGCGTCCAGCAGAGCCTGGATACCGGTGCAGCCCATATCGTGATAAGCGAAGACTACGGCTTTCATGAACGATCTTCCTCTTTAGATGCCGTTTCCGGCTGGCGAACAACACGTTGAATAAAGTAGCGGGGACGCGCGCGCACGTCGTTATAGATGCGTCCGATATACTCCCCGAGCAGGCCCATACCGATAAACTGAGCGCCGATAAACATAAACAGCACGGCGAAGAGCATAAACACCCCTTCCGCCGCCCACTGCGGGCCGAAGGCCAGACGCAGCACCACCAGCAGCAGGCCGAAGGCGAAGCCCAGCAGGGCTATCACGCTGCCGAAAATGCTGAGCAGACGCAGCGGCGTGGTGGTCAGACAGGTCACCAGGTCGTACATCAGGTTGATCAGGCGCATAAAGCTGTATTTGGAGTCGCCGAATTCACGCTCGGCGTGCATCACCGGGATCTCCACCGCGCGACGGGCGAAGGTATTCGCCAGAATCGGGATAAAGGTGCTGCGCTCGTGGCAGTTGAGCATCGCGTCGATAATGTGGCGACGGTAGGCGCGCAGCATGCAGCCGTAGTCGCCCATCGCTTTGCCGGTGGTGCGCTGGATCAGGCGGTTGATCATCTTCGAGGCGGTTTTGCGGAAGATGCTGTCCTGACGGTTCTGACGGACGGTGCCCACCACGTCGTAACCTTCATCCGCCTTCGCCACCAGCCGCGGGATCTCTTCCGGCGGGTTTTGCAGGTCGGCATCAAGGGTAATAATCAGATCGCCCGTCACATGGCTGAAGCCGGCCATGATCGCCGAGTGCTGGCCGTAGTTACGGTTTAACAACACGGCGACGACGTGACTGCCTTCCGCCTCGGCGGCTTCGGTGAGCATGCGCGCCGAGTCATCGCTGCTGCCATCGTCGATCAGCAGAATTTCATATTGCCGCCCCAGCGTGGCGCAGGCGGTTTCCGTACGACGAAGCAGCTCCGGCAGGCTATCCTGTTCGTTATAAACCGGGATAACCACCGAGACCTTCTTCACGGGAGGGTAAGTAAGCATATCAACGTCCTGACAGCTGGCGCAGTGCGGAAATGACGCGAGTGACATCGTCATCGGTCATGTCCGGGAACAACGGGAGAGAACAGATGCGGGCGCTGTTCCATTCGGTATTCGGCAGGGAAACCTCAGGGAAGCGCTCGCGGTAATATTTTTGCGTATGGGCCGCACGGAAGTGCAGACCGGTGCCGATACCCATCGCCTTCAGCTTTTCCATCAACGCGTCGCGGCTGATGCCGCATGCAGCCTCATCGACGCGGATGATAAACAGATGCCAGGCGTGCTGGTGATCCCAGGCCGGGACGCTCAGGGGCGTAAACGGCGTGTCCGCCAGTTCGCGCAGATAGCGCTGGGCAATTTCCGCCCGGCGCTGGTTGGCGTGAGGCAGTTTTTCCAGCTGGACCAGCGCCAGCGCGGCGTTGATGTCGGCAAGGTTGTATTTAAAGCCCGGAGCGATCACCTCCGCCTGCGGCGCGCGGCCGTGGGTCTGGCGGTCATAGGCGTCCACGCCGAGGCCATGGAATTTCAGGCTACGGATGCGGGAGGCCAGCTCGTCGTCGTCGGTGACAACCAGCCCGCCTTCAGCGCAGGTCATATTTTTGATCGCGTGGAACGAGAAAATCGCGGTCCCCTGCCAGCCTACGTGGCGGCCTTTATAGTGGGTCCCCGCCGCATGGGCGGCGTCTTCGATCACCGGAATGCCATGGCGCTCGCCCACCGCGCGAATGGCGTCAATATCGGCTGGCGCCCCCGCGTAGTGCACAGGAATAATCGCTTTGGTCCGCGAGGTGATCGCCGCTGTCACCGCCTCAGGGGTGATCATCAGATTGTCGTTATCGACATCGATCATCACCGGCGTGGCGCCCAGCAGGCAGATCATATTGAGGGTGGAGACCCAGGTCTGGGACGGCGTAATGACTTCATCGCCGGGGCCAATACCCAGCGCCATCAGGGTCACGTGCATCCCGCCGGTCGCTGAACTGACGGCAATCGCGTGGCGGTTGCCGGTCAACTGGCAGAATGCCGCTTCAAGTGCCTGATTCTTCGGCCCGGTGGTGATCCAGCCCGACGCTAAAACTTCACGCAGCGCTGCCAGCTCTGCGTCGCCCATCGACGGGCGCGAAAAAGGCAAAAAATCGCTCATCATCATCCTGTTCTGTAGATGACCCACGCACAAATCAGGGTCGTTAGAATAAAATATCCTGCGCCTGTGGACTTAAACGAAATTAAAATGAAGTGAGTTCAGCGCGGCATTCCATTTCAGGGTATTTCGACAACTATTAATGTAGTTGACCTTGCTTAGGATAATATTAAGAAATTAATCTTTTCTCAGCATGGCCAAATAAATCATTAAGAAACAGAATGATAGGTTTTATTTATGGCAGAAGTTTGACAAAAAAACGTTCCTGTCTGGAAAAGCAAACAGGAACGCTATCGCGGAAAGTAAACGGGGGTTAAACCAGATAACAATTAATGACGCTGTCTTTGTCACGCTTGATGACAAAAAGTTAGCGCAGATCACAAAATTATTTCTGCTTAATTACAAATTTGCAGGAAAATCCGCAGGCAATTCACTCGCCGGGCAATTAATTACCTCATCATTATCTGCGCCACAGTCGCGAATGAAGGTGATGGTGGCGAACTCGTCAATCACTTCTGTCGGGTAGGCCGGGCCGGCATCGCGGTAAGAATTCATCAGCGGAATGTGATCGTTCTGGAAGCAGACGGTTTTTTCCGGGTTATTCATGATCCAGCGCGGGAAGAAGATGGTGCCGTGGAACAGTTTATCGCCCAGGTTGACGATCAGGCTCACGTCGGTACCGGTCGGTTCGGTCCAGGAGATTTTGTAGATACTTTCCCCTACCCGCACGATGTACGCTTCCTGATCTTTCACCCAGCGATTGCCGACGATGCCGCTGTGAATACGGTAGTCGAGGGTGTGGCCGTTTTTGACGTAAATTTCGTAGTTCCAGCCGTTGTCGTAGGTGTAGACCAGATGTTTACCGATAAAGCCGCTGAGGTCATGTTTGTCGAAAGTGCTCATCATTTATTCTCCTCTGTGTTGTTGAGGACAGCATACGTCTTTAAAAATTGAATGAATAACGCTATGTTTGGATTAAATACATCCAAATTTTAGATTGATTATGCACAAGACAACCCTGGAGCAGTGGGCATTACTGGAAAAGGTAGTGGATCTCGGGAGCTTTGCCAGAGCGGCGGAGGAGACCAACCGCAGTCAGTCTTCGGTGAGCTATAACCTCGCGCTGCTGCAGGAGCGCTTAGGGGTGGCGCTGCTGGCGCCGTCCGGTCGGCGGGCGGTGCTGACCCCGGCCGGCGAACTGCTGCTGAATCAGGTCAAACCGTTGCTGCAGGCCTTCGCCTACGTTGAGACGCATGCTGCCACTCTGCGCAACGGGGCGCGCACCCGTCTGGACCTGGTGGTCGACAGCATTTTCCCGCGCCAGCGGCTGTTCGCCATTTTGCGCCAGTTTCAGCAGCGTTATCCGCAGACTCAGGTCAGACTCACCGAAGTGCTGGAAAATATTGATGACGAGGGCGCGGCGCGAACGGAAGCCGATGTCATGGTTCTGACCCGCCGCCAGGATATTACCGGCCGCGGAGAGTGGCTGATGAATATTGATTTTATCGCCGTCGCCCACCGCGACCATCCTCTCGCCGCCCTCGACGGTCCGCTGGAGGATAGCGCGTTGGCGCCATGGCCGCTGGTGCGCATTGCCGACCAGACCGGCGATGGCCAGGCGACGCGTGACGCCTGGACCTTCTCCACCATTGACGCGGCCATTGATGCAGTGATGTATCAGGTCGGCTTCGGCTGGCTGCCGGAAGAGCGCATTCGTTCCCATCTCGATCAGGGCGTGCTGAAGCGGCTGCCCCTCAGCCACGGCGCGCGCCGCGCGACGCCGCTGCATCTGATCGTCAAGCGGGATCTGGCGCCGATCGACGAACAGGTGGCCACGCTGCTGGGGTTGTTCCGGGCGCCCTGAGGGGTAAGGCGGCGCCTGCCCCTGCGCATAATCATACGGATTACTTATACTTTCCGGCGCAATATTGATCCAGGTTACTCCGAAAGTATGATGAATCACTAAAATCGTCATACTTTCCTGTCGCTGAGAACGCCGTCTTGTCTATTTTCCGCCTCACTCTGCTGGCGCTGGTCGCCTGCGCCCCTCTGCTGGCTCTGGCCGCGCAGCACTCGCTTACTACCGCCTGGCCGGTGAACGTCGGCCCGCTGAATCCGCATCTCTATACGCCCAACCAGATATTTGCCCAAAGCATGGTCTATGAACCGCTGGTGAAGTATCAGGCTGACGGCAGCGTGCAGCCCTGGCTGGCGACCCGCTGGCGCCACTCCGCCGATGGTAAAACCTGGTGGTTTACCCTGCGCGAGGATGTGACCTTCTCCAACGGCGAACCCTTTAACGCCCAGGCCGCGGCGGCTAATTTCCAGGCGGTGCTCGCCAACCGCCAACGCCACGCCTGGCTTGAGCTCGCCAATCAGATAACCGACGTGCGGGCGCTCAGCGCCAGCGAGCTGCAGCTCACCCTGAAAAGCGCCTACGCCCCCTTACTCCAAGAGCTGGCCCTGCCGCGCCCGTTCCGCTTTATCGCCCCCTCGCAGTTTATCGATGGCGGCACCGCCAACGGCATCAAAGCCCCGATCGGCACCGGGCCGTGGCGACTGGCGAGCTCGCAGCTCAATCAGCGCGACGTGCTGGTACGCAACGAACGCTACTGGGGTAATAAACCCGCGCTACAGCAAATCACCATCAAAGTGATCCCCGACGCCACCAGCCGCGCTGTGGCGTTCGAAACCGGGGAAATCGACATGCTCTACGGCGACGAGGGGCTGCTGCCGCTGGATACCTTCGAACGCTTTCGTCATCACCCCGGCTACGCGGCTCGTCTCTCCGCCCCGGCGGAGACGGTGATGCTGGCGCTGAACGCCAGCCAGGGCCCGACCCGCGAGCAGGCGGTGCGCGAGGCGCTCAACTACGCCGTCGACAAGCAGACCCTCGTTGATAGCGTGCTCTACGGCACCCAGCAGGTTGCCGACACCCTGTTTGCGCCCTCGGTCCCCTACGCCCCGCAGGATCTGACGCCGCGCCGTTACGATCCGGCAAAAGCCCGCGCCCTGCTGGCGCAGGCCGGCTGGCAGCAACCGGAAGGCCAGCCCTGGCGACAAAAGGCCGGGCAACCGCTGGCGATTGAGCTGGCGTTTATCGGCACCGACGCGCTGGCTAAATCGATGGCCGAAATTATTCAGGCCAATCTGCGGGAGGTCGGCATCCGCGTCACCCTGGTCGGCGAGGAGGAGAGCAGCATCTATGCGCGCCAGCGCGAAGGGCGGTTCGGCATGATCTTCAATCGCACCTGGGGCGCCCCCTACGATCCGCATGCCTTTTTAAGCTCGATGCGCGTGCCCTCCCATGCCGATTATCAGGCCCAGCGCGGCCTGCCCGACAAGGCGCTGATTGATAAAGAGATTAGCGAGGTGCTGACCACCAGCGACGAGGCGCAGCGGAAACGGCTGTACCACGATGTGCTGAGCCGCCTGCACCAGGACGCGGTGTACCTGCCCATCAGCTATGTCTCGCTGATGTCGGTTGCGCGCCAGGAGGTCGGGGAGATCCCGTTCGCGCCGGTGAGCACCGAGATCCCTTTCGACCAGATTAAACCGGTAACGCCATAATGTTACGCTATATTTTACGCCGCCTGCTGCTGCTGATCCCGCTGCTGCTCGCCGCCTCCGCCATCATCTTTCTGCTGCTGCGGCTCGGCACCGGCGACCCGGCGCTGGATTATTTACGCCTGTCGAACCTGCCGCCCACTGAAGAGATGGTCGCCTCGACCCGCGAACTGCTGGGGCTCAACCAGCCGCTGGCGATGCAGTATCTGCACTGGCTGTGGCGGGCGCTGCACCTGGACTTTGGCCTCTCCTATGCCACCCGGCGACCGGTGCTGGATGACCTGCTGCACTTCCTGCCGGCCACTCTGCTGCTCACCGGCGCGGCGCTGGCGCTGATCCTCGTCACCTCGCTGCCGCTAGGGATCTGGGCGGCGCGCCATCGCGATCGCCTGCCGGACTTTGCTGTGCGGCTGATTGCCTTCCTCGGCGTGTCGATGCCGAACTTCTGGCTGGCCTTTCTGCTGGTGATGCTCTTTTCCGTGCATCTGCAGTGGCTTCCGGCGATGGGGTACGGCGACTGGCAGCACCTGATATTGCCCGCCGTCTCCATCGCCTTTATGTCGCTGGCGATCAACGCCCGCCTGCTGCGCGCCAGCATGCTGGAGGTCTCCAGTCAGCGTCACGTGGTGTGGGCGCGGCTGCGCGGCTTGAGCGCGCGCCAGGTGGAGCGGCGGCATATCCTGCGCAACGCCACCCTGCCGGTGGTGACCGCCATGGGCATGCACATTGGCGAGCTGATCGGCGGCACCATGATTATTGAAAATATCTTTGCCTGGCCGGGGGTCGGCCGCTACGCGGTTTCCGCGATCTTCAATCGCGATTACCCGGTGATTCAGTGCTTTACGCTGATGATGGTCACGGTGTTCGTGCTGGCTAACCTGGCGGTGGATGTGCTCAACGCGGCGCTCGACCCGCGCCTGCGCCGCCATGAGGAGGTGAGCGTATGAGATGGCTACGAAACTTCCGCTGGCCGGTGAAACTGGCCTTGCTGGTTATTGCGCTGCTGGCGGTCATCGCCATCGGCAGCGGCTGGTGGCTACCCTGGGATCCGGCGGCGATTAACCTGCAGCAGCGGCTGCTGCCGCCAGGGGCAGCGCACTGGCTGGGGACCGATCATCTAGGACGGGATATTTTCTCGCGCCTGCTGGCCGCCACCCGCGTCTCGCTGGGGGCGGTAATGGCCTGCCTGCTGCTGGTGCTGCTGATCGGTCTGGCGGTTGGCGGCAGCGCCGGGCTGCTGGGCGGCCGCGCCGACCGCGGCCTGATGCGCCTTGCCGAACTGTTTATGACCTTTCCAACCTCGATCCTGTCGTTCTTTATGGTGGGGGTGCTCGGCACCGGGCTGACCAACGTGATCCTCGCCATTGCGCTATCGCACTGGGCCTGGTACGCCAGAATGGTGCGTAATCTGGTGGTCTCCCTGCGCCAGCGCGAATTTATCCTCGCCGCCCGCCTGAGCGGCGCCAGCCAGTGGCGGCTGTTCAGCGACCATCTGGCAGGGGCGGTGATCCCCTCGCTGTTGGTGCTCGCCTCACTGGATATCGGCCATATGATGCTTCACGTGGCCGGCATGTCGTTCCTTGGCCTCGGCGTCAGCGCGCCGACGGCGGAATGGGGGGTGATGATCAACGATGCCCGGCAGTATATCTGGACCCAGCCGCTGCAGATGGTCTGGCCGGGGCTGGCGCTGTTCATCAGCGTGATGGCCTTTAACCTGCTGGGCGACGCGCTGCGCGATCGCCTCGATCCTCACCTGATCGCGGAGCATAGCCACTGATGCCGCAAAAGATCCAACTGCAACAGATCGCCCTTGCCGCCGACCGCCCGCTGGTCAGCGACGTCTCTCTTACCCTGCGCCGCGGCAAGGTGCTGGCGCTGCTCGGCAGCAGCGGCAGCGGGAAATCGCTTACCTGCGCCGCCGCGCTGGGCCTGCTGCCGCCCGGCGTCAGCCAGACCGCCGGCCGGGTGTTGCTTGACGGCATGCCGGTGCACGGCGAACAGCTGCGCGGCGCGACTATCGCCACCATCATGCAGAACCCACGCAGCGCCTTTAATCCGCTGCATACCATGGCCGCCCACGCCCGGGAAACTTGCCGGGCGGCGGGACGCGAAGCGAATGACGCCGCCCTGCTGGCGGTGATGGAAGAGGTGGGTCTGGATAATCCGCGCTCGCTGCTCAGCCGCTATCCCTTCGAGATGAGCGGCGGCATGCTGCAGCGGATGATGATCGCCCTCGCCCTGCTCAGCCGTGCGCCCTTTATCATCGCCGACGAGCCGACCACCGACCTCGATGCCATCGCCCAGGCGCGGATCCTCGATCTGCTGGCGGATATCGTCGCCAGCCGCGGTCTGGGGCTGCTGCTGGTGACGCATGACATGGGCGTTGTGGCGCGGCTGGCGGATGACGTGACGGTCATGGAGAACGGTCGCCTCGTTGAACAGTGCGATGTAAACACGCTGTTCAGCGCCCCACAGCACCCGCTGAGCCAGCGCCTGCTGGCGGCGCATCTGGCGCTGTACGGACTGGAGAAAACAGCATGAATTTACTCAGCGTCAACGGGGTGAGCCACGATTACCCCCACCACGGCAGGGTCCTGCACGAGATCCAACTCGCCATCGCCCCCGGCGAAACGGTGGCCCTGCTCGGGCGCAGCGGCTGCGGCAAGAGCACCCTGGCGCGGATGCTGGTGGGCCTGGAAACGCCGCAGCACGGCGATATTGTCTGGCGCGGCACACCGCTGACCGCCCTGAAGGGCGAGGCCGTCGGCGCCTTCCGCCGTGATATTCAGCTGGTGTTTCAGGACGCCTTCAGCGCGGTGAATCCGCGCAAAACGGTGCGCGAGATCGTCAGCGAGCCGCTGCGCCATCTGTTCCGCTTGTCGCGCGAGGAGCGCGCACGGCGGGTGGAAGAGATGCTGCACGCGGTCGACCTTTCCACGACGCTGCTCGATAAACGCCCGGCGCAGCTCAGCGGCGGACAGCTGCAGCGCGTCTGCCTGGCTCGCGCCCTGGCGGTGCGGCCGCAGCTGTTGATCCTGGATGAAGCGGTCTCGAATCTCGATCTGCTGCTGCAGGCGGAGATTATCGCCCTGCTGAAGCGCCTGCAGGCCCGGTTTGGCACCGCCTGCCTGTTCATTACCCACGATCTGCGGCTGGTGGAGCGCTTTTGCCAGCGGGTGCTGGTGATGGAGCACGGACGCATCGTCGAAACCGCAACGGTCAGTCTACCGCTGCGCCTGCGCTCCCCTGCCGGACAGGCGCTCCAGCAGGCGGTGCTGCCACCTTTTCCTGCCACTCTGCTCAACGAGGCCATGCCATGCAGCGCGTAACCCTGACCCTTGATGATGACCTGCTGGCCGCTCTCGATGCGCTCAGCGCCCGCCGCGGCTACCACAACCGTTCGGAGGCGGTACGCGATATTCTGCGCGACGCCCTCAACCAGGATCCCGCACCGTCGGAGCCGCGGCGCGGTTATGCCGTCCTGTCATATGTCTACGAGCATGAAAAACGCGAACTGGCGAGCCGGCTGGTGGCCACCCAGCATCATCATCACGATCTCTCCGTCGCCACGCTGCATGTGCATATCAGCCATGACGACTGCCTGGAGATTGCGGTGCTGAAGGGAGACATGGCCGAGGTGCAGCATTTTGCCGACGACGTGATTGCCCAGCGCGGTGTGCGCCATGGGCATTTGCAGTGTTTAGCGGATGATTAACTATTTGAAAATGCCTGGGTGGTTTATCAACAGTTGATAAACCACCTAAACTATACGCCTTGTGAATTATCCCTCTTCGCCAATAATGGCGCCTCATTTAACGATCTCGTTATGGCGAGGCTCCTGCATAAATACAAGTTACCGCCCTGTTGGTATCGAGAGAGACCACTCAGGGAAATACAGGCTTCCATCGAATCAAGGTGTTGCCAAGGTAACTTCTGGCGGTCATGACCGTTCAGATACGTTATGCAGTGCTAAAACCAGGACGTAGGGATCTGCCTGCGCTAACCCTGTCTTGTTCGCCCCTATGAGTGATTTTTTATAGGGATTTTAATCATGTCTTCCATTCAACTCTGCGCCGCTCATCAGGCGACCTCTGGCTTCGACGGCGATGCCATCGCCCAGTACATGCGTACCGACTTTATTACGCTGCAGGAACATCTCAGCGTCCATGAAGCGCGGGAGCACTTTATCTCACAGCTCACCAGCGATGATATTCCCGGCCAGGTGTTTGTGGTCGCCGGCAAGAAGCTGCGCGGCAGCCTGTCGGTCAAAAAGCTACTGCAGGAAGGGGATGTCGGGCAGTCTATCCGCTACCTGATGGACAGCTGCCTGTTCCGCGTCAAACCTGACGATGAACGCCCGCAGGTGATAGCCGAGCTCAACGAGCGCGGCCTCGACCTGGTTCCCGTCGTCGATAAAGGCGAGCTGGTCGGCTGCCTGATGGAAAAGGAGATCGCCCATCTGCTGGAGGATGACGTCACCGAGGACGCCCAGCTGCAGGGGGCGACGCTGCCGCTGGAAAAACCGTATCTGGACATCAGCCCCTGGACGCTGTGGAAGAAACGCTCGGTGTGGCTGCTGCTGCTGTTTGTGGCCGAAGCCTACACCAGCAGCGTGCTGCAGCATTTCGAAGAGGCGCTGGAATCGGCCATCGCGCTGGCCTTCTTTATTCCGCTGCTCATCGGTACCGGCGGCAACAGCGGAACGCAGATCACCTCGACGCTGGTGCGCTCGATGGCGCTGGGAGAAGTACGGCTGCGCGATATGGGGCGGGTGATCCGCAAAGAGGTATCGACCTCCTTTCTGATTGCCTTAACGCTGGGGCTGGCGGGCTGCCTGCGCGCCTGGATGATGGGCATCGGCATGGAAATCACGCTGATCGTCAGCCTGACGCTGGTATGCATTACCCTGTGGAGCGCGATTGTCTCGTCGGTCATCCCGATGGTGCTTAAACGGATCGGCATCGACCCCGCGGTGGTTTCCGCGCCGTTTATCGCCACGCTGATCGATGGCACCGGACTGATCATCTATTTTAAAATCGCCCAGTATTTTCTTGGGTTGAACTAACCTACACGCCCGGGCGCCGAATGCCCGGGCCCTTAGTTTAAGCGTCCACCAGCGCCTGCGCGCAGGCCCAGGCGCTAGACCACGCCCACTGGAAGTTATACCCGCCGAGCCAGCCGGTGACGTCCATCACTTCGCCGATAAAGTAGAGGCCCGGCGCCTTGCGCGCCTCCATAGTACGCGACGAGAGCTCATTGGTGTCCACGCCGCCGAGGGTCACCTCCGCCGTACGGTAGCCTTCGGTGCCGTTCGGCTGCACGCGCCAGGCGGTCAGCGTCTCCACCAGCGCCTGCTGGTCGCGAACGTTCAGCTGCTTCAGCGTGACATCAGGAATTTGCCCCAGCTGCTGCAGGCACTCCACCAGCCGCTTCGGCAACTGCATCGCGAGGGTGTTTTTCAGGCTCTGGTTGGGATGCGCGCCGCGCTGCTCGTTAAGGAAGTCTTCAAGATTGCAGTCCGGCAGCAGATTCACGGTGACGAACTCGCCGGGCTGCCAGTAGCTGGAAATTTGCAGCACCGCCGGTCCGGAAAGGCCGCGATGGGTGAACAGCAGATTTTCGCGGAACAGGGTGCCGTTCTCGGCGGTGATGGTCGACGGCACCGAGACGCCGGAGAGAACCTGCAGCTGCTCAAGCAGCGGCTTGTGCAGGGTAAACGGCACCAGACCCGCACGGGTCGGCAGCACCTTCAGGCCGAACTGTTCGGCGATTTTATAGCCGAACGGCGAGGCGCCAAGGCCCGGCATCGACAAGCCGCCGGAGGCGATCACCAGCTTTTTGGTCGCCAGCGTTTCGCCGTTCACCTGGAGCCGGTAGCCTTGCTCGTCGCGCTCGACGCTGAGGATTTCGCTGCGCAGGCGGATCTGCACGCCGCCCTTTTCGCATTCCGCCAGCAACAGATTGACGATCTGTTCCGCCGAATCATCGCAAAACAGCTGACCGAGGGTTTTCTCATGCCAGGCGATGCCATATTTGCCGACCAGCTCGATAAAGTCCCACTGGGTGTAGCGCGCCAGGGCAGATTTGCAAAAATGCGGGTTTTGGCTCAAATAGGCCGCCGGCTCAACATACATATTGGTAAAGTTGCAGCGACCGCCGCCGGACATCAGAATTTTTCGCCCCGGCTTTTTGCCGTTGTCGAGCAGCAGAACGCGACAGCCGAGCTGCCCCGCCTGCGCTGCGCAAAACATTCCCGCCGCTCCGGCGCCAACGACAATGGCATCAAACCTTTCCACAGCGCATTCCTCGTTCCCCAATTGTCGGGTTTTGTAAATATTTCACTCTGGTCACACCAGCGGGAAAAATCCCGCATTAGATACATCATTGAAAGATATAGGATTACTCCCAACAGGGTAAAACCTAAACAGGAAGAAAATCAAAAAAAGTCTATATTTCACTTTGCCCGCGCCGCTAAAGTCACTGATAATGCGCCGCGTTCATGTCCTCAAAATGGCGTAACGTCCTATGCTACATTTATTTGCCGGTCTGGATTTACATACCGGACTATTATTATTGCTTGCTTTAGCTTTTGTACTGTTTTACGAAGCGATTAACGGTTTCCATGATACCGCAAACGCGGTGGCTACGGTTATCTACACTCGCGCTATGCGCTCACAGCTCGCTGTGGCGATGGCGGCGCTCTTCAACTTCTTCGGCGTTCTGCTGGGGGGTCTCAGCGTAGCCTATGCCATCGTGCATATGCTGCCGACCGATCTGCTGCTTAACATGGGTTCCGCACATGGCCTCGCCATGGTGTTCTCTATGCTGCTGGCGGCGATCATCTGGAACCTCGGCACCTGGTACTTCGGCCTGCCGGCATCCAGTTCCCATACGCTGATCGGCGCTATCATCGGGATCGGTCTCACCAATGCCTTAATGACCGGTACGTCGGTCGTTGACGCGCTGAATATCCCGAAAGTCATCGGCATTTTTGGATCGCTGATTATCTCGCCTATCGTCGGCCTGGTGATCGCGGGCGGCCTGATTTTCCTGCTGCGTCGCTACTGGAGCGGCACCAAGAAACGGGCGCGTATCCACCTGACCCCAGCGGAGCGTGAAAAGAAAGACGGCAAGAAAAAGCCGCCGTTCTGGACCCGTATCGCCCTGATCCTGTCCGCTATCGGCGTGTCGTTCTCTCACGGCGCTAACGATGGACAGAAAGGCATTGGTCTGGTGATGCTGGTCCTGATCGGCGTCGCCCCGGCGGGCTTCGTGGTGAATATGAACGCCTCCGGTTACGAAATCACCCGTACCCGCGATGCGGTCAACAACGTGGAAACCTTCTTCCAGCAGCGCCCTGACCTGCTGAAGAAAGCCACCGGCGTTGACCAGCTGGTTCCCTCTCCGGACACCAATACCGCGGCCAACGGCGAGTTTCATTGTCATCCGGCGAACACCATCAACGCCCTTGACCGCGTGAAGACCATGCTGACCGGCGTTGAGAACTACGAGTCGCTAAAACCGGAACAGCGCGGCCAGCTGCGTCGCATCATGCTCTGCATCTCCGACACTACCGACAAAGTGGCGAAACTGCCGGACGTGAGCGCTGACGACCAGCGTCTGCTGAAGAAACTGAAAACCGATATGCTGAGCACCATCGAGTACGCGCCAATCTGGATTATCATGGCGGTCGCGCTGGCGCTGGGTATTGGCACCATGATCGGCTGGCGCCGCGTGGCGACCACTATCGGTGAGAAGATTGGTAAGAAGGGCATGACCTACGCCCAGGGGATGTCGGCACAGATGACCGCGGCGGTGTCTATCGGTCTGGCGAGCTACACCGGGATGCCGGTCTCCACCACCCACGTACTCTCCTCCTCGGTAGCGGGGACGATGCTGGTGGATGGCGGTGGTCTGCAGAAAAAGACGGTGACGAGCATTCTGATGGCCTGGGTGCTGACCCTGCCGGCAGCGATTATCCTTTCAGGCGTCCTTTACTGGCTCTCCCTGAAGCTGATTTAAGCGCTATTCGTTCAAAACGGGCCAGCTTGCTGGCCCGTTTTTTTATCCCGAAGATGCCGTCAGTGCCAGATCATCAACGCAATCAGGCTCACCACCACCAGGCCGCACAGGGCGCTGGTCAGAATAAACTGGCGACGAACACGTTCGCAGCGACGAATAAATTCATCGTCATGATGGTCACGGTAGCGCTGGGCATAGATATACCACACCAGGCGCATCTGTTTGCTGGGCTGCCCGTGCGAGGTAAAAAAGCCGCCGCCATCGACGTACTGATAGAGCAAGGGATCGCAACCACGTAGCACAACCAATAATGCACGCAACGATGAGAAGTAGCGTGCCATATTCACCACACAAACGACACACAGGGCCCAAAACAGCGCAATAGTGCTGATCATACCTCCTCCCCGGCGACCCGCCCACGGAGAAACCCTCCGCGGCTACCGCTCCCCA
Source organism: Klebsiella sp. GB_Kp056 (assembly GCF_040064755.1). Classification (NCBI taxonomy): domain Bacteria; kingdom Pseudomonadati; phylum Pseudomonadota; class Gammaproteobacteria; order Enterobacterales; family Enterobacteriaceae; genus Klebsiella; species Klebsiella sp. GB_Kp056. Next base: position 214,756 of record NZ_JBEAJA010000041.1, on the reverse strand, counting down.
AATAACCGACGACAATACCGTAAAGAGTGCGATTCCGATCACATTTATTTTTCCGACCGGCTCATTAAATAGTGTAGGAGATCCATTAATTTTTTTACCACAAGGTTATTCGTTATCAATACGTAAGACGGATAAATTTGTTTAACTTTTAGGTGAACCCAGTGCATTGACGGAGTGCGGGGGGCGCTATAAGGTAAGAAATATCTTCTACAATGAAGTCCTTAAAGGCTACCCTCCCGCGAATGTAGCACGCAGGACGCGGGCGAAACGGCAGCGCCAGCTGTCAGGTCCAATGGTCATCGACAAACTTATGGAAGGAGTAACACTATGGCTTACAAACATATTCTGATTGCAGTAGACCTGTCCCCGGAGAGTAAAGTACTGGTTGAAAAAGCCGTTTCTATGGCCCGCCCGTATAACGCGAAAGTCTCCCTGATCCACGTGGATGTGAATTACTCCGACCTCTACACCGGGCTGATTGACGTGAACCTCGGCGACATGCAAAAACGCATCTCCGAAGAGACCCATCACGCGCTGACCGAGCTCTCGACCAACGCCGGCTACCCGATCACCGAGACCCTGAGCGGCAGCGGCGACCTGGGCCAGGTGCTGGTTGATGCGATTAAAAAATATGATATGGACCTGGTGGTCTGCGGCCACCATCAGGACTTCTGGAGCAAGCTGATGTCCTCTGCCCGTCAGCTGATCAACACCGTCCATGTCGACATGCTGATTGTCCCGCTACGCGACGAAGAAGACGAATAACCGTCCCGTTGTGTCATGCCAGACGCCCGCCGCTGCGGGCGTTTTTATTTTCGCTTCCGCCTCGCCAGACAATAGAGCTTAACTCCATAAAAAAGCCATTCAATTAGTGTGATCAACCAGTTATTCACTAAAACATCTATATAATAATCTATTCAATAAGCCAATAACCGCAGCATGGCGAGTTATCAGACATTTTCGGCGCGTTCTGGCATACGCGTTCATACTTTTTGGGAAAGTAATACAAGGCGAAGGAATATGAATACAACTGCACCTACGGGCTTGCTGCAGCAACCTCGTCCGTTCTTTATGATCTTCTTTGTGGAGCTCTGGGAACGTTTTGGCTATTACGGCGTTCAGGGGATCCTGGCGGTCTTCTTTGTTAAACAGTTGGGCTTCTCTCAGGAACAGGCCTTTATCACCTTCGGCGCCTTCGCGGCGCTGGTTTACGGGCTGATCTCCATCGGCGGCTACGTGGGCGACCATCTGCTGGGGACCAAACGCACGCTGGTGCTCGGCGCGATTGTGCTGGCCATCGGCTACTTTATGACCGGGATGTCGCTGCTGAAACCGCAGCTGATCTTTATCGCCCTCGGCACCATCGCCGTCGGCAACGGTTTGTTTAAAGCCAACCCGGCGAGCCTGCTGTCAAAATGCTATCCGCCGAAGGATGCCCGTCTCGACGGGGCGTTTACCCTGTTTTATATGTCGATAAACATCGGTTCGCTGCTGTCGCTGTCGCTGGCGCCGGTGATCGCGGAAAAGTTTGGCTACGCGGTGACCTATAACCTGTGCGGCGCGGGGCTGATTATCGCGCTGCTGGTCTACCTCGCCTGCCGCGGGATGGTGAAAGAGATTGGTTCCGAGCCCGATCATCGCCCCCTCAGCCTGCGCAATCTGGCGCTGGTGCTGGCCGGTACGGTGGTAATGATTTTTCTCTGCGCCTGGCTGATGCATAACGTGATGATCGCCAACCTGGTGCTGATTGTCCTGTCGGTCGTGGTCATTGCGTTCTTTTTCCGCGAGGCGTTTCGCCTTGATAAAACCGGCCGCAACAAAATGTTCGTCGCCTTTATCCTGATGATCGAGGCGGTGCTGTTTTACATTCTCTACGCCCAGATGCCGACCTCGCTGAACTTCTTCGCCATCAATAACGTCCATCATCAGATCCTGGGTTTTACCATCAACCCGGTCAGTTTCCAGGCCCTGAACCCCTTCTGGGTGGTGGTGGCCAGCCCGGTGCTGGCGGCGATCTACACCCATCTCGGCCACAAGGGTAAAGACCTGACCATGCCGGTGAAATTTACCCTCGGGATGTTCCTCTGCGCGCTGGGCTTCCTTACCGCCGCGGCCGCCGGGATGTGGTTCGCCGACGCCCAGGGATTAACCTCGCCGTGGTTTATTGTGCTGGTTTATCTGTTCCAGAGCCTGGGCGAGTTGCTGATCAGCGCCCTGGGGCTGGCGATGGTCGCCGCGCTGGTGCCGCAGCATCTGATGGGCTTTATTCTGGGGATGTGGTTCCTGACCCAGGCCGCCGCGTTCCTGCTCGGCGGCTATGTGGCGACCTTCACCGCGGTGCCGGAAAATATCACCGACCCGCTGCAGACGCTGCCCGTTTACACCAGCGTGTTCAGTAAAATTGGCCTGGTGACCCTGGGGGTCACGGTAGTGATGGCGCTGATGGTGCCGTGGCTGAACCGGATGATTAATACCCCGGGGGAAGCTGAGCGGTAGAGATGATCGTCGGTTTACGCCTTTCTCAGCCCGGCCTGGGGGAATGATATCCATCTGATATATAAATGATTATGTAGGCCGGGTAAGGCGCAGCCGCCACCCGGCAACATGACGAGTACGGCACTGGATATCTTGCCCGGCGGCGCTCCGCTCGCCCGGCATGCGGGAATGATATCCATCTGATATATAAATGATTATGTAGGCCGGGTAAGGCGTAGCCGCCACCCGGCAACATGACGGCGCGTTGCCTGATAGATTGCAAATTTACGCCGGCGTGCCGGCGTATATATCAAACCGATGCCCTTTGGTCACCACCGCGTTCGGCGTGGCGACTTCCGCCAGCGGCGGCGCGTAATCCGGGCGCTTCACCACCACCCGTTTGGTCGCCAGCTGGCGCGCCGGGGCCAGCAGGCCATCGGCGTCTACATCGGGCCCCACCAGCGACTGAAAGACGCGCATCTCTTTCTTCACCAGCGCGCTTTTCTGCTTATGCGGGAACATCGGGTCGAGGTAGACCACCTGCGGACGCGGGGTAATATCGGTCAGCGCCGTCAGGCTGGAGGCGTGGATCAGCTGCAGCCGCTCCTGCAGCCAGCCGCCGATTTCCGCATCGGCATAGCCGCGGGCCAGGCCATCGTCGAGCAGCGCGGCGACCACCGGATTACGCTCCAGCATCCGCACGCGACAGCCGACCGACGCCAGCACAAAGGCGTCACGCCCCAATCCGGCGGTGGCATCGACGACATCCGGCAGATAATCGCCTTTAATACCGACCGCTTTGGCCACCGCTTCACCGCGGCCGCCGCCAAACTTGCGCCGGTGGGCCATCGCCCCGCCGACGAAATCGACGAAGATACCGCCGAGTTTGGGCTCATCGCGCTTACGCAGCTCCAGATGCTCAGCGGTCAGCACCAGCGCCATCAGGTTATCGTCATCCTGCTCCAGCCCCCAGCGGGCGGCTAAAACAGATAAGGCGCCGTCTCCGGCGCCCGTTTCATCAATTAAGCAGATCTTCACCGCAGACTTAACCCTTGATCCCGTAATGCTCCAGCATCGCATCCAGCTGCGGCTCGCGCCCGCGGAAGCGTTTGAACAGCACCATCGGCTCTTCAGAACCGCCGCGGCTCAGGATGTTATCGAGGAACGACTGACCGGTTTCGCGATTGAAGATCCCCTCTTCTTCGAAGCGTGAGAAGGCGTCTGCCGCCAGCACGTCGGCCCACAGGTAGCTGTAGTAACCCGCCGCGTAACCGCCGGCGAAGATATGGCTGAAGGCGTGCGGGAAGCGGCCCCAGGTTGGGCCCGGCACCACGGCGACCTGCTTTTTAATCTCCGCGAGGGTCTCAAGGATTTTCGCCCCCTGCTCCGGCTTGTACTCCGCGTGCAGGCGGAAATCGAACAGGCCGAACTCCAGCTGGCGCAGAATAAACATCGCCGCCTGGTAGTTTTTCGCCGCCAGCATTTTCTCCAGCAGCGCCTGCGGCAGCGGTTCACCGGTTTCATAATGACCGGAGATAAAGGCCAGCGCTTCCGGCTCCCAGCACCAGTTTTCCATAAACTGGCTCGGCAGCTCGACCGCGTCCCACGGCACCCCGCTGATGCCGGAAACTCCGGCGGTATCGATGCGGGTCAGCATGTGGTGCAGACCGTGGCCAAACTCGTGGAACAGGGTGATCACTTCGTCGTGGGTGAACAGCGCCGGTTTGCCGTTGACCGGACGGTTGAAGTTACAGGTCAGGTAGGCGACCGGCTTCTGCAGGGAACCATCCAGCTTACGCATCTGGCCGACGCAGTCGTCCATCCACGCCCCGCCGCGCTTGTGCTCGCGGGCATACAGGTCGAGATAGAAGCTGCCGCGCAGCTCGTTGTGTTCGTCATACAGCTCGAAGAAGCGCACTTCCGGATGCCACACGTCGACATCGGTACGCTCTTTGGCGGTAATGCCGTAAATGCGCTTCACCACTTCGAACAGACCGTTAACGGCTCTGTTTTCCGGGAAATAGGGGCGCAGCTGCTCATCGCTGATGCTGTAGAGATGCTGTTTCTGTTTTTCGCTGTAGTAAGCGATGTCCCACGGCTGCAGCTCTTCGACGCCGAACTCGGCTTTAGCGAAAGCGCGCAGCTGGGCCAGCTCTTTTTCGCCCTGCGGACGGGCGCGTTTTGCCAGGTCGGTGAGGAAATCGAGCACCTGCTGCGGATCCTCCGCCATTTTGGTGGCGAGGGATTTAAAGGCGTAGCTGTCAAAGCCCAGCAGCTGCGCCAGCTCGTGGCGCAGGGCGAGGATCTCCGCCATCACCGGGCTGTTATCCCATTTACCGGCGTTTGGCCCCTGGTCGGAGGCGCGCGTGGAGTAGGCGCGGTACATCTCTTCGCGCAGCGCCTGATTGTCGCAGTAGGTCATCACCGGCAGGTAGCTCGGGATATCCAGGGTCAGCAGATACCCTTCCTGCTCTTTGGCCTGGGCCTGCGCCTGAGCGGCGGCCAGCGCGCTTTCCGGCATACCGGCCAGATCGGCGACGTCGGTCACCAGCTTGTTCCAGCCCATGGTGGCGTCAAGGACGTTGTTGCTGTACTGGTTGCCCAGCTCAGAGAGGCGCGCGGCGATTTCACCGTAGCGTTTCTGCGCCTCCGGCGGCAGGCCAATACCGGATAATTCGAAATCGCGCAGCGCGTTATCCACCGCTTTTTTCTGCGCGGTATTCAGCGTGGCGTAGTTATCGCCATCGCGCAGATCGCGGTAGGCTTTATACAGGCCTTCATGCTGGCCGACCCAGGTGCTGTACTCGGAGAGCAGCGGCAGCGTCTGTTCGTAGGCCTCGCGCAGTTCCGGGCTGTTTTTTACCGAATTGAGATGGCTGACAGGCGAGAAGATGCGTCCCAGCACATCGTCCACTTCCGCCAGCGGCTGGCAAAGATTTTCCCAGCTATACGGCGCGCCGTGCGCCACTGCGCTTTCCACCGCGGCCCGGCAATCCTCCAGCGCTTTGGTGACCGCTGGGACCACGTGCTCTGGTTTGATCGCAGAAAAAGGCGGCAGGGAAAAAGGCGTCAGTAATGGATTGGTCATATGCGCTGTCCTGTTGAAAAGGGTGAGTGAAGCGCGCGTCCGGCGCTTATGCATGAGATCTAGAATGGGGGATAGTTGGGGGAATTTCAATGACGGGCGGTGCGTCAGCCTGGGTATTGCTGCGATAAGTCCGCCCGTTGCCGGAAAAGCGCGACACGCGGCGCAGCGTGCCGGAAACCGCATTAATGCCTTTTTTGCGCCATCTCCCAGGCCGCCGACAGATTCAACCGCAGCCAGAACTGCTGTTCGGGGGTGGCGCCGGACAGCGGGTAGCCCGCCGGCAGCGCGGTGTTGACCATCAGCGCCCGACGCTGGGCCGCTGACAGCTGCGGCAGAGCAGCCTCCAGCAGCACTTCCGCCCCCTCCGGCGCCTGCAGGCGCGGCTGCGGCCCCTTCTGCCGCGGCAGGTCGTAGGTCATGGCGAAACGAGTGAAATCACGCATCGCCGGATCGCGCCAGGGATCGTCTTTCACGCTGCTCTTCGCGCACTCGGCAAGCGACGTACCGCAGGCTTTCGCCAGCGCGGCGCGCAGCTGATCGCGGGCTTCGTTAAATAATACCCGGTAGCGCGGATCGTTAAGATAATGGGCCACGTTGCGCTCGGCCACCATCCGCGAGCCGATCACGTCCAGCGGATAGTGGACGCCCAGCACAATGCGCGAGTAGCCATAGCGGGCGCCGCGCGCCACCAGCGCGTCGTAGCGCTCCGGGATCATCGCCGCCAGCAGCAGCGCATCGGTATAGCCAGTGTTGGTGTGGCCGCTGGGGAACGAGCCGCCGTCGGCGGTATAGGGCTGGTTATCCTTCACCACCACGTCGTCCGGCACCAGGTGAATGGTGTTGCCCTGGACCAGGAACGGCCGCGGATTGTGGAAGTGCTTTTTCGCCTCGCCGGTGCTGACTTCCGAGGCTTTGATCAGCGCCGCCGCTTTCCCCAGCGCGCCCTGGTCATAGGCGGTCAGAAACGCGTTGCCCAGACGAGGCCCCAGCGCGTCGCTGAGGAAATAGAGGTAGCTAATCCCTTGCGCATCGGCCAGCGCCTGACGGCGGGTGGTCTGCACGGCGTCGCGGTTGATGGCGGTCACCGTCGCCAGGTTCTGCTTCTCGACGGTCTCCGGCAGACGGCTGAACGCCGACAATAGCGCAATATCCGCCTGCTGGTTTGCCCGGGTCTGGAAGTCGTAGCCGCTGGCCTTCAGCCAGGCGGTATCGGCCTGGGTTTTGTTTTGTTTCGTGTGCGCCAACCGATCGCGGGTCAGCGTCGCGGCATCCCCTTGCAGCGCGTGGCGCAACTGCGCCAGCGCCTGTTGCTCAAGATCGTCATACGCCTGACTGGAGGCAGCCGGCGTCACGCTATTGGCGAGGGCCGCCGCCCTGTTCAGCGGGATGTCTTTAGCCAGAACCGGTTGCGCCAGCAGCAGCGCGACGGCCAGCAGCGAGAGTTGCTTTTTCATTATTTTTCCTTTTATTCAAACAATTACCTTGCCTGTCTCCGACGCTAGCGCGGCCGTTTGACGCTTTTATGACAGCGTTATGTTTTGCAACGCTTTTGGCAGAAATGAAACAGCGCGGCGGCGCAGCGGTAATCTCGGCCGATCTGCGGTAAACTATCGGTTAACTTGTTTATTTCCCGGAATCTCTGCATCCATGCTCAGTTATCGCCACAGCTTTCACGCAGGCAACCACGCCGACGTCCTCAAACACACCGTTCAGAGCCTGATCATTGAAGCGCTGAAAGAGAAAGAAAAACCGTTTCTCTACCTGGACACCCACGCCGGCGCGGGCCGCTATCAGCTGAGCGGCGAGCACGCCGAGCGTACCGGCGAGTATCTCGAAGGCATCGCCCGCATCTGGCAGCAGGACGACCTGCCGGCAGAGCTTGAGCCCTATATTTCGGTGGTCGAACACTTCAACCGTAACGGCCAGCTGCGCTACTACCCGGGTTCTCCGCTGATCGCCCGCCAGCTGCTGCGCGAGCAGGACAGCCTGCAGATGACCGAGCTGCACCCGAGCGACTTCCCGCTGCTGCGCGCCGAGTTTCAGAAAGACAGCCGCGCGCGCGTCGATAAAGCCGATGGCTACCAGCAGCTGAAAGCCAAACTGCCGCCGGTCTCGCGCCGCGGTCTGATTCTGATCGACCCGCCGTACGAAATTAAAACCGACTATCAGGCGGTGGTGACCGGAATTAACGAAGGCTACAAACGCTTCGCCACCGGCACCTACGCGCTGTGGTACCCGGTGGTGCTGCGCGCGCAGATCAAACGCATGATCAAAGACTTAGAAGCCACTGGCATTCGCAAGATTCTGCAGATTGAGCTGGCGGTACGTCCTGACAGCGACCAGCGCGGCATGACCGCCTCCGGGATGATCGTCATCAACCCGCCGTGGAAGCTGGAGCAGCAGATGAACAATGTGCTGCCGTGGCTGCACAGCAAGCTGGTGCCGGCCGGTACCGGTCACACGACCGTCAGCTGGATCGTGCCGGAGTAATCGCAACCATCGGTGGAACCTTTTACGCCTCGCGTTACAATCGCGGCAATCAACGATTAAGGACATATGGGCATGAGCAAACATTATGATTACCTCGCCATCGGCGGCGGTAGCGGCGGTATCGCCTCGATTAACCGTGCGGCCATGTACGGCCAGAAGTGCGCGCTGATTGAAGCCAAAGCGCTGGGCGGCACCTGCGTCAACGTCGGCTGTGTGCCGAAAAAAGTGATGTGGCATGCGGCGCAGATCCGCGAAGCGATTCATCTTTACGGCCCGGACTACGGTTTCGATACCACCATCAACCATTTCGACTGGGAGAAGCTGGTCGCCAGCCGCAGCGCCTATATCGACCGCATTCATACCTCCTACGACAACGTGCTGGGTAAGAACAACGTCGACGTGATCAAAGGCTTTGCGCGCTTTGTCGATGCCCACACCGTGGAAGTGAACGGCGAAACCATTACGGCCGATCATATCCTGATCGCCACCGGCGGCCGTCCGAGCCACCCGACCATTCCGGGCGTGGAATACGGTATTGATTCCGACGGTTTCTTCGAACTGCCGGCGCTGCCGAAGCGCGTGGCGGTGGTCGGCGCGGGCTACATCGCCGTTGAGCTGGCGGGGGTGATTAACGGCCTCGGCGCTGAAACCCACCTGTTCGTGCGCAAGCACGCGCCGCTGCGCAGCTTCGATCCGCTGATCGTCGAAACGCTGGTGGAAGTGATGAACGCCGAAGGCCCGCAGCTGCATACCAACGCCATCCCGAAAGCGTTGGTGAAGCATGCCGACGGCAGCCTGACCCTTGAGCTGGAAGATGGCCGCAGCCAGACCGTTGACTGCCTGATCTGGGCGATTGGCCGCGAACCGGCGACCGATAACTTCAACCTGGCGGCTACCGGCGTGAAAACTGACGATAAAGGCTACATCGTCGTCGATAAGTTCCAGAACACCAGCGTGCCGGGCATCTACGCCGTGGGCGATAACACCGGCGCCGTTGAGCTGACCCCGGTGGCCGTGGCCGCAGGCCGTCGTCTCTCCGAACGCCTGTTTAACAACAAACCGGAAGAGCATCTGGACTACAACAACATTCCGACCGTGGTCTTCAGCCACCCGCCTATCGGCACCGTCGGCTTAACCGAACCGCAGGCGCGCGAGCAGTATGGCGACGACGCCGTGAAGGTCTACAAATCCTCCTTCACCGCGATGTACACCGCCGTCACCTCGCACCGCCAGCCGTGCCGCATGAAGCTGGTGTGCGTCGGCCCGGAAGAGAAGATTGTCGGTATCCATGGCATCGGCTTCGGGATGGATGAGATGCTGCAGGGCTTTGCGGTGGCGTTGAAGATGGGCGCCACCAAAAAAGACTTCGACAACACCGTCGCCATTCACCCAACGGCGGCAGAAGAGTTTGTCACCATGCGCTAAGGCGCACAGCCCCGTCTCCGGACGGGGCTTTTTTATTGCACCGCCAGGTGACGCAGGATCTGGTGGCCGATATAGTTGCTCCAGTTAAAGCTGTTTTGCAGCACCACCACCGCATTCTGATTCGCTTTATCAAAACCGATATAGCTCGAATAGCCGCCGATGTACCCCACCTGATAGGTTAATTGCTGCTCGCCGAACGTGTCTGTTACCCAGGCGATATTCGCCGCTTCAATCCGTCGCGGATAATAGTCGACGCTAACGTCGCGGAACGCCTGATCCAGCGCCGCCTGACCGGTGGGCGCGAAGTGGGCGCGGGCATAGTGAATCAGATCCCCGGCGTCGCTGTACAAACTCGCCGCGCCGACCATGTTATGACGGAACTGCCAGTCCGGCGTCAGCGCGCCGCGGGGTTTAAACTTCGGCTGATCGCCAGCATGGCCCAGCGCCCGCCACGGATAATCACGCAGCGTTTGCGGCAGGAAGCTGGTGTTCCCCATCGCCAGCGGGCGGAAGATCATCCGCGAGGCCAGCGTCTCAATCGATTCGCCAGTCTGGTACTGGAGAAGATAGCCGAGGATCGCGTAGCCGAGGTTGGAGTAACTCGGCGCCGGTTCCGCCGGGGCCTGGAAATTCTGCAGATAACTCAGTACGCCATCGGCATCGAGCTCATGGTAGAAGTTCTCGCCATCGTTGAGATAGGCCAGCAGGTGCTCAAGCGACAGCATATTCATCGGTTGCCGCGGCAGCCCTGAGGTATGCGTCACCAGCTGCAGCAAGGTTATCTTACTGGCATCCTCACTCAGCGCGGTACCCGGCGGCAGCAGGGTCTGCAGCGTGTCGTGCCAGTGGAAACGGCCCTCGTTCACCAGCATCGTGACCACTTCGGCGGTAACCCCTTTGCTCAGCGAGCCGAGGGCAAACAGCGTATGCGGGGTTATCGGGTAGCGATGTTGGTCATCGGTCACGCCGAAGCAGTGAAACTCCGCCGGGCCGTTATGATGAATAATTGCCACCACCATGCCGCTGACCTGCTTCTCGCGCATGTAATGCCTGACATAATCATCGACGGAAAGCCGCTGACCGTTGCGCCCTGTCAGACTGGTTTCATTGCTGGGCGGGCTCATTTGCGACAGCGTGCCGGAACAGCCTGAAATCAACAGTAATGCCAGTAGCACAAGGCCTAACCGTTTTTTCAAACTGCACCTGCCTGCCACACGTTATTTGGGATGGGATAAAAAACAGACGCGGGATCGTAGCGGCATTACCCCACCAGTGCAAAGCGAATACGCTGAAAAATCGATAAGGCCCTGGCCCGTTCGCTACGCCACGCCGTTATTTCCATGGCGCATAAACGCCGGGCGCTGATTGAGCGCCATATACCAGCGCTCCACGGCCGGCATTTCCGGATGGGCAAAGGGCGTCATCTTCCAGCGATGCACCGACAGGCCCAGCACAATATCAGCCAGGGTGAAGCGCTCGCCGGCGACCCACGCCCCGGTCCGCTGCAGCTGCGCTTCGACAATGCGCACGCAGTGGGTCCAGGCGGCAATGCTCTCTTTAATCGCCGCCGGATCCTGAAAGCGGGGATCTTTACGCACCAGCCCCATAAAAGCATGGCGCCAGGCATTATTGAACTCGGTCGCCTGCCAGTCCATCCAGTGCTCCACCTCGGCGGCGGGCTGCGGCCCGGCGGGCAGCAGATCCCAGCGCTCCGCTTTTCGCGCCAGATAGCGGCAGATACTGTTCGACTCCCAGAGCACAAAGTCATCGTCCAGCAGCACCGGCACCAGGCTGTTAGGATTCAGGCGCTGAAATTCGGGGGTGTCCAGGGGCTTAAACCCGCTGCCGTAATCCTCCTGCTGGTACGCCAGCCCGATCTCCTCGCAGGTCCACAGCACTTTCCGTACATTGATTGAAGAGCGTTTGCCCAGAATTGTTAGCATCGTCAGCGATTCCTCAGCCATAAAAGAGAGTTCATTCACTCTACTCTATTGCCAGCCAGCAACAAGGCAGAGCGCTGGATAATGTGTATAGTTGATTCCAGCCTGTTTGCCGAAAAGGAACCCGACATGTTGACCCCTTTTACCGTTTTGATGCCTGAAAATATTCGTTTTGGCCGCGGTCAGGCCCAGAGCGCCGCCCCCTGGCTGGCGCAGCAGGGCGGTCCTGTTCTGCTGGTGCATGGCGCCAGCCCGCAGCGGGCGGCGTTTCTCCGCCATCAGCTGGAGGCGCTGCAGCTGGCGGTCACGACGCTGGCGATAAGCCGCGAACCCTGGCTTATCGATATTGAGCAGGGCGTCCAGCTGGCGCGCGAGAAAGGGATCAGGGCGGTGGTCAGCCTCGGCGGCGGCGCGGTGATTGACGCCGGTAAGGCGATTGCGGCGCTGGCGCCCGCCACCGGCCCGCTGATCGACTATCTGGAAGTCGTGGGAACCGGCCGTCAGCTGGAAGCCAGCCCGCTGCCGTTCGTGGCGATCCCCACCACCGCGGGCACAGGCGCGGAAGTCACTAAAAACGCGGTGATCAACGTCGTGGAACAGCAGCGGAAAGTGAGCCTGCGCGACGACCGGATGCTGCCTGACCTGGCCATTGTCGACCCGGCGCTAACCGACAACGCGCCGCGCAGCATCACCCTGAGCTCCGGCCTCGACGCCCTGACCCAGGTGATCGAGCCCTGGCTCTGCAGCCGGGCCACCCCTTTCACCGACGCCCTCTGTCAGCAGGCGATCCCGCGCGGCATCCGCGCGCTGAAGGTTCTGATGGAAAAAGAGTGCCCGGCCAGCCGCGACGAGATGGCCTGGGTCAGCCTGTGCGGCGGAGTGGCGCTGGCGAACGCCGGGCTGGGGGTGATCCACGGCCTCGCCGGCCCGCTGGGCGGCCTGAGCCGCGCCTCGCACGGCGCCTTATGCGGCAGCCTGCTGCCGTTTGGGCTGGCGCTGAATGAGTCGCAGATAAACGACCCCGCTCTGCGCCAGCGCTTCAACGACGTTCGCCGCTGGCTGGCCGAGGGGCTGGAGGTCCCGGCGGATCGGGTCTGGGACAGTCTGCGGGAATGGAGCCATCGCGCCGGTCTCGGCACCCTGCGCGACCTCGGCGTGGCGCGCGACGCCCTGGAGCCGGCGGCGCTGGCCGCCAGCACCTCCTCGTCGATGAAGGCCAATCCGGTCAGCCTGAGCAGCGAACAGCTGCTGGAGATGCTGGAGGCGGCGTGGGAGTGAGCGCGCCGGGATAAAATTTTGTTGCATAATGAATGCTCCGAATTTTATCTTCACCTAATCGCGGATTTATTTATTATTTATCAACGTGTTAATTAGAAATCACGGCGTCCCCTGCCGGCGGAAAAGCGTGATCTAACGCACAGTTTACTTCACACTCACCGAAGCGACTGTCTACGCTTAAAAGACAAGGCCGGGTACGCCCGGCCGCGAACTCACGCTATCCGGAGGTCCGTATCGCTATGTTCAGCCAGAAATTACGCCACGTTGAAGACGACGAGTTAAGGATCGACATCGATCCCTGCTACGAAGCCGATCCGTACGAATTAAAGCTGGATGAGATGATTGACGCTGAACCGGAGCCTGAGGTGATCGAGGGGCTTCCGGCCTCCGATGCCCTCACCCCGGCGGATCGCTATCTTGAGCTGTTTACCAACGTGCAGAAATCACGCATTTTTGCCGACAGCAAAACTTTTCCCGACTGCGCGCCGAAACACGACCCGCTGGACATCCTGCGGAACTACCGGAAGGTCAAACGCCAGCCCGATTTCGACCTGCGGCAGTTCGTTGAGGATAATTTCTGGCTGCCGGAGAGCCATACCGACGTCTACACCTCCGACCCCAGCCTGACGCTGAAAGAGCATATCGATAAACTATGGCCGGTGTTGACCCGCGAGCCTCAGGATCATATCCCCTGGTCATCGCTGCTGGCGCTGCCGCAGGCCTATATCGTGCCCGGCGGTCGCTTTAGCGAAACCTATTACTGGGACTCTTATTTCACCATGCTGGGGCTGGCGGAGAGCGGCCGGGAAGATCTGCTGAAATGCATGGCCGATAACTTCGCCTGGCTGATTGAAACCTACGGTCACATTCCGAACGGCAACCGCACCTACTACCTCAGCCGCTCGCAGCCCCCGGTGTTCGCCCTGATGGTCGAACTCTTTGAAGAGGACGGCGTGCGCGGCGCGAAGCGCTATCTGGATCATCTGAAGATGGAGCATGCCTTCTGGATGGACGGCGCCGAGTCGCTGATCCCGCATCAGGCGTATCGGCACGTGGTGCGCATGCCGGATGGCTCCCTGCTCAATCGCTACTGGGACGACCGGGACACGCCGCGGGATGAATCGTGGCGCGAGGACGTGGAGACCGCCCGACACTCCGGACGGCCGGCCAATGAAGTCTACCGCGACCTGCGGGCGGGCGCCGCGTCCGGCTGGGACTACTCCAGCCGCTGGCTGCGGGATATCACGCGACTGGCCAGTATCCGTACCACGCAGTTTATCCCCATCGACCTGAACGCCTTCCTGTTCAAGCTGGAGACGACCATCGCCAACCTCTCCGGCCTGAAGGGCGATCGCGAGACGGAAGCGGCCTTCCGCCAGAAGGCTCAGGATCGGCGGGCGGCGGTTAACCGCTATCTGTGGGACGATGAGAACGGCTGTTTTCGCGATTATGACTGGCGCCGCGAACAGCTGGCGCTGTTTTCCGCCGCCAGCATTGTCACCCTTTACGTCGGCCTGGCGACCCACGAACAGGCGGAACGCCTTGCCGATGCGGTGCGGGCCCGCCTGCTCACCCCCGGCGGGATCATGGCCACCGAATACGAGAGCGGCGAGCAGTGGGATAAACCCAACGGCTGGGCGCCGCTGCAGTGGATGGCGGTGCAGGGATTTAAACGCTACGGCCAGGATCCGCTGGGCGATGAGATCGCCTGGAGCTGGCTGCAGACGGTCAACCACTTCTACAAGCAGCACCACAAGCTGATTGAGAAATACCACATCGCCACCGGCGTTCCGCATGAGGGCGGCGGCGGGGAGTATCCCCTGCAGGATGGCTTCGGCTGGACCAACGGCGTCGTGCGCCGGCTGATTGGCCTCTACGGCGAGCCAACCTAGTCGGGCTGTTCCCGGCGGCCTTCTCCTGCTATGTTCAGAGGATTCGCCCTGCCCGGAATGACGCTTATGCCTGAACTTCTGACGCCGCGCCTGCGCTGCTCACCGCTGCAGCTAGACGACTGGTCGTTTTTTCTTTCCCTGCAGCAGGATCCGCAGGTCATGCTTTACGTGGCCGACCCCAGGCCGCAGGCGGCCATCCGCGAGGCGTTCGATTCGCGGCTGCCGCCGTGGACGCCCGGGGATGAACACTGGCTGTGCCTGGTGGTGCGCGACAGGCTGACCCATACCCCGCTCGGCCTCACCGGTTACCAACATCATCAGCGCGACATTGCCGAGGTCGGCTTTCTCTTCGCTCCGGCGGCGCAGGGGCGTGGCTACGGCTACGAATCGCTGCGCGCGCTGTGCGACTACGCCTTCACTACCGGCGGCGTCCGCCGCCTGACCGCCAGCGTCACCGCCGGCAACGAGGCGTCCAGGCAGTTACTGCTCAAAGCCGGGTTCCGGCTGGAGGGGGAGCTGCGGGAGAACTACTGGCTCAACGGGCGCTGGCACAACGACTGGCTGTTCGGTCGGCTGCGCGCGGAGGGCGATGCGCCCTAGCGCACCGCCGCTCACGGTCTGACGACAGCGGGGTTCAGAGGAACATCCCTCCCGAGACTTCCACGCGCTGCGCGTTCATCCACGCCAGCTCATCGCTGAGCAGGGCGGCGATGGCGTCGCCGATATCATCCGGCAGCCCGACGCGCCCCAGCGCGGTCTGGGCGGCGATATGCCGATTCACCTCGGCGTTATCGCGCACCACCCCGCCGCCAAAGTCGGTCTCAATGGCCCCCGGCGCGATGATGTTCACCGATATCCCCCGTCCGCCCAGCTCTTTCGCCTGATAGCGGGTCAGAACCTCCATCGCCCCCTTCATCGCGGCGTAGGCCGCATAGCCCGGCAGGGCAAAGCGCGCCAGGCCGCTGGAAACGTTGAGGATGCGCCCCCCGTCCTGCAGGAGGGGCAGCAGCCGCTGGGTCAGGAAAAACGGGCCTTTGAACTGGATGTTCATCAGCTCGTCAAACTGCGCTTCGCTGGTCTCGGCGAAGGGGACGTTGAGGCCGATCCCGGCGTTGTTCAGTAAATAATCAAAGGTGGTGCGTCCCCACTTCTGCGCCAGCACCTGCGCCACCTCGCTGGCGAAAGCGTCGAATGTTGAAGGATCACCGACGTTCAGCGCCAATGCTGCCGCCTTCACTCCTTTTTGCTCAATCTCCGCCACCACCTCGAGCGCCGCCTGGCGGTTGCTGTGATAGGTCAGAAGAATGTCGGTTCCCTTCGCCGCCAGCTTCAACGCGGCGTTTTTACCCAGACCGCGGCTGCCGCCGGTCACTAAAGCGATACGTTGTGTCATCAGAAGACCCCTTTCAGGTTGCGTTGTGATTGTGTTCCAGCTTATTAACTGCCAGTGAAACAATAAATACGCTACATTACGTTTTACTGTTTCATTCACAACAACAATAGGCCATCGGCATGGATAAAATTCATGCAATGCAGTTATTCATTCGCGTAGCGGATCTGGAGAGTTTCTCCCGCGCCGCCGAGACCCTGGCGCTGCCGAAAGGCAGCGTCTCGCGGCAGATTCAGGCTCTGGAAAGCCATCTTGGCGTGCGCCTCCTGCACCGCACCACCCGCCGGGTTCAGCTCACCCAGGATGGAATGGTCTACTACGAGCGGGCGAAGGATCTGCTGAGCAACCTCGACGAACTGGACGGTATGTTCCAGCACGATCCGGCGAGCATCAGCGGCCGGCTGCGGGTGGATATGCCGGTCGGTTTTGCCAAAAAGCTGGTGATCCCGCACCTGCCGGCTTTTTTGCAGCAGTATCCGGGCATCGAACTGGAACTGAGCAGCAGCGACCGGCTGGTGGACGTGATCCGCGAGGGGTTTGACTGCGTGGTGCGCGTCGGCGCGCTCAAAGACTCCGGGCTTATCGCTCGCCCGCTGGGCAAACTGACGCAAATTAACTGCGCCAGCCCGGACTACCTGACCCGTTTTGGCTACCCGCAAGCCCTGGAGGATCTGGCGGATCATGCCCTGATCCACTACGCCAGCACCCTCGGGGTCCGTCCTTCCGGTTTCGAGGTGGTGATCGACGGCGCCGTGCGCTGGGTAAAAAGCGGCGGCATATTGACGGTCAACAGCACGGAAACTTATCAGGCGGCCTGTATCGCCGGGCTGGGAATTATTCAGGTGCCACGCACCGGCGTGCGCGAGGCGTTACGCGCCGGCGAACTGATTGAGATCCTGCCCCAGTACCGCGCTGAGCCGCTGCCGGTCTCGCTTATCTACCCGCACCGGCGCAATCTCTCCCGCCGCGTGCATCTGTTTATGGAGTGGCTGGGCGGGCTAATGAAAGATTACGTCGATTGATCCGCGCGGAGGGTGAACGGGGGGCGGGCAGATGCGTTCCTGCAGGATACGGCATTTAAGGTATACTTTTTGCTGAATCTCGCGGTAAAAAAGGAAGAAATCACGTATGACGCCGGAAAACGACGATCGACGCCCCCCACAGGAACCGGACACGCAGCCGGAGAAAAACAAAAGCCCCCTCGACGCTCTCAATGACACGGCCGTCGGGCAAAAAGCCAGCCAGGCGCTGAAGACCGTCACCGGAACGGCGGCCAAAGTGCAGCGCAACCCGGTGATCGCCCACCTGATACGCGCCGCAGAGCGCTTCAACGACCGGCTGGGCAATCAGTTCGGCGCGGCCATCACCTACTTCTCGTTCCTGTCGATGATCCCGATCCTGATGGTCTCGTTTGCCGCCGCCGGCTTCGTGCTGGCCTGGCATCCGACCCTGCTGCAGGACATTTTCGACAAAATTCTGCAAAACGTCAGCGACCCGACGCTGGCGGCGACGCTGAAAAACACCATCAACACCGCGGTGCAGCAGCGCACCGCCGTCGGCCTCGTCGGCCTGTTGGTGGCGCTCTATTCCGGTATTAACTGGATGGGCAACCTGCGCGAAGCGATCCGCGCTCAGTCGCGCGACGTCTGGGAGCGCCGGCCGCAGGACGAGGAGAAAATCTGGATAAAATACTTCCGCGATCTTATCTCGCTGATCGGTCTGCTGGTGGCGCTGATTATTACGCTGTCGATCACCTCTGTCGCCGGTTCCGCCCAGCAGTTGATTATCTCCGCGCTGTATCTGGACAATATTGAATGGCTGAAACCCGCCTGGCGGCTGATCGGTCTCGCCATCTCGATTTTTGCCAACTATCTGCTCTTTTTCTGGATCTTCTGGCGGCTGCCGCGCCACCGTCCGCGGCGCAAAGCCCTGTTTCGCGGCACGCTTATCGCGGCGATTGGCTTTGAAATCATCAAAATCGTCATGACCTGGACGCTGCCGGCGCTGGTGAAATCCCCTTCCGGGGCGGCGTTCGGATCGGTGCTGGGGCTGATGGCCTTTTTCTATTTCTTTGCCCGCCTGACGCTGTTCTGCGCCGCGTGGATCGCCACCGCGGAGTATAAAGACGACCGGCGGATGCCGGGCAAAACCCACCGCTGAGGTATTGCGAGGATGAATAAAAGAGGCAAAATTCATCCTCGCGCTTGATTTCAGCAGATAAATCCAGGACGTAACTTTTATTTAACGAAAAACTGGTTTTATTCTCTATCTTTTTAATTGTGTGAAGCATTTCATAGAACTATTTTTTCTGGCGTAAAAATTATCCGCTTTTTGCCTCTTTTTTGCTCATTTTCCGCGTTTGTTACAGATTGAAATGTCCCGGTGGCTGTGGCTATATGGCTTTTCGTTCGCGCAAAAATAAGAAAGATCTATGCAAGCCACAGCCACCACACTCGAAAACACGCAGGAAACCGCCCCGGTCAACTCACGCAATAAAGTCGTTGTCGCCTCGCTCATTGGCACCGCCATTGAGTTTTTCGACTTCTACATCTATGCCACTGCCGCGGTCATCGTCTTCCCGCATATCTTCTTCCCGCAGGGCGATGCCGCCGCGGCCACCCTGCAGTCGCTGGCCACCTTCGCCATCGCCTTCGTCGCCCGGCCAATCGGCTCCGCGCTGTTTGGCCACTTCGGCGATCGCGTCGGCCGGAAGGTCACCCTGGTGGCCTCGCTGTTAACCATGGGGATCTCCACTGTGGTGATCGGCCTGCTGCCCGGCTATGAAAGCATTGGCATTGTCGCGCCGATGCTGCTGGCGCTGGCGCGCTTCGGTCAGGGACTTGGCCTCGGAGGGGAGTGGGGCGGCGCAGCGCTGCTGGCAACGGAAAACGCCCCGGCGCGCAAGCGCGCCCTGTATGGCTCCTTCCCGCAGCTGGGCGCGCCGATCGGCTTCTTCTTCGCCAACGGCACCTTCCTGCTGCTCTCCTGGCTGTTAACCGATCAGCAGTTTATGGAGTGGGGCTGGCGCGTGCCGTTTATCTTCTCCGCGGTGCTGGTGATCATCGGTCTGTATGTTCGCGTTTCGCTGCATGAGACCCCGGTCTTCGCCAAAGTAGCGGCGGCGAAAAAACAGGTCAAAATCCCGCTGGGTACCCTGTTGACCAAACACGTCCGCGTGACGGTGCTGGGCACCTTCATCATGCTGGCAACCTATACCCTGTTCTACATCATGACCGTCTACTCGATGACCTTCAGCACCGGCGCGGCGCCGAATGGCCTGGGCCTGCCGCGTAACGAAGTGCTGTGGATGCTGATGATGGCGGTGATTGGCTTTGGCGTAATGGTGCCGATCGCCGGCCTGCTGGCGGACGCCTTTGGTCGTCGTAAGAGCATGATTATCATCACCACGATGATTATTTTGTTCGCCCTGTTCGCCTTTAAACCGCTGCTGGGTTCCGGTAACCCGCTGCTGGTCTTTGCCTTCCTGCTGCTGGGCTTAAGCCTGATGGGACTGACCTTTGGCCCGATGGGCGCGCTGCTGCCAGAGCTGTTCCCGACGGAAGTGCGCTACACCGGGGCGTCGTTCTCCTATAACGTGTCGTCGATCCTCGGCGCCTCGGTCGCGCCGTACATTGCCGCCTGGCTGCAGGGCAACTATGGCCTCGCGGCGGTCGGCACCTATCTGGCGGCGATGGCGGCGCTGACGCTGATCGCCCTGCTGCTGACCCACGAGACCCGCCACCAGTCGTTGTGATCCTTCGCCCTGACGCCGCTGGCGTCAGGGCTCTCCCCTACTTTTTCATCTGCGACAATATGGTCCGGCACTGGTTGCTATCGCCCTCCGCCGGGGAGATCAGCGCCAGCAGCGCGGCAGCCGGCGTCACCAGAGTAGCCAGCGCCGCCGCTACCGCGCCGCGGACAATCAGCGGCCCGGCCTTCACCCCCGCCTGCGGCGATTTAAAGGTGCCGCGAACATACAGCGGGGAACGCAGGGTGATCACCCGGAAGCCCTTGCTTTCCGGATCGATGGTCAGGTCCAGCTGTTCGGAGGCGAAGCTGGCGGTCCCGGTCACATTGATCAGCGCGTTTTCCGTATCGAAGGCAAAAATCTGCGGCCGGGCGACGCCGTTGGTCACGTCGATATTGGCCGCCGCGCAGTTCACCCGAACCTCCTCATCGCCAAAAATCTGGCCGATCAGGTAGTTGCCGACGTTAAGGCCGAGAATTTCCATCAGGTTGCGACTGATCAGGCCGTCATTCATCAGCAGCTTCAGGTTGCCGTTGCTGTTGCCGAGCAGGGCCGCCACCGAGTTGCCGCTGCCGCGCAGCTGAACGTCGCCATTCATCTCGCCGAGGGTTTTCTGCATCATCTCGACGTTCGGCATCAGCGCCTTCAGCTTCAGTCGCCGCGCCTGCAGATTGGCCTCACCCTGCAGCGGCTTTTTATCGCCCTGCAGGTGCACGCTGCCGGCAATCGACCCGTTGGCCAGGCCAAAGCGCACCGGCTGCAGGCGCAGGTCGCCATCCTCCAGGATCACGTGGGTCGCCAGATCGCTAATCGGCAGCGTACCGCCGTGCTCAATTCTCCGGCCCTTAAAGCGCACATCGGCATCCATCACCTGCCATTTATCGGTTTCAAAGCGGTCCGCCGGCAGCACTTTACCCGCCGGCTGCGGCCGATCGCCCGCCTGGCGCGCAGCGCTTTTCTTCGTCCCTTTGCCGGAGTCGACGCCGATTAACGGCCCGAGATCCGCCAGCCGCAGCTGCTTCGACTCCATGTCGCCGCTGAGCTTCGGCCGCGGTTTGCCAGTGGTATAGGTCAGAGAGCCATGAATGTCGCTATCGCCGATCCGGCCGTTAAAATTCTGATAGTCAAAGCGCATGCTGTTTTTCTGCTTAAAGTCGGCGCGCAGACGGCCGTCGGTGGAGAACGACGGCGTCTCCGGCAGCAGCACGCCGGTCAGGTCGTAGAGATCGCGCAGCGAATCGCCGGCGAATTTCAGCCGCAGGTCAATGCCGCCGACGTTGAGCGGATCGCTGACCGTGCCGCTGAACGCCACCCGCGTATTGCCGGAGCGGAAGTCGCCCTGCAGCGGGAAAGGCGTGCTTGCGCTGCGCAGAGCCAGCATGCCGCCGATTTTACCGTTGCCGGTGACCGGCTGGTCCTTATAGCGGCCCTTCAGCGACAGGCCAAAGACGTAGTCGCCTGGTTTCGCCGCGCTATGCCGATCCTTCGTGCCAGTGACTTCGCTGAACGGCAGCGGTTTGCCGAGGGGATCGACGAGAATGGTGATATCGCTGCGGGTGATCTTGTCATCAATGGCGATAGTCCCGCGATCGAAGAGAATGTTATCGAGGCGGAAAGACCAGCTGGAGGGGGCGCTGTCCCCCGCGGCACGCTGATCGCCAGCCAGCTGAAAGGTCCAGTTATTGTTGTCTTCCGCCAGGCGGATCAGCCGCACGTCGGGCTGTTCCAGCTTGATCCACGGCAGATACACCGTTTTGCTCAGCAGCGCCAGCGGGGCGAGGGTCGCCTCCA
Source organism: Klebsiella sp. GB_Kp056 (assembly GCF_040064755.1). NCBI lineage: Bacteria > Pseudomonadati > Pseudomonadota > Gammaproteobacteria > Enterobacterales > Enterobacteriaceae > Klebsiella > Klebsiella sp. GB_Kp056. Next base: position 193,239 of record NZ_JBEAJA010000041.1, on the reverse strand, counting down.
CCCGCGGCAGGTGGATCATGGTCACCTGGGGAATGGCCGGCGGGTTGCCCAGCACGATATCTTCCGCGTGCACATGGGGCCACGGGATCCAGCTGCGCCAGCCGCGCTCTTCCGGCTGCCGCTCCCAGACCACGCCGAGATCGCCGCGGATGGCGAACGGGCGGTTCAGCTCGGCAGACACTTTCTGATTAATCGTCGGCTTCAGCCGGTTCCAGTCGAAGGTGGCCAACACGATAAAGAAGAGAACGATCAGCAACAGTATCGTTCCTGTGATGATAACCAACGTTTTACGGGTTCTGCTCATCCCTACTCCGCTCCTTTTGCATCACGTCAGTCCTGAATATAGTCAAAAAGCGGCGTTTCTCCTGGAAATGCGCTTTTCGTCACATTACGCGCGTCAGGTCAAAAAAATAATGGAACGATGTTTTAATATGATTGACCAGCAAAACAGCGCAGCGCACACTAGCGCTTATATCGATTCCATTGCAGGTTCTGGCTATGTCTAAAAAAATTGCCGTCATTGGCGAATGCATGATTGAGCTGTCAGAGAAGAACGGGGCCGTTAACCGCGGCTTTGGCGGCGATACCTTAAACACCTCGGTCTATATCGCGCGGCAGACGGATGCCAGCGCGCTGAGCGTCCACTACGTCACCGCGCTGGGAACCGATGCGTTCAGCCAGCAGATGCTCGACAGTTGGCAGCAGGAAAACGTCAACACCAGCCTGATCCAGCGGATGGCCGACCGCCTGCCGGGGCTGTATTACATTGAAACCGATGACGCCGGCGAGCGCACCTTCTACTACTGGCGCAACGAGGCGGCGGCAAAATTCTGGCTGGAGAGCGATCGCGCGGCGGCGATTTGCGAAGAGCTGGCCACGTTCGACTATCTCTACCTGAGCGGCATCAGCCTCGCCATTCTCAGCCCGGCCAGTCGTGCCAGGCTGTTCACGCTGCTGCGTGAGTGCCGCGGCAACGGCGGCAAGGTGATCTTCGACAACAACTATCGCCCGCGCCTGTGGGCCAGCCAGGCGGAGACGCAGCAGGTCTATCAGGAGATGCTCGCCTGCACCGATATCGCGTTTCTGACCCTCGATGATGAAGACGCGCTGTGGGGGGAAAAACCGGTCGCCGAGGTGATCGCCCGCACCCACGCCGCCGGCGTGGAAGAGGTGGTGGTGAAGCGCGGAGCGGATGCCTGCCTGGTCTCGGTGAGCGGGCAACCGCTGCGGGAAGTGCCGGCCGTCAAGCTGGCCAAAGAGAAAGTGGTGGATACCACCGCCGCTGGCGACTCCTTCAGCGCCGGCTATCTGGCCGTGCGCCTGACCGGCGGCGATGCTGAATCCGCCGCCAGACGCGGACATCTGACCGCCAGCACGGTGATCCAGTATCGCGGGGCGATCATCCCCCGGGAAGCAATGCCGCAATAATCCTCACCTGTAAGCGCTCTCCGGCCGCCGCTGGCGCGCCGGAGAGGCGTCAGGTTACTGCCCCGACGGGATGTCGCTGGCCTCGCTGTGGGCGTCAACCGTATCGGCGCTGCCGCTGGTCGCTGCGGTCGCCGGACTCGGCGCCATCAGTTTTTCCCACGTGGCCTGCAGCTCCTTCATGTTGTATTCCGGTTCGCCTTTCGGCTGCTGCAACACCAGCGCCATATCCTGAGACAGTTGCTGACGCAGGTACTGGTTCAGCATGTCCACCGTCAGGGAGTTGAGGAACTCCTGACGCAGCTTCTGGTACTGCTCCGGCGCGATATCCACCACCTGATTTTGCAGGGAGCGCATGCGCTGGCTCATCAGAATGTCGGTATCGGTGCGCGCATAGGTGGCAAACAGCTTCTGCAGCTCGAGGCTTTTCTGAGCAATAAGCGCATCAAACTCCTCCTGCGGCAGGCCGTTGTCGCGCACTTTCGCCAGCTCGCGCGAGACCACGCTCAGGTTGTTATTCAGGCGCTCGCCCGGCGATTCGATATTGATGGCGCACTGCGCGCGCTGATAGAGCACCCGGCAGTCAAAACCAAGACCAATATCCTTGACGTTATTTTTGCTCAGGCTCTGCTGCACGTGCCAGAACAGCGCTTCGCGGGCGAGGTCGTCGCGCCAGTAGCGCTGCAGCGCCGCGGAGTCGCGGATCGGCTGCCAGGGGGCGTCCCACATGATGGACAGTTTGTCCTGGCGCACGGCGCTGGTCATGATGCTGACCGGCACGGTGGGCAGCGGCGATAAGGTCGGCACCGCCGCGGGCGTTTCCCGCTTGCCCTTCAGATCGCCAAAGGTTTTGCTGATTTGCTCAGCGACGCTGCGGCTGTCGACGTTACCCACCACGATCAGCGTCATGGCGTCGGGGGTGTACCATTTTTGATAAAAGTCTTTCAGATGCGCCACGTCGATCGGCTGCTTCAGCGGCGCGGCGGGATCGTGGCCCAGCATGGTGGAGCCCTTGAGGCGATAGCGCCACCAGCCCTCTTTGGTATCCAGCGGCCAGGTCGCCACCATGTCGTTGCCCTGCAGCGCGTGATTGATCGATTCAGGCGTAATGGTCAGTTTACCGCTGGCGTCCGCCAGCCAGCTCAGCGCCTCTTTCAGCAGATCGTTGCGGTTATTCGGCAGGCTGAGATTAAACATCGTGTAATCGTAGGAGACGATGGCCGGCGGCAGAGGACGCTTCGGGTCAATACTCTGCTGCCACAGCGAGCGCGCCTGCATCGTCGGCAGGCTGCCGCTTTGCGTCAACGCCAGACGGGGAATAAAACGGCTGAAACCGCTCTGCTGAGTGCTTTCGCTCAGCGAGCCAATATTCACGGACAGACGGACTTCGATACGGTCGCTGGGACGCTGCGGCGTGGCCAGCACCTGCCACGACAACCCATTCGCTAAGGTCCCTTGTTGCCAGGCCGGATCAGGCTGGAGCGCTTCTGCCTGCACATAACCGGCCGCCGCTACCATCAGCAAACCGCCCGTTAAGAGTTTAATTGTTGTGCCCTGCATGTGAACCCCTGATGAACATTCCTGGTTACAACAGCATCCCACTGACGGGCTGCCGAAAAAAGTGAGAGTGAAATACGTCGGTTAGACCACACGGAGACGAAAATGTCGCATGACAACGTAAAATAATCATTTCGTGTCATTCCCGCCGGGCGGAAATGACCTCTAATTATGCGCAGGAGCCCGTACTCCAGCAAGGGAGTACGGGCCTAAGAGGAGGATTTAAGAGGATAATTCGTGCGTTTTGTTCGCGGGAACACGGTTATTCAGCACATCATCCATCTGTTTGGCATCGAGTTCTTTAACCCATTTCGCGACCACCACCGTGGCGACGCCGTTACCCACCAGGTTAGTCAGCGCACGGGCTTCGGACATAAAGCGGTCAATACCGAGGATCAGCGCCAGGCCAGCCACCGGCAAATGCCCGACGGCCGAGATGGTCGCCGCCAGCACGATGAAGCCGCTGCCGGTCACTCCCGCCGCCCCTTTCGAGGAGAGCAGCAGCACCACCAGCAGGGTGATTTGATGGAAAATATCCATATGGCTGTTGGTCGCCTGGGCGATAAAGACCGCCGCCATCGTCAAATAGATAGAGGTGCCGTCGAGGTTGAACGAATAGCCGGTCGGGATCACCAGGCCCACCACCGATTTACGACAGCCGAGCTTCTCCATCTTGTCGAGCATGCGCGGCAGCGCCGATTCGGATGAGGAGGTCCCCAGCACGATCAGCAGCTCTTCGCGGATATAGCGGATAAATTTAAAGATGCTGAAGCCGGTGGCTTTGGCGATTGACCCCAGCACCACCACCACGAACAGGATACAGGTGATATAGAAGCAGATGATCAGCTGGCCCAGCTGCACCAGGGTGCCGACGCCATATTTACCGATGGTGAAGGCCATGGCCCCGAAGGCGCCGATCGGCGCCAGGCGCATGATCATATTGATGATGCCAAAGATGACCTGCGAGAAACTTTCAATGACGTTGAAAATCAGCTGGCCCTTGCTGCCCAGACGATGCAGGGCAAAGCCAAACAGAACGGCGAACAGCAGAACCTGAAGGATGTTGCCGCTGGCGAAGGCGCCAATGACGCTGCCCGGGATCACATCCAGTAAAAAGGCCACCACCCCCTGGTCTTTCGCCTGCTCAGCGTACACCGCCACCGCTTTCGCATCGAGCGTCGACGGGTCGACGTTCATCCCGGCCCCCGGCTGCACCACGTTGACAATAACCAGACCGATAATCAGCGCGATGGTGCTGACCACTTCGAAATAGAGCAACGCCACCGCCCCGGTACGGCCAACGGCTTTCATGCTCTCCATTCCGGCGATCCCCGTCACGACGGTACAGAAGATAACCGGAGCAATCACCATTTTAATCAGCTTAACGAAGGCGTCGCCGAAGGGTTTCATTTGCGCGCCCAGTTCCGGGTAAAAATGGCCCAGCAGAATACCGATCGCTATGGCCGTCAGAACCTGGACATAGAGGCTTTTAAAGATAGAGGTTTTCATAGGGTGTCCTTTGGGAATAACCACAGAGCAAGAAGGGATATTTGGCGTCTGTGGCTTAAAAATAACACCCTGGAAACATTTCAGAAATAACTAACGTCGAAAGTGCAACGCGATTGTTAAAATCTTTGAGCTGACTCGCACAAGTCAACAAAACATTTACAAATTTGCATCTTCCCGGACCGGGGATAAATAGCGGGCGCTGAACGCCTCCTGCGGTAAAGCGCAACCGAACAGGTGGCCCTGGAGCACCTCGACGCCGGCGGCTTGCAACCAGCGAGACTGGTCTTCCGTTTCCACCCCTTCCGCCACAATGCGCAGCGACAGGCCGCGCGCGAGCTGGATGATCGCCGGCACCATGCTGACATCCTCCGGCAGCATATCGATGAATACCTTATCAATTTTCAGAATATCCACCGGCAGAGCCTTCATCTGCTGCAGCTGGTGCAACCCGGCATAACCCATGCCAAAATCATCCAGCGCAATCCGCACGCCGGCCTCGCGCAGAGGCCGCAACCGCGCCATCACATCCTGCGGATCGTCCATCCGGCAGCTCTCCGTCACCTCAAGGATGAGGGTGCCCGGCGCAATGCGGTAGCGGGCGATCAGCTTCAGCATCTCCTCGCCACGGTCGTGCTCCAGCAGCTGGAGCAGGGAAACATTGACCGACAGCGGCAGCATAATGCCCTGGCTTTGCCAGGCGGCCAGCTGGCGGCAGGCCTCTTCCATCACCCAGTAGCCGACCGGGATTATCAGCCCGCAGGACTCAATGCGCTCAATCAGCGCCGGCGGTAGCGACCAGCTGCCATCCGCCTGCCGCTGGCGCAGCAGCACCTCGGCGCCGCAGAGCTCGCCGCTGGCGCAGGCCACCTGCGGCTGCAGCCAGATCGCGAACTGCTGGTTGTCGAGGGCGGTCATAATTTCGTGCTCTTCCATCAGGCGGCGCTGAGCCTTTTCCATCTGCTCGGGATCGAAGAACTCAATCTGATTTTTACCTTTGCGTCTTGCGGTGACCGCGGCCGAGACCGCGCGCCGGTAAAACTGTTCGGCGCTGAGACCGGGGTGGAACATGGCGATCCCCACGCTGGCGTAGGGCCGCAGCTGCAGACCATGCAGCGGTAAACGTTCATTAATAATAGTGAGCACTTGCTTACTTATCGTCACCGCCTGCCAGGATTCGGCGAGGCCATCGGCGAGAATGGCGAAGTCATAGCCGCTTACCTGGGCCAGCACCATCTGCGGCGGGATCGCGGCGCGCAGCTTCTCCACCAGCGTCAGGAGCAGCATTTCGCGCTGGCTCTCCTTGAGCACGCCGGCGGCGTCCTGCAGGGTTTCACAGGCGACGACGATCAGCGCGGCGCTCTGCGGGCGGGCCACCGTCTGCTCCAGCATCGCCAGCAAAAAGGCTTTATTCGGCAGCTCGGAGACCGGGAAGCGGGTCGACTGGATGGACAGCTCATCATGCTGGCGAACCAGGCTCTGCTGGTTGCGGTTATAGCTGCGCACCAGCATGCCGATCTCGTCGTCATGGTGCAGGCGCGGGAGGGTCAGCTGATGGCCAAGACGCTCCTGCTGGGAGAGATCGTTCAGCTCGCGGGCGATACGCCGCAGGGGGCGAACCATCAGCCGGTTGATGCACCAGGTAAGCGCCACCGTCAGCATCAGCACCAGAAGTAAGTAAGCAGTCACCAACGTAGCAAGGGCGCTCATGACGAATTTATACATGCGATAGGAGTCGGCCTGCAGCACCAGATAGGCCAGCGGCTGCGGGTTGGCCGGCCGCTCCAGCGAATAAATGGGCAGCGAAATCTGCACCGGCAGCTCAAACAGCCGGGTGATGGTCACCGGCACCGACCGCTCAGGGATAAACCGCATCCGCAGCGCCTGGAACTGGTTGGGCAAGACGACATCCGCCCGGCTGACGATGCCAGCAGGCTGGATACGGCTTAAAATGGCTTCCGCTTCCGGAATATCGGCTTTCAGAATAGCCGCAGACAGCGGTTCGCGAACGGATCGCGCGATACTTTCTAACTGCGTGGCCGTGGTAAAGCGACTCTGTTGCACAAAGTGAAACAGCAAAATAGTGCAAAAAACCAATACAAAGGCCATGGACACGCTCGCGACCATCGCCATCTGTTTGATTGTAAGTGAACGGCTGACGCGCAACGGTGTTCTCCACTGATACTGAATGCATACCCGGCATTAATCCTTCAATCCCGGTCGTTTCAGGCTGATTATATACTTAAATCCTTCGCCCACGCCCGCGAGGGATGAAGTGACGGGATAGCTCCGCGCGGTGGCGCAGACGCCGGAGAGACCTCCCCGGCGGCCGACGGTGGGCAACGCCTCACGAGTATACGCGAAGCGCGCCGTGGAGTGGTGCTCTGTGACGTAATTCAGCCTATTCTGCTACCAGTCGGCGTAAGGCACCAGCGGCTGGGGCGGCATATCCAGATCCCCCTGCCAGCCGGCCGCCGAATAGCGCACGTAAAGCAGCGCATGGCTCGGGGTGTAGTCCTTCGCCTGCTGAATATCGACCGCGGCGCCAACGAACCAGTTGCTGGTCACCCGCCGCTCCACCAGCGCTCTGGCGGTGTAACCGAATCCCTGGCTGCTGCCGCCCTCCTCCGTCAGTTCGCTGGCGCGCTGCCGGTAGTCGGACGGGATCAGGTTCAGCAGCGGATAGCGGGCTTGCGTCTGGGTACGCGAATGGGACCATGAGACCGATCCGCCGAGTTCCCAGGACCAGTTCTCCGTGCGCTGACGCCAGGTCACCGGCACAGCGAACGAGAGATACTCCTGCGGGCTGTAATAGCCGCCCTGGCCGAGGGTGTAACCGCTGAGATCTTTGTCGTAGTGCCAGATCATATTGTTGAGGCCGACGGTGACGCGACGATTATTCTCGTTAATCACCTTATAGTAGTAGCCGGTCATCCAGCGCACGCGCCAGTTATCCGCCACGTTTTTACCGGTCAGCGAGTCGGCCCCCAGCGAGGACCAGATACCGTGCGCTTCGCCCCGGTCATAGCTGAGGCTCACACCGCCGCCGTCGGCGCGAACGCCGCCCCAGGTGGTGCCAGTATGGCTGTTGCTGTCTTTCTGCCCGCCAAAGGAGAGCAGCGAGCTGGAGATGGGCCGCCGGTGCACGTTGACCGTGTATCCCACCGGCCCGACGTCGCTGCTGTAGCTCAGGCCGCCGACCACATCGACGACATTGAAGCCCATCGGCGTGGTGCCGATATCGCCGCTCCAGGTGTCATTCTTCCAGCCGACCGCTACGCTGGCCCCGCTGTCGGTCTGATTTTTACTGCCGCTGGTACAGGCGATCTCCCCGCAGGTGCCCCAGCTGGGCGAGTAGCTGCCGTCGCTGTGGGTGGAAAAGCTGCCGGCATCCATATTGACCAGGTCGGTGCGGAAGAACATCCGGCCATCCGCCAGCGGGGCATCCACTTGCAGCATGGTGGTATGCGCCTTGAGGTCGGAATAGCCGCCGGTGCCGCTGGATCCCCAAAAGTCGTGTTCCAGGGTGACGTTCAGATCCTGCTGGCGATAAAGGTCGGCGGCATCGCTGCGGATCCCGCGCTTCAGCCAGTCATCCCGGCTGTCGTTGCGCGTCAGCCGGGTAAAGGTATCGTTATCCTGCGGCGGCGCGGGGGTGATGCCGGAGGCCACCATCGCCTCCCGGTAGTGGGTCAGCGCCTGCTGCGGCTCCCCGTTCCGGGTGGCAAAACGCGCGGCATCGCGCAGCACCAGCGCGCTCTCCATCGAGGGCGGCTGCGCCTTCGCCTGCGGCACAATCTGGTTAAAAATCTGTTGGGCGTCAGCGGTATCGCCAAGGCCAGCTCGCGCCAGGGCGACCCGCCGCTGCATATTCATGGATTCGGCCTCTGCGCCTTTCAGCTGCATGACCTGCGCCCGGGCGGCCTGTTTATCGCCCTCGGCCAGATAGACTTCCGCAAGGCCGAGGCGCGCATCGCCGTTGTCGGCTTCCTGACGCAGCACCCGCTGATAGTCGGCAATCGCCGTCTGGTTGTCCCCGCGCTGCTGGGCCCAGTCGGCCAGCGTCAGGTCATAGCGCACCGAGGCCGGCTGCTGTTTGATGAGGGCGATCGCCTGCGCTTCCTCGCCGCTGTCGCGCAGCTGGTTCGCCTGGCGCAGCACCCGGTCGCTTTGCAAACGCGCCTCCAGTTCACGAATGTTATCCGTCCATGCGCTGCGCGGCAGAGCGGCGATTTGCGCCAGCGCCAGATCGTCCTGGTCGTTCCCCGACAGGTAGAGCCCCGAGGCGTAGACCCGTTCGGCATCCTGCGGCTGGCGGTTGACCATCGCCCGCATCAGCGCATCGGCTTCCTGGCGCTCACCGGCGCTGACCAGATCCCGCGCCAGACGGTAGGTTATCCACACGCTGTCCGGATCCAGCGCCAGGCGCCGACGCTGAACTTCCGCCGCCTGCGCCCAGTTGCCCTGGCTCTCCAGGGCCTGCGCTTGTTTCTCCAGCCGGTCGTTGGTCAGGCTGCGCTCAATATCATCGATGCTCCGCCGCTGAGCGGGAGGGAGGCCGGCGATCCAGGCGCTGGCTTTCTCCGGAGATTCGGCGCGATAGAGGTTGGCCAGGCCGCGCACCGCCAGATTATTCCCGCGATCCAGGCGCAACGCCTGCTGGTAATAGCGCTCCGCCGCCGCCGCCTCTTTGCGCGCCGCCGCGACGTCCCCCAGCCCCAGCACGGCATAGCTGTCGGTCCGATCGACCCGCTGCGCCTGGGCATAATAGTTTTGCGCCTGCGAAAGCTGGCCGGCCTTCAGGGCATTATCCCCCTGCTTGATCAGTAGCCAGTAACGGTTGGTTTGCAGCAGGCTGTCCCATTTGCCGCGGTTCGGGCTGTCGGGGTCCATGGCAATCGCTTTATTGAGCTGCGACACAGCTCGCGCGCGGTCACCGCGCTGGGAATAGGCCTGGCCGAGGGCGCCCACCGCATCGCTGTCGCGGCTGTCGGCCTGAACGGCTTTCTGCAGATCCGCCACCGCCTGCGAGGTATTTCCGGATTTGACCGCCGCCAGCCCTTCCGAGCGGGCGCGGAACGTCGGATCCTGCAGCTGCGCCTGCTGCTGGTCAAGCAGGACGCGGGCGTTCGCCGCCACCGAGCCGGTAGGAAACTGCAGCAGGAATTGCTGCAACGCCTGCACGCTGGCTTTGCTCACCGGCATGCTTTTCACTTCGCTGAACCACATATCGGCGGCGATACCGCGTCCTGAGGCTGAGCGGGCCATTTCCGCCAGATAGGCGAACCCTTCCTGCGGTTTGTTATCGGCAAACATCTGCTTCGCCAGCGCCGTCAGCAGGCTGACGTTGCCCGGCGCGCTGGCGTTCAGTTTTTTCAGCTGGCTGACGCCTTCGCTATGACGGGCCGGCAGGCGCGCCACCAGCGTCCAGTATTCAATAGCGGCATCAACATCATCCGGCACGCCGCCGAACAGTTTTTCATAGGCGGCGATGGCTTCATCGACCTTCCCGGCCACGCCCAGCAGTCGCGCCTGCTGCAGCGCCTGACGGCCCTCGCCGGTGTTGCTTTTCATCTCATTGCGCGACGCCTTCAGCTCAGGGGAATCCGGCGCCAGCTTCGTCAGTCGCTCCAGCTCTTTTTGCGCCCCGGCGGTATCCCCCTGGCGCAGCAGATAGCGCATCCGCGCGGCAATCAGGTCCGGGTTGTTGGGGTCGATCAGCTCCAGACGGTATAGCGACTGGCGCACCAGGTCTTCACGATTGCTGGCCTCGCCGAGGCGCACCTGCTCCAGCAGATGTTCCTGGGCGGGCGTCGTCGCCGCCTGCGCTAACGGCAGCAGCGCGACGCCGAGGGACAGCGTGAGTAAACTTAGTGAGAGCTTGCGCATTCCTGGTTCCAGTCAGGTTGTAATTCGCCACCCGCAGTGAAACGAAAACGGTGTTGATCCCAACCCTGACCGAACAGCGTCAGGACCGCGCTGTAGTAGGCATCCGCGCCGGGATAGTTATCGGCGACGCGCTGTCGTTGCACCGACCGGGCCTCGTCGTTCTGTAAAAACGGCAGCATCACCGCGGAGAAGCCCACCGGCCCCTGGCCGCTGGTTTTACCGGTGGCGATATTCACTTTCTCCGGCGGTACCCCCTGTTCCGTGGTCTGCGCCGCCATCGGCGCAAAGCGGGCCAGCAGACGCGCTTTTTGCTTATCGCCATCATGAAGCATGCCCACCCACAGGTAGACGCGAATCGCGTCATAGCTGCCGATCAGCGGCTTCTCCGTTTTCAGCTGCCAGCCTTTCCCTTTCTCATAGCGCACCCAGTCCGGGGTAAAGCCTTTCGGCGCGGTCTCCAGCAGCAGACGCAGGTTCGTGTCGCGCAGGGTGGGCCACGGCGCGCCAAAACGCACAAAATAGGTGGCCAGCTGCGGCGGAAGATAGCTGGGGTTAAACCGCCAGCCGCTGTCATCGGCAAAACCGACTTTTCCCGGCAGCAGCATCGTGCCAAGGCCCGGCACCGCCACCGTCTCTTCGTCGACAATCCGCGCCAGCAGCGCTTTCCCGGTCTCGGTGTACTGCGGCTGCTGCCACAGGCGCCCCGCCTCCAGCAGCGCCCAGGCTATCCACAGATCCGAGTCGGATGCCGAATTACTGTCCAGCAGCGTCCACTGTTCGTCGTCCTTTTTCCCCCACAGCCAGCCCGGCAGATGCTGCCGCAGGTCGCCTTCCGCCAGGTTGTTCTGCGTCCAGGTCAGCAGCTTGTCGAACCCCGCGCGATCGTTAGCCGCCAGTGCAAAGAACAGGCCATAGCTCTGTCCTTCGGAAGTGGAAATTTTGCGCGCATCGCTGGGGTCGATCACCCGCCCCTCGGGGCTGACGTACGCTTTCTTAAACTGCTCCCAGGCGGGCCACTGGCAAGCGGCGCTCGCCTGGCCCGCCGCCAGTACCAGCGCGGAGAGCACCGCGCCGCAAAGTACTTTCATCATCGTTTATTCATCATCCAGGCTAAGGCGGCGGCGGCTGATAATGCGCAGCATGCGCCACAGCACCCACGCCAGCAGCACGATACTGACCGCGGCGAAGATCGCCAGCAGTATCGGGTGGTTAGAGAGCGCGAACCAGATGCGCTCGAACCAGGGCAGATGGCCAACATAGTAAACATCGCCCACCCGCAGGCTGTTGACGCCGGATTCACGGATCACCGCCACCGAGCCAAACATCGCCGCCCGCTTACCGCTGTCGTTGAGGGCGTTGGTCAGCAATTCATTACCTCGCGGGCTGTCGGCCAGCAGGGCCACCACGCTACGCTGATCGTTGTAGGGCGACTGGAAGCCAATCACTGCCGCCATCGGTCCGGAAGAGGTGATGTCGGTGCGGGTGTTGGGCGTGCGGGCCTCGTCATCGGGATAAATGCTCGCCAGGTCATAGTGGCGCATCGGCATTTTCACCCAGCTTTTGGTCGCCTCGACCAGCAGGTTGATTTTGGTATCGTCCTTGAGAGACGAGGGGATCGCGCCGATCAGCAGCAGATCCGCATCTTTATTCTTGATCTGGTTGCCATCGTCGGTCATTTGCAGATTAATCGCCGCCAGGCCGGTCTGCGAACCGATGCCGCCCAGCGCCTGCAGCAGCGTCGCCACCTGGCCCTGGGTCGGCGCCTTCGGCACCACCACCAGGGTGTCGGCGAGGTCAGCCATTCGGCTGTAAGGGAAGCCCGCATTGGCGAAGACGCGCAGGTCCGGCAGCGCAATAAAGTGATAATACTTCGAGAAGTCGATGGTCGAATCGTCGCCGATCACCACATGGTTCTGCACCGGCTGGAAGGTAATACAGTTGTCGATGGAGCCGCCGGGCATCGGGTTCATGTACTGGAAGTCAAAGCGCAGCTGGTTCACCGCCCCAAGACGCAGCGCGGGGATGGTGACCTCCGATTTGCCGTCCAGCAGCCCCTGCAGCACCGGCAGGCGCAGGATCAGTTTGTTCACGTCCTGGGAGCTGTTAAGGCTGAACGACTGCAGGAACTGGTCGTTGAGGCTGATATCCATCCGCGAACTGTCCTTCACCGGCGGCATGGTGTAGCGATATTTCAGATCCATATCGATGCCGTTGGCCCGCAGCAGATAGAGATCCGGCGGCAGGTTAAGCGCCACGGTGATGGCATCCGGCACCAGCCCGCTGGACTGCAGCTGTTGCTCATAGGTTTTCAGCTCAGCAAAGGTGACCGAGCGGTCGGTGCGCACCCAGTTTGGCGCATCGTATGGCTGCCGCGGCTGCAGGGTTTTGATGCCGTCCACGGTGACGCTGCTGCCGCGGAACAGAATATTGCCCTGAGCAATCCCCTTCGCCGCCAGCAGCAGGTCTTTATCATCGCGGCCGAAAATCACCAGCAGCTTGACGTAAGGATCGTTCGGGTTGTCGATCATTTCGATGGTCGGCGCGTTGACCGGCGGATGATCGCGCAGGAAATCCGGACGCTTGTCGTTGGTGGCGAAGACAATGGCGTTACGATCCGGCAGTTCGTTGAAATAGACCGGGAACTGCTGGCCGCGCCAGCCGGCCTTGCTGCCGAACCATGAGGCGATAATCGCCGCCGCCTGCTGCTGGGCCACCGCCGGCGAACCCGGGAAAATCATCGGCAGCGTCAGCGGGCGGTTGTCGCGCGGATCGTAGAACGGCACCGGGAAGTGCGACAGATCGTTATGCACCTTCAGCGACTGGTAGGTGAGATCCAGATAGCTTTCGCGCCCGACGTCCAGCCACAGCGTGCTGCTGGCCGGGTTTTCGCAGACATCGCGATAGTGGCCGACAAACTCCAGCCGTATGCGGTTGAAGTCGGTGATATACAGTGGGTCAATCGGCAACTGCGCGCGGATCTTTTTCCCCAGCTGCTCTTTGGTGACGGGCAGAACGCCCATCAGCTCATCGTTGAGATAGACTTTCAGCTGCGACTGCACGGGCAGCAGCGAGGGCGACGGGGTATATTCCAGATTGAGCAGCGCGTTGGCGACCAGCTCATCGCTGCGCATGCCGAATTCGACCGAGGCGTCAGGCCGTGAGCCGCGCAGCACAATGCTGCCCGGAGGCGGCGCGATGGTGGCAAAGGTCAGCTTCACCTCCCGCTGCGGGATATTCTCGGCGACCACCGCCGGAGCGGTCGGTTCGGCGAGGGTCGCCGTCGGCTCGCCAATCGTCACCGGCGCGGGCGGGGTGGCCGCCTGCGGCTGAACGCCAGGAGCCGGGTTCACCACGGCGGCCGGCGCCGCGTAAGAGGCCAGCGGATACCAGCTGCACATGCCCACCGCTACTGCACACATCCAGGAAAGTTTTCTTTTCATCGCATTATCATCATTGTTGAGCCATTGCCGGGTCTGCGGAGAGCGTCGGCGCGGCGCGTTCAGGGCGTCGGGGTACAAACGACACTATCCATGCCACCAGCGAGGTGAGCGCGCGGAAAATGACCTTCACCGACGGCGGCGAAAACTCCGCCAGGTGACGGTAACCACGGAATCCCAGCTTGAGGATATCCAGCAGGCTTTCCATCGGCTTATCTTCCGGGAAGCTATCCTGCCAAAGCGCCCACGTATCGGCGCGGGCAAACGTACACTGCACAAAATCGATATGCTGCTGGTTGGTCAACGGCAGCAGCTGCAATCCCACTTCGTTGCCGTTTACCCGCGCGACCCGCACCGGGAAGACATACTCCTGCTGTCCCCGTTTGAGCAGCAGCCTGGCGTTCTGCCCCTCCAGCACCTGCGCGTCGCTGTGAATTTTGATCCCCAGCCCGCCGTCGGAATAGTCGTGAACGGTGCAGGAGAACAGATGGCCGTCATCGCGGGCGATGGCCGCCGGCATGCTCATTTCGACACGATGCGACCGGCGGACCTGCTTGCTTTCGACCGAGACCGCCACCGCGCCGCCAAGAATAATCAGGTTGTAGAACACCCAGACAATACTCACCCAGACGGTGAGAATTTCGTTTTCCGGGCCGTACATAAAGCGCCAGATCCCCACCGCGACGCCGACCAGGTTGAGCAGCACGAGGTAGATATAGGGCCGGGAGATCACCCAGTCGACATACTCCTCTTCCACCAGCCCACCCTTCGCGGTGACGTTGAATTTGCCTTTATGCGGGTTAATCAACGCCACAAAGGTGGGCGGCGCGATATACCAGGCGAGCACCGTCTCGTAGATTTCACTCCAGAACGAATGGCGGTATTTGCCCTGAATCTTCGAGTTGGTCAGGCTGGCGTGGATCATATGCGGCAGCACGAACAGCGCGATCATCAGCGCCGGCGCATAAATGATATAGGCATGGAGCAGCAAAAAGGCCAGCGGCGCCGTGAGGAAGATGAGGCGCGGAATACCGGAGAGGAAGTGGAGCATGGCGTTGGCGTAGCAGACGCGCTGCGCCAGCTTCAGCCCCTTGCCAAACAGCGGGTTATCGAGACGGAAAATCTGCACCATGCCGCGCGCCCAGCGGATGCGCTGGCCAATGTGCGCCGACAAACTCTCCGTCGCCAGCCCCGCCGCCTGCGGAATACGCATATAGGCGGAGGTGTAACCGCGCCGGTGCAGGCGCAGCGAGGTGTGGGCATCTTCGGTCACCGTTTCGACGGCAATGCCGCCAATCTCATCCAGCGGGCCGCGGCGGATCACGGCGCAGGAGCCGCAGAAGAAGGTGGCATCCCACATATCGTTCCCATCCTGCACCAGGCCGTAGAACAGGGTGCCTTCGTTCGGCGTTTTGCGAAAACGGCCAAGGTTGCGCTCAAAGGGGTCTGGCGAGAAGAAATGGTGCGGGGTCTGCATCATCGCCAGCTCTTTCTCTTTCAGGAACCAGCCCATGGTCATCTGCAGAAACGAGCGCGTCGGCACGTGGTCGCAGTCAAAGATCGAGACAAACTCCCCTTTGGCGTATTTCAGCGCATTGTTGATGTTACCGGCCTTGGCGTGCTCATGGCTGGTTCGGGCGATGTAGTGCACCCCGACATCTTTGGCAAACTGGCGAAACGCTTCCCGTCCGCCGTCGTCGAGGATCCAAATGTTGAGCTTGTCCTTCGGCCAGTCGATGCCCTGCGAGGCATAGATGGTGTTTTTCACCACGTTGAGATCTTCGTTGTAGGTGGGGACGAAGATATCCACCGTCGGCCACAGATCCATGTCCTCCGGCAGCGGCACCGGTTGGCGGTTCAACGGCCAGACCACCTGGAAGTAGCCCAGCACCAGCACCACCCAGGCGTAGGTTTCGGCGAACAGCAAAATAATCCCGCACACCAGGCTTACCGGGTCGTTCCAGTTCAGCGTCGAGGTGTAGCGCCACCAGATATAGCGGCACGAGACCGTCAGCGACAGCACGATCAGCATCAGCGCCGAGAAGCGGCCGGGGATGCGCCGCACCAGCAGCGCCACGCCCCACAGCAGCATCAGGAAGATAAATTGCGACAGCGGGTTAAAGGGCTGCGTAATACACATCAGCGCCAGCACCAGCGAGCAGCAGGTCACCACCCCGAGGATTGCCCGGCGCAGTTTAGGATTGAGGTGCGCCAGCTCTTTCTGTTTATCCAGATGGCGGGTGCGGGCGTTAACCTGCTCAGGCAGTTTCTCCATCCATTGCGCGTAGCGACCATGCACCCCTTCCAGCGCCGCCAGCGAACGCCAGTTGACCTTTTTCTCCGGCTCCGGCACGCGGGTCGCCAGCAGCCACAGGGATTGCAACAGATAGCGCAGCGGATCCAGGAGCCGTGGCCGGTGCGGATTAATATGGGGGAAATAGGTGTCATGGTGCGCCAGAATCGCCTGCCAGCGCGGCGTCTCCAGCGGCATGAGCGCCCAGACCAGCGATGCCCACAGGCAGCCAAGCGACGCCGACAGCCAGGAGGCGCCATGCTGCCGGTAGTCGTCATAGCGCGCGCGCAGCCGTTCCCCCACCGGCGGGGCCAACAGCAGCGTGCTGAGGCGGATCATACCGGCCTCCCGCCGGCATAGTGGATCAGGCACCAGTTCGCCAGGGTCAGCACCTCTTCCGCCGCCAGAGAGTCCTGGCGATACTCCCCAAGGGGCTGTTTTGCCGCCAGGCACTCGGCCATCGCCTCGTCGCGGTGAATGGTCACCGGCAGGATCCGCGGCTGGCTCTCGAGCCACAGCTGGTAGAGATCTTCCTGCAGCTGGCTGCCGACCCGCAGATCGTTAATCAGAATATCGCTGTTGGCCGGAAAGGGCTGCTGGTGCAAACGGATATGGCTGTTGGCGTCGGGATGGACCACCACCAGCGAGCGGTCGCAGAGCGTCAGCAGCTCGCGGGTCAACGGCGAATAGCCCGCCGGCAGATCCAGCAGCAGCCAGCGGTACTGGCCCTGCAGCTGCTGTACCGCTTCCGTCATCGCTCCCAGGGTGGGCAGCAGCTGGTCGACGTTTTCTCTTTCGCCCGCGCTGAGCTGGCCAAACGGCAGCAGATCGATATGTTGCGTATAGCGCAGACCCGCGTCGCGCCAGTCACGGCCGTCAAGCAGCGACCGGGCCCAGCCGTCCTGATGATGGATATCGGTGTTGAAAAAAAAGCGCAGCATATTATCCGGGCTGGCGTCGATCGCCAGCACGCTTTCACCGAGCAATTGCAGCGCCCAGGCGAGTGCAGCCGTAATGGACGTGACGCCAGTTCCCCCGCGCACGCCCTGTAACCCCAGAATAGCCATCTCCGGCTTCCTTATTTTTTCTCTGCAAACTCTGCCAGCAGCGGCCAGCGCTTCAGCGCTGCGTTCAGCTGTTCACGCCTCGAAATATCATGATAATCAATATCCGGCAGGGAAAATGCCCGGCTTAGCGCCAAAAAATCATTTTGAAAGGTGTACCCCAGCGTGGCGTCCGTGGGTACGACAGGATCTTTTGCTGGCATATCTCTGTCCGTTCGAAATTTATTATTAAACCAGAGGACGTATACAGCGCTTCCTTAAAAAGCAGGTGTACATGCTAAAACTGATGACCTTTAATTTCAATGTTAGGTTTACTCTGTCAGTTTCGCTAGTAAACTTATCCAGTGTGAATCAGGGCGCACGAGGGATGCCGTGGATAGTGTATTTACTTTGGGTATTTCATCATTATGGGATGAAGTGTGCCATATGCCAGTCGGCGGGGTATGGTGGCTCAACGTTGACCGTTATGCCGATGCCGTCAGTCTGGTTAATCAGACGCTGGCCGCGCAGGCGAAAAACAGCAAAGTTGCCGCGCTGGTCATGGGTGATAAACCTGATGATATCATTTCATTAGATAGCATTCATGGCCCGAATAATATCGCGCTGTTTACCCTGCCGAATCGCCCGGAGGCGCTGGAAGAAATACATCGTGATTTAGTCTGCTCCCTCGAGCCTGGCAATTATTTGTTTATTCTGCTATGCGCTGAAAATGCCTGGCAAAATATAAATAATGAAAAGTTATGCGCCTGGGTGGAAAAAACCAGTCGCTGGGCGCAATATCATCGCTGCGCGTTCTTAGCGATCAATCCCGCCCAGGATATCGATCGGCAACTCACCCCGTTATTACGCGCGTACCGATCCCTTTCCGGTCTGGCAAGTATTCGCTACCAGGGCGACCGCCATCTTTTTGATATTGCCTGGTGGGGAAGCGATAAAGGCATCAGCGCCCAGCAGCAGCTGATGGTGCAACACGACGACGCCGGCTGGCGATTAGCGCAGGATGCTGAAACCAGCGTGCAGCCGCGTAGCGACGAAAAAGCGATCCTCAGCCATGTGCGCGTCCTCGAAGGCGCCCCGCCGCTCTCGGAATACTGGACCCTGTTCGATACCAATGACGAAGTCTTCAACGCCGGGCGCACTGCGCAGGCGGCGACGATCCTCTTCTCCATTACCCAGAATACGCAAATTGAACAGCTGGGGCGCTATATTCATACCCTGCGTCGTCAGCGCGGCACCGCGCTGAAAATTATTGTCCGCGAACAAACCCCCAGCCTGCGCGCGACCGATGAGCGGCTGCTGCTCAGCAGCGGCGCCAGCCTGGTGATCCCCAACAGCGCGTCGCTTTCCCGCTGCCTGACGCTGATTGAAAGCGTACAGAACCAAAAGTTCTCCCGGCGTATCCCGGAAGATTTTGCCACCCTGCTCACCTGGAGCCAGCCGTTAAAGCTGCGGGGCTATCAGAAATGGGACGCCTTTTGCGAAGCGGTGCACAACGTGATGACCAATACCCTGCTGCCGGCCGACAGCAAAGGCGTGATGGTGGCCCTGCGCCCGGCGCCGGGGCTGCGCGTCGAGCAGGCGCTGACGTTATGCAAACCCAACCGGATGGGCGACATCATGACCATCGGCAATAACCGGCTGGTGCTGTTCTTGTCATTTTGCCGAATCAATGACCTCGACACCGCGCTAAATCATATTTTCCCGCTGCCGACCGGCGATATTTTTTCTAACCGTATGGTGTGGTTTGAAGACAAACAGATCCTCTCGGAAATCGTGATCATGCGCGGCGTCGAGCCGGCGCGCTGGAACACGCCGCTGCCCCTCTCGGTCGGTAAAAACGAAACCATCAACGCCACCCATGATGGACGCCACTGGCGACGCTATCCCGAACCACACCGGTTAACCACCCGTGAGGAGCAAGCCTGATGATGTCTATCGCCGATATTCTGCAACTGGTGGTGCTCTGCGCCCTGCTGTTTTTTCCGCTGGGCTACCTGACGCGCCACTATCAGCGCCGGATCCGCACGACGTTAAGATTGATGTTCTTTAAACCCCGTTACGTGAAACCGGCAGGGGTATTACGCCGGGGAACAACGGTTAAGCAAGGCAAAGCGAATAAATGACAAATAAAAAAACGACCGCGGCACCGCTTCCGCTCTGGCAGTACTGGCGCGGCCTTGGCGGCTGGAACTTATACTTTCTGGTCAAGTTTGCCCTGCTGTGGGCCGGGTATCTCAATTTCCACCCGATGCTGAACCTGGTGTTTCTCGCCTTTCTGCTGGTGCCGATCCCGCGTGAAAAGCTGCACCGCATCCGCCACTGGATCGCCATTCCGCTCGGCTTCGCGCTGTTCTGGCATGATACCTGGCTGCCCGGGCCGGAGACGCTGCTTAGCCAGGGCTCGCAAATCGCCGGCTTCAGCGCCAGCTATATCTGGGATCTGATTGTCCGCTTTATCAACTGGAGCATGGTCGGCGCCTTCTTTGTTTTACTGGTGCTATGGCTGTTTATCAGCCAGTGGCTGCGCGTTACCGTGTTTGTCTCCGCGATGGTCGTCTGGCAGGCGGTCAGCCCGTTGCTGCCGGCCTTTACCATTTGGCCTGCCGGTCAGCCCACCACCGCCGCCGCCACCGCGCCGGCCAACGTCGGGACCAACGCCGCCGCTGGCGCCGCGTCCAGCCCGGCCAGCCCGGCCAGCAGCGATATTCCGCCGCAGACCGAGCCGCCGACCTCGGCCAATCTCACCAACTGGCTGAACGGTTTCTATGCCGCCGAGCAGAAGCGCAAGACGCCGTTCCCGGACCAGCTGCCGGCGGATGCGCAGCCGTTTGACCTGCTGGTGATCAATATCTGCTCGCTCTCCTGGTCGGATATTGAAGCCGCCGGGCTGATGGACCACCCGCTGTGGAAGCATTTCGATATCGTCTTCAAAAACTTTAACTCCGCGACCTCCTACAGCGGACCGGCGGCGGTGCGCCTGCTGCGCGCCAGCTGCGGCCAGCTGTCGCATACCAACCTGTATCAGCCGTCCGGCGCCGATTGCTACCTGTTTGAAAACCTGGCGAAACTCGGCTTCAACCAGCAGCTGATGCTCGGCCACAACGGCCTGTTCGGCGACTTCCTGAAAGAGCTGCGTTCGCTGGGCGGCATGCAGAGCCCGCTGATGGACCAGAGCGGTCTGCCGGTCAGCCTGCAGGCGTTTGACGGCTCGCCGGTGTACGAGGATCTGGCGGTCCTCAACCGCTGGCTGAAGACCGAAGAGGCCAGCAGCAATCCGCGGAGCGCCACCTTCTATAACACCCTGCCGCTGCATGACGGCAACCACTTCCCGGGACAAAGCAAAACCGCGGACTACAAAGTGCGCGCGCAAAAGCTGTTTGACGACCTGGATAACTTCTTCACCGAGCTGGAAAAATCGGGGCGGAAGGTGATGGTGGTGGTGGTGCCGGAACACGGCGGCGCGCTGAAGGGCGATAAGATGCAGGTGTCTGGCCTGCGGGATATCCCGAGCCCGTCGATCACTAACGTCCCGACGGCGGTGAAATTCTTCGGCATGAAGGCGCCGCATGAAGGCGCGCCGATTATCATCGATCAGCCCAGCAGCTACCTGGCGGTGTCGGAGCTGGTGGTACGCGCCCTCGACGGCAAAATGTTCAGCGAAGAGAGCGTCAACTGGCAGCAGTATGTCGCCAACCTGCCGCAGAGCGCGGCGGTGTCCGAAAACGCCAACGCCATCGTTATCCAGTATCAGGGCAAGCCGTATGTCCAGCTGAATGGCGGAAGCTGGGTGCCTTATCCGCAATAAGCGACAAGGCCGCCCATGCTGGCGGCCTGACATCGTGAGACGTTCCTGCTCTTCCCTCTCAGCCCGCAGGCATACGGGCTGAGAGGCCTGCAAAGCCATCACCGCGCTAGCGCTGATCCTGTTTCGCCAGCCAGACCAGCAGCTTGAGGCTGGCGGAGTAATAATCATCCTTGTCGTCAATCTGCGGCGCTTCCTGCGGTTCGCCAAGCGTTAAATCACGCACCGCCAGCAGGCCGCCGGCCATATTCCACGGGGCGACCTCGTTGGTGCTAACGTTGATCCACGCCGGGGTTTGCAGACGCGGGTAACTCTGCATCCAGGCTTTCCATGGCGCGAGCAAGGCGCTATGCGGATCGACCCACGAGATATACAGCGGGATACGGATCGCATCGAAACTCATCCGCGGCGGCCACTCTTTGGCCGGCAGCATCTTGCCATCCGCCCGCAGCGCCACCCAGTCGCTGGGCAGGTGCGATTTCCCCCAGCCCATCTGCCCCAGCAGCGCCTGCCCGTCACTCTGCAATGTCCGCCAGGCGGTCAGGTGCGTCCGCTCCGCAAAGGCGCGCCAGGCCGGGAAGATGAAATAGGAGGGGTTAAGGTTCAGGTGGTCGTTGCGGTTGAACCCCTTCACCCCCGGGAGCATCACCTGGCGACCGGCGAAAGTCACCACCGTATATTTCAGCAGGGAGGCGGTGATGGCATCGGAGGCCGCCGCGTAGCGCTTGTCCTGCCACTGCTTTTGCGCGCGCAGCAGCGCCCAGGCGATCAGGGTATCGCCATCGGTGGCATTATTTTTATCGGCGATCGGGTCCGGCGCCACCGGGTTATAGCGCCAGTAAAACAGCCCGTTAGACTTGTCGCGCAGGGTGCTGTCCGTCCACTGCCACAGTTTGTCGAACGCCGGGCGATCGTTATTCGCCACCGCCAGGAGCATGGCGAAGCCCTGGCCTTCCGTATGTGACACATTGCCATTGGCGGTATCAATGATACGACCGTCCGGCATCATAAAACGGGCCTTATAGCGCTCCCATGCCGTATCCGCCCACGCCCGGGGCACCAGCATCACTGCCGTTGTCACTATCACCGCCACTAAAGCACGCAGGGGCATAAATTCACTCTTTATGGATGGTAGTAAAGAAACTGAACGTCAGAGACGGAGAACACCCGCTCACGCTGCAATATCACGTGAGCACTGCCTCCCTGACTCTGCAGCCAGCGAGAATATAACCCCTCGAGTATGGCACAGAACGCGTTGCACCAGCGCACGCGCCCCGCGTCGTCGCGGCTGACCGGCAACGCCTGATGGCGCAGGCGCAGGCCGTCCTCGCCGACGTCGATGGTCACCACCCCCCAGTGGAAATGGGTCAGCAGCCGGTTGATATTCGCCTCCAGCTCCCCCACGGTCTCCGACGCCGGCAGCGGATGGGTCTCCGCCAGCGAAGCGCCCATCTGACGCAGGAACGGCTGGCTCTCCAGCTCGCCGGCATTATTGAGCATACCTTCGACCATAATAATCAACAGATCGAACCATCCGGCAGGCGTCTGCTGCTGCTGAAACCAGGTCATCACCACCGGGTTATTGTTCTCCGTCATCATCAATGATCTCCTAACATATAGCGAATATAGAGCCCGGCGGTGCTTTCGTTATAATCCCCGAAGGTGTCATAGCCAATCTGGCCCCCCAGCGTCATCTGTTTGTTGACCTTGTAATCCGCCCCGGCGCGCAGGGTATAGCCGATGCCGCTCTTCGAGGTTGCGGAATAGTAGGCTTCCTTGGCAAACCCGTTGCTTACCGCCGTCTCCAGGGTTTGCTGCCACTCCGAATTGGTCGGGAAATAGGCGCTCTTATCCTGGCTGTAAGACTGGTAGCCCACCGAGCCGCCGAGCTTCATGGTCCAGTTATCATATTTCTCCGTCAGACTGACCGGCAGCGACACACTGACGTAGTTCTGCGGACTAAAGTAGCCCCCCTGGCCATAGGTGAAGTAGCTGAGGTTTTTGGAGTAATCCATATAGCTCATGCTCAACCCGGCCTGCAGCTGGCGGTATTCGTCATGATAGGGCCGCAGATAGACCCCGGCATTGGCGTTGATGCTGGTGTTGCTGGCGACGTTCTGTCCGAGATAGCTATATCCGCCGCCGCCAACGTAGAAGCCCGCATCGCCGTCGTCATAGCTCAGCTGCAGGGTGCCGCCGTTTTTCGTCACCTGCCCCCAGTTTTTCCCGGAATAGGCATCCTTCAGACCGACATAAGAAAGCAGGCTGTCGGTCAGCGAGCGGCGTTCGCCGGTGAGGATCAGCGACAGATAGTTGGTCAGCTTGGGCGACCATTTCACCCCGCCGACAACGGTATTAAGATCCTGGCCCAGCGGCGTGCTGCCGATATCGACCCGGTAATCGTCGCCGCTTAGCGCCAGCGCCAGTTCGACGCCGTTGGCCTTCTGCGAATCGGTCGAGCCGCTGGTCTGGTCAACGTTCGGCTTGCGGCTGGACGAGGAGAGATAGCTGGCCACCTGCCCCGAATCATAGCTCCCGAGCTTGGCCAGGTTTTCCATCCCACTGCTGGTGGTCGGATTGAAATCCGCCGCGTTCAGGGTGCCGAGGCCGCTTAACGCCTCCGCGCCCGGATTGCTGGCAAAATAGGCCGTCCGCTCCGCCTCGGTCATCGCGGCGATCGCCGCCTGTTCGCTGGTGGCGGTACTCACCATATTGGAGACCGCATTGGCCAGCGGGTTGGCGCCGTAGCGACGCCAGGCGTCGCCGCTGGCGGTCCCGGCGTTTAACGACACCGGGGTGACGGTAAAGTCAAAGCGCGAGTCGCCAAACGGCGAGGAGGACCAGGTCAGCGGCGTTCTGAGCTCCGTCAGCTTGCTGGTGCCCGATTCGCCGTCGCGTCCGCGCACGTCCATTCCCCCCTGCAGCCAGCTGCCGGTTTTCTCCTGCAGCGACTCCATCATGG
The DNA here is from genome assembly GCF_040064755.1 of Klebsiella sp. GB_Kp056. Classification (NCBI taxonomy): domain Bacteria; kingdom Pseudomonadati; phylum Pseudomonadota; class Gammaproteobacteria; order Enterobacterales; family Enterobacteriaceae; genus Klebsiella; species Klebsiella sp. GB_Kp056. The sequence goes on along the minus strand of NZ_JBEAJA010000041.1, from coordinate 169,304 downwards.
TGTCCACCTGACGCAGCATCCGCGTCTGGGCGGTGTCCACCGGCAGGTCGGTGCGCTGGATCCCCGGCAGCGAGGAGCCGGGTGCGGCGGCCGACTGGGCTACCTGCCACGGCATATACTGGCCGTAGGCGGAGGCCGTCCGCGTCGGCGCCGACGTTTGCGACACGCCGATGAAGGGGTTATCCGCCGCCAGCACCCCGCCGACGGTCGGCGTTTCGCTGCTGTTGGTGCTTTGCATGCCCAGCAGTTTGCCGCGGGCGCTGCGCAGGTAGGTCATCGCCTGCTGATGATGACCCTGGGCCTCCGCCACTCTCGCCAGCAGCAGCAGGCGATCCGGGGAGTTATCCTGACGCAAGCCGCCGGCCAGCTGTTCAGCGCGATCGTTGTTCCCCGCCGACAGCGCCACGTCGATGGCCCCGGCGCGCGCATCCTGGTTCGGCGTATCGCGCGTCATCAGGTAGTCATAGACCACCCCGGCCTCTTTGTTCATTTTGCCGCTCTGGTACAGCCGCGCCATGGCGAACATCAGATCGGTGTTTTGCGGATCGCTTTGCATGGCGCGGATCAGCTTGTCATACGCCGCGGCGTAATTGCCCTGCTCGCGCAGGCGATCGGCCTCGTTGATCACATAGCCATTGCGAATGCTCGCCAGCTGCGTCGGCGTACTGCTGGCCTGCAGCTGCGGATTGCTGATCAGGTTCTGCGCCTCGCCGGTCAGCCCGGCCTGGTTCAGGACGGCGATCTGATCGGCGTAATCGCCGGCGTTGCCGGACACCCCGCCGCTGATATTGTTGCGCACCAGCGATACCGCGGTGGTCAGGTCGCCGCTCTCGGCCAGCAGCCGCGCCAGCTTGCCAGCGTCCGCCGGAGCTTTCGGCGGCGTAGAGGCCATCGCCCGCAGGGTATTGCTGGCGGCGATGGTATTGCCCTGCGCCAGGTAGTTTTCGGCCGTCACCAGCTGCAGGTTGTAGTTCACCCGCTGACGTAAATCGCGCATGTCGCTGGTCTGGCTGCCGCCGGGAATGCGCGACAGCAGCGTCTGCGCCTGCTGCCAGGCGCCGTTTTCGCTGGCGAACAGCGCGGCGGCATACAGCGCGCTGTTGCTGGCGCCGGGGCGATAGGCCGCCGACATCAGCGAAGAGGCCTCGCTGGCGTTACCCGATTTTTGCAGCAGTCGGGCCAGATCGAGACGCAGCCAGGGATCGTCCGGATAGCGGGCGACGCCCTGGCGCAGGGTGGCAATGGCGCCGGCTGGGTTACCGCTGCTGACCTGCGCCTGGGCCTGGCGGCGCAGAGCGTCGCCCGGGACGCCGGCCACCACTCGCGGCTGCAGTTTTTGCTGCAGACTCTGCGGCAGCGTCTGCAGCATCGCCTGCGCCTCGGCGGATTTATTCTGCTCGCGCAGCACGTAGTAGAGGTTTTCCCGCGCCGCCGCATTCTGCGGATCGTCGTTTAACAGTGAGCGCAGCGTTTGCTCGGCCTGGGGTAAATCTTTGTTATGCCGCAGCACATCGGCGCGAAACAGCTTCGCCGAGGCGCCCCGCGCCCCGCTCTGCTGCGCCAGCGGCGCGGAGAGCGCCAGCGCCTGGCTGATATTGCCCTGCTTATAGGCCTGCTGGGCCTGCGCCAGCTGGCCGTAGAACAGGGCATCGGCCGCCTGCTGACGGCGGGTCGCCGAGGCGTCGCCGCCGAGATCGGCCGCCCGGCTCAGATATTGTGACGCGGCCTGGTAGTCGCCGCTGCGCTGGGCGATATAGCCCATGCCCGCCAGCGCATCGGCATCCTGCGGGTTGGTCTGCAATACCTCTTCAAACTGCTGTTTCGCGGCAGCGGTATTGCCGCTGTTGAGATTGGCGTAGCCCTGACCGCGCGCCTGACCGCTGCGCCGTTCACGAAAGTAGTTCTGAACTTCCCTATCCTGCGGATGCCGCTGCATCCAGGTATCGTAATACTGCTCATCCCCGGCCTGCGGGCCCAGCCAGAGCAAGGCCTGACGCAAGCCGCTGTCCGCCTCTTTATTGCCGCTGGCCATCGGCTCGAGCAGGGCGATCCCTTCCCGACGGGTCTCTTCCCGCCAGGTTAACGCTTTGCCCAGCGCCACCCGCGGGGCGTTCTCCTGCGGATGCTGCGCCACGTACTGCCGCAGTTCGCTGATGGCCTGCGGATAAAGCGATTTGTCGCTGGCCATGGTCAGGTAATATTCCGCCGCCAGCCCGGCGGGCGGCGTATTGCCATTGAACATGCTGCGCCAGGTCGCCAGCGCCCCGGGGATATTGCCGCCGCGCGCCTGCTGGCGGGCCAGGCTGAGCTGGCCCTGCGGCACCTGCGACATCTTTTTGGCGTTGTCCAGATCCTGCAGACCCGGGCTATCCGGCGCCGCTTTCGCCAGCCGCGCGCGCCACTGCGCCGCCGCCTGCATATCGCCGCCCTGCTGCGACCAGAGCGCCATCAGATACAGCGCCTGGGTGTTGTTGGCATCCACCGAGAGCACCTTCTGCAGGGACTCCATCGCCAGCTCGTCGTGGGATTTCTCATGCCAATAGTTGGCCTGGGCGAACAGCGCCTGCAGCGCCGCGTCGTTACCCGCCGCCAGCGCGCCGCCAGAGGCGCCGAGAGCCAGGGCGCCGGTGAGGCAGAATGTGGTGAGCCGCCGGGAGCTTTTCATCGTTATCGTTATCTTTCTTTTCATTGGTTATCCCCCGAACCCAGACGCTTACGGGCGTGACGTTTAAACATCGCGGTCAGCGCCAGTCCCATTATCGAGGTGGCAATCAGCCCCAGCAGGGCGAGGAAACCGGAGTGCTGGCTGGCATACCAGACCGCCATCATGTACCACGGCATCTGACCGCTGGGGAACGGCGTACTCACCTGGAAACTGCGCACCCCGTTATCGCTGGTGATCACCGCGGTATCGCCACGGATCCCGGCGTTGATACGCGGCGAGTCCAGATCGTTTTTCAGTCGCGCCAGCTGGTCATCATTGCTGGCCATCGCCACCACCACCAGGCGGGCGGGGTTCCACGGCGAACGATAGCTGATAAACCCGCGCCAGGCGCTGCTGGACGAGAAGTAGCGATCGGCGTCGAGGCTGGCGGAGGTCCAGTCCCCGGTGAGCCGGCGCTGCGCTTTTTGCCACAGATCGGGCTCGCGGACGCTCAGCACATTATCCACCGGGCGGTAGGGTGAATCGGCCAGCAGGCTCTGGTTGAAGGCCTGCTGATCGAGAGCGGTGACCGCCAGCACGTCACGTTCGCGCAGCGACTGCAAATCCCCGCCGCCGGTGGGCATCCCGAGAACGACGCGGTTATTCGCCAGCGCGGTGCCGGTCGCGTTCCCGGAGCGCGCGGCCAGATTCAGCAGGGTCGCCACCTGGGTCTCAGACGGTTCCGCCGGCAGCAGGAGCGTCGTTTGCGAATAGTCCGCCAGCCGCGAGAAGGGGAACGAGGCGCCGACGAAATAGGAAAGGTTTGGCAGCAGCGAGAAGTGTCGCGTCTTGCTCAAATCAATCCAGGAGTCGTCAGTGATGCGGCTCTTGATATTGTTATTCAGCAGCACCTGGCACGGAACATCGTCCTTCGGCACCACATTGAAGTACATCGACAGCTGGTTATCGCCGTAGATCAGGTAGGGGGCCAGCGGGATGGTAAAGCGCTCCTGGCGCGCATCGCCGCCGAGGTGGCGCCAGACTTTCTCCAGCGGCCCCTGCTTGTTCATCGGCAGGTTGTTGAGGAAGGTGCCATTGAGCGTGACGCTCAGCAGGGACTTATCCTCATTGATCCAGCTTTCCGACGGGAAGCGGTAGCCAACCTGCAGCGGGATCGTCTCGCCATCCCACAGATAGAGGTCCGGGGCGGCGCGGAAGGCGATACGTAAAGGTTCATGCCAGACGCCGCTGACGGTCGGGCTTTGATCCTTACGCAGCAGTTCGCTGAGCCTGACCGGACGATCGGTGGGGATCCAGCGCGGGGCATCATACGCTTTGCCAACCGGGATGGTCTGCGGTTCGACATCCAGCGTCGCGGTTTGCGGCGCAAAGTTGCCGCGGGTTAACCGCCAGGCTGCCATGCGCAGCGCGGTATCGTTTTTGCCGACGATCAACAGCAGCTTATAGGCCGGATTGGCGGGATTGGCGATGATGCGCAGCAGCGGCTTATCGGTTTCCGGCAGCGTCATACCGCCCACCTGCTCGCCCGGATGGCCAATCACGATGCCGTGGCGTTCCGGCAGGCGGTCGCGCAGCGCGCTGAAGGCGATGCCGCGATAGTCCGCCTGGATACCCAGCCAGGAGGAGACCAGCGCCGCGGCGCTGAAGACGTCGGCCGACGGCTTCGCTCCATAGGAAACGGCGATGTCCGCCGGCGTCATCTGCATGCTGTCGAAGAAGGGACGCGGGAAGTGGCTCAGATCGTCGCTGATGTTCAATTGCTGGCTTTCCCAGCTGAAATGCGACGTGGGCAGCACCGTGACCCGCGACGAATCATGAATGTCACGCTGGCACTGCAGGGTATCGCCATCGTTGATCTTCACGCTCAGGTTATTGCTGGAGACCATCAGCGCGGGCGGGATATCCAGCTGATAATGGGAGACATCCTCGCCATCGGCGCCCAGCGGCAGGGTGCCGAGCGGTTGACCGTTGAGCATCAGCTGCAGGGTGGCGTTGCGGCTCGCCATTTCCGGCGATACGCGAACGGCAAGGCTGAGCTGCGAATGGATCACCACCTGATCGGAAGGCAGGGTAAAGCTGACGCCCCCCTGCCGCTGACCGCCGCTGAGGATAATGCCGTCCGGCATCCCCATCTGCGCCAGATTCAGGTCGCCTCCCCAGACCGGGGCGACAGGAATGACCTCCGGCGCGGCCGTAGCGCTCACCGGCGGGGGTAAGTCCGGCATATCCGGCGCAGGGGCCGTCGTCGCCGCATCGCCGGCGGTGGCGGGGGCTGCCGGAGAGGCGCCCTCCTCCGGCGAGGCAGCCGGGGGTTCGTCGCCTGGCTCGCTGTCCGCCGCGCCGTTGAGCTGCGGGAAGCTCAGCGGGGCGGCGGCGCCCGGTTCTTCACTGTGCAGCGCAGGCGCAGAGAGCATCCCTGCCAGCAGCGCCAGCGTCGTTAATCGCTTCATAACGTGCCATCCTCCTGCGCCGTTTTCGCCACTGTTGCCCGATTGCGCTGGCTGCGACGGGTTTTCCACGTCAGCCAGAACAGTTCGAACACGCAGCGTAAAATGGTGAAGAAGGAGCGGAACGGGTTATCCTGCGGGCGCGGCGGATTAATCCAGGCATCCGCGCGGGCCAGCACCACGCGCACCAGTTCACGGCGGCGCGAAAGCGGAATATCTTCATCAAACTTGAGGCGCAGGAAGCGCTCGTCAGAGGTGACCAGCTGCGCCGGGATCGAAATAGCCCCGGACTGCAGGATCAGCTCAATCTCTTCGATATCATCCTCCAGATGGCGCGTATCCGGCGCCACCACGCGGCAGCCGCCCATCGACAGATCCTCGGTATGGCTGCGGGAAACGATGCCGCTGGCGTAATGGATCACCACCGGAATATCGACATCGATACGAATGGTTTTGCGCACCTGCCGCGTTTCGCGCGCTACGGCAATCGCCGCCAGCAGGAAGATCAGACTGTAGATCCCCCATCCGACGTTGAGGGCGATAACGTTGGGGTCCGAGCCAAAGTAGTCATGGCCAATCGCCCGGACGATGCCGACGATCACCCCCAGCGCCAGCAGGCAGGCCACCACCAGATGCGGGCGCACCACGGTGAAATCGAAGTAGCCGACGTCCAGCAGGCCGCCCTTATCGGTGACGTTGAATTTGCCGCGCTTGGGGAAAATCATCGTCACCAGGGTCGGCAGCACCAGGTGGAAAGCCAGCACAATATCGTAGATTTCCCCCCAGAAGCTGTAGCGATAGCGGCCGTTCATTCGCGAACCGACGTAGATGGCGAGAAACAGGTGCGGCAGCGCATAAGAGACGATCAGGCTCGCTGATGAGTAAATAATATTGAGGTTAAACAGCAGGTAAGCCAGCGGGGCGGTGACAAACACCACCCTCGGAAGCGCGAACTGGTAGTAGAGCATGGCGCTGAGATAGCACAAGCGCTGCTGGAAGGTCAGCCCGCGGCCAAACAGCGGGTTATCAACGCGAAAAATCTGCGTCATTCCGCGCGCCCAGCGGGTACGCTGGATAACGTGCACCACCAGGCGCTCGGTGGCGAGGCCAGCCGCCAGCGGAATATCGAGAAAGGCCGATTTCCACCCAAGGCGCTGGAACTTGAGCGCCGTATGGGCGTCCTCGGTGACCGTTTCGACGGCGAAACCGCCGATCTGCGCCAGCGCCTCGCGGCGGATCACCGCGCAGGAGCCGCAGAAAAAGGTGGCGTTCCAGTTATCGTTACCCTGCTGAATCGGGCCATAGAACAGCATCCCTTCGTTCGGGATATTGCGCCCGACGGAGAGGTTGCGCTCGAAAGGATCCGGGGAATAGAAGTAGTGCGGCGTCTGCACCAGCGCCAGCATCGGATCTTTCAGAAAGCCGCCGACGGTGGCCTGCAGAAACACGCGCGTGGCGACGTGGTCGCAGTCGAAGACGCAGATAAGCTCTCCCTGGGTCAGGGTCAGCGCGTGGTTGAGGTTCCCCGCTTTGGCGTGCTTGTTGTCGTTGCGGGTAATATAGCCCACTCCGACGTCGGCGGCGAACACGGCAAACTCGCTGCGCTTACCGTCATCCAGAAGATAGATTTTCATTTTATCTTTTGGATAATCAATACATTGTGCCGCGAGGACGGTGTCACGCACCACCTCCAGCGGTTCGTTATAGCTCGGAATATAGATATCGACCGTCGGCCACTTGCTCATATCATCCGGCAGCGGAACAATGCCGCGCTTCAGCGGCCAGACCGTCTGCAGATAGTTAAGCAGCAGCATCACCCAGATATAGACTTCCGCCAGAAAGAGCCCCATGCCGAGAATGGTTTCAATGGCTGAGTTGAAGTGCAGGGTCTGCGTGAGGCGAAAATACATGTAACGGGTGGACATCAGCAGCGAAGTGACGACCATAATCACCGAGATGCTGCGCCGTTTGCTGAAACCCATCAGAAACAGAATACCAATGCTCAGCAGACCAAAGATGTACTGCTTCTGGCTGTCCATCGGCGTGATCACTACCAGCACGGCGACCGGAGAGAGCACCAGCGCCAGCAACCAAAAAAGAGATTTTTTCATTCAGCAGCCCTGCAATAAGTTAAAGCCCTGACATGCGTGGCTGGCTGTGCACCGTGCCATCGCCAATATGGATACCCAACAGCGAAGATATTTTTTTAGCAATAATTTCAATATCGAAGGCCGCTGCCGAGGAGGCGTTAAAGTCCAGAATCGACTTCTGCGACGCATTGGCCTCCACCACGCTTTCATCACGATGGACAATGCCAAGCAGTCGTTCGCCCAGTTTTTCTTCCATCAGGCTGGTGACGTCCCGGCTGACCTGGCGACGGCTATCGCTTTGGTTAATGACGAAATAGTGCCCATGCTTGTGATTCAGCGCCGCGCCGGTCAGGCGCTGTTTTTCCACGTGCGCCAGGGTCGACATCGAGGCGGTATCCGCCAGCAGCGGGATCAGATGCAGGTCCGCCAGACCCGTCAGCGCCTTTAGCGCCGGCGAAGGCCCTGGCGGCATATCGGCGATGGTGATCAGCCCGGGATAATTCAGCAGCGCGGAGAGACCGCGCTGGAGAAAATGGTCGTTGTGAGTCAGTTGCTCATCAAACGCCTGACGCTGCGCTTCGCTCACTTCGCCATACGGCAGGACGAAAATATTGCTGCCGGCGCTCAGCACGCACTGGCTCCAGTCGTGCATTTCCAGCGCCTTCGCCACGTAGCCGCGCTCATCGTTCAGCGGTACGCCAAAATGCAAACGCAGGGCGTTCTGGACGTCAAAATCCAGCGCCAGAACTTTGCTGCCGGTCCGCGCCAGCGCATAGGCTAAATTGGCCGCCAGGGTCGTTTTCCCTACGCCACCTTTCGGTGAACAGACGCAAATCAACGGCATGTTGCGATCCTTTCCAGAAGTGATTTCAAAGGCTGGTCTTTATTTTTCGTCACCGGCTCTGCGCTTTTCGCCGCGAACAGGTGGGCATAGTTCTCGGCGGCGGGCGCGGGTCGGGGGGCCATTCTCGGCGGCGGAGCCATTGCCGGTTCAGGCGCCGGGATGGGAGGCGCAGGGGCCACCGCAGGCTCCTGCCTGACCGGCTCCGGCGCGGCTGCGGCGGTCTCCACGACCGGCTGCGGGGCCGCTGGCGCGGCAGACGCAACAGGATCAGAGGCTGGCGCCGCTGCTACGGCCGCCTCTACCTGGCGGAACAGATCCGCAGGCACCGACTGCGGCAACGGCGCGGAGACCGAGCCTCCCAGCGCCAGGGAAGAGGGTTTCTCTGCGCCGGGATTCAGCTGATTGAGGATCGCCCAGTCTCCATGCTCCCGCGTGGCGGCTTGCGATGAAAGATCCTGAAATTTGAGGTTTTGCGTCCGCGTTTTTTCCTGAAAGCGCTGCAGATCATCATAATGGTTCATTGATAACCTCATGATTTTAAAAATTTCATATTACGTTTGTTGTTATTTTCTGGGTATATTTAAAATATCGTGACGTCTCTGGTATGGCAGAAAAAGCGCCGGTGGAGACGTACCAATACACACGATTGACAGGGTTATAATAGTTTAGATTTTGATTTTCGGTGTGATTCCACGGCAGAAGTATCGCTACACTAACATTTCCCTTTGAGAAGAATAGCCCCATTTTTTAGGTATGCGTACATCCTCAAGCCCCGCAACCACCGCGCTTCCCATTCGTTTTTATATAAAGGTATTTCGCGATGATAGAATCATAGCGTCAGATAAGTGAAAGAATAAACCTGAACCATTTTAATTTCTCTTTAATTCTATAAAAATGGACTGAAAGTCTTATTTTTTCGGATAATCGACGAAGAATGCTCCGAGAGCGTGGCATTCACTGCGATAAAAGGCGATATCGTCGGATTTCATCTCCGGCGGGAGAGAAACTCCCGGTCATCGGACCGGGAGCGTGCCATCAGGCGTGGGGCTTTTGCGGATTCTCATCCTGGTCGACGGCAAAGCAGGCCACCAGCTGGCCGCCGTAATCCTTCAGCTGCGGCTGAAGCTGGGTGCAGGGGCCGAAGCGCCGGCGGCAGCGCGCGTTGAAGGCGCAGCCCGGCGGCGGATTCAGCGGGCTCGGCAGCTCGCCGGTCAGCTTAATCCGCTCGCGACGGTCGTCCGGGTTCAGACGCGGCGTCGCCGACAACAGCGCCTGGGTGTATGGATGACGCGGATTGTTAAAGATCTGCTCCTTGGTGCCCTTCTCCACGCAGCGGCCGAGATACATCACCATCACTTCATCAGCGATATGCTCGACGACCGACAGGTCGTGGGAGATAAACACGTAGGACAGCCCTAAATCCTGCTGCAGATCCATCATCAGGTTCAGCACCTGAGCGCGTACCGAAACGTCCAGCGCGGAGACCGGCTCATCGGCAATCACCACGTCCGGATCGAGCATCAGCCCGCGGGCAATGGCGATACGCTGGCGCTGGCCGCCGGAGAACATATGCGGGTAGCGATCGTAATGCTCTGTTTTCAGGCCCACTTTCGCCATCATCGCCAGCGCTTTTTCGCGGCGCTGCTCTTTGCTCAGGCTGCTGTTAATCAGCAGCGGCTCTTCCAGAATCTGCCCCACTTTTTTACGCGGGTTCAGAGAACCGTAGGGGTTCTGGAACACAATCTGGATTTTTTGCCGCCGCAGCTTCTGCGCCTGCGGGTCGTGCTTAAGCAGATCCTGCCCCTGATAATAGAGCTCGCCGCCGGTGGGAATTTCAATCATCGTCAGCAGACGACCGAGGGTCGATTTACCGCAGCCCGACTCCCCCACCACCGCCAGCGTTTTACCGCGCTCAAGGGTAAAGGAGACGCCGTCCAGCGCCTTCACCAGCCGTTCCGGGGCGAATAACCCCTTCTTCACCGGGTAGTGTTTTTTCAGATCAATGGCCTGCAACAGCGGTTGTGGCGTGGCGGCCTTTTGCGTACTCATAATCCAGGCCTCCCGGCATCATCGAGTGGGTAGTGACATTTAGACTGGCGGCCGCCAGTGAGATCCGCGAGCGCCGGCTCTTCACTACGACATTTATCCGTAGCATAGGGGCAGCGCGGGTTCAGCAGGCAGCCGTTGGGACGGTCATATTTCCCCGGCACCACGCCCGGCAGCGACGCCAGACGCGCTTTATCCTGGGCGAACTCCGGCAGCGCGCGCAGCAGCGCCTGGGTGTATGGATGGCGCGGCGCGCGGAAAATATCCTTCGCATCGCCAGTCTCCACCACCTGACCGGCATACATAACGATAATTTTATGCGCGGCCTCGGCCACCAGCGCCAGGTCGTGGGTGATCAGCACCAGCGCCATATTCTCCTGCTGCTGCAGATCCAGCAGCAGCTCGATGATCTGCGCCTGAATGGTCACGTCCAGCGCGGTGGTCGGTTCATCGGCAATCAGCAGTTTTGGCCGACAGGCGATGGCCATCGCGATCATCACGCGCTGGCTCATCCCGCCGGAAAGCTGATGCGGATAGACGTCCAGCCGCGACGCCGGATCGGGAATGCCCACCAGGTTCAGCAGGTCGATGGCCCGCTGGCGGCGGGTTTGCTTATTACCGCCCTGATGGACTTTAATCGCTTCCATAATCTGGTAGCCGACGGTATAGCACGGATTGAGGCTGGTCATCGGATCCTGGAAGATCATCGCCACCTCCACCCCCACCAGCTGGCGCCGCTCTTTTTCAGAGATGCGCTGCAGATCGCGGCCGTTAAACTCCAGTTTGTCCGCCATCACCCGGCCGGGGTAATCAATCAGGCCCATAATCGCCAGCGAGCTGACGGATTTACCGGATCCAGACTCCCCGACGATGCCGACCACTTCGCCCTGCTTCACGCTATAGCTGATGCGGTCCACGGCGCGGAACGGCGCGTTTTCATCGCCGAAATGCACCGATAATTTATCTACATTCAATAACGCCATCTCGAACCTCTTACTGCTTCAGTTTGGGATCGAGCGCGTCACGCAGACCGTCACCCATCAGGTTAAATGCCAGCACCGTCAGCAGGATCGCCACGCCCGGGAAGGTCACCACCCACCAGGCGCTCTGTGCGAACTGCAATACGTCGGAGAGCATGGTGCCCCACTCCGGCGTCGGCGGCTGCGCGCCCATGCCGAGGAACCCCAGCGCGGCCATGTCGAGAATGGCGTTAGAGAAGCCCAGCGACGCCTGAACGATCAGCGGCGCGAGACAGTTAGGCAGAATATTGACGAACATCTGGCGCATCGCCCCGGCGCCCGCCACGCGGGAGGCGGTCACGTAGTCGCGGTTGACCTCCACCAGCACCGCCGCGCGCGTCAGACGCACGTAGTGCGGGAGCGCCACGAAGGTGAGCGCCAGCGAGGCGTTAACGATGGAGGGCCCGAAGATAGCCACCAGCACCAGCGCCAGCAGCAGACTCGGCAGCGCCAGCATAATATCGACGACGCGCATGATGACCGAGTCCACCACCCCGCCGAAATAGCCCGCCACCAAACCGAGCACCACGCCGAGGATCAGCGACAGGACCACCACCAGGCAGCCCACCAGCAGCGACAGGCGCGCGCCATACATCAGGCGAGACAGAATATCGCGGCCCACGTCGTCGGTGCCGAGCAGATGCGCCAGGCTGCCGCCCTCCTGCCAGAACGGGGGCGCCAGCAGCGAATCACGGAACTGATCCGCCGGGTTATACGGGGCGAGGAAGTTGGCGAACACGGCGATAATGATCATCACCGCCACGTACACCAGACCAACCACCGCCCCTTTATTGCGCTTGAAATAGTGCCAGAACTCCTGCAGCGGGGTCATGGGCACCGGCGCAGCGATAACTTTATTTTCAGTAACTTGTGACATGATGGCCCCTTACTTCTTATGCCGGATACGCGGGTTCACCACGCCGTACAGCAGGTCGACCAGCAGGTTGACGAGGATAATCATCGTCGCCACCAGCAGCACCCCGCCCTGCACCACCGGATAATCGCGACGCTGCAGCGCGTCGATCAGCCAGCGGCCTAAACCAGGCCATGAGAAAATGGTTTCCGTCAGGATGGCGCCCGCCAGCAGCGTGCCCACCTGCAGGCCAATCACCGTGACCACCGGCAGCATCGCGTTACGCAGCGCGTGGATCACAATCACCCGCATCCGGGTCAGGCCTTTGGCGCGCGCGGTACGGATGTAGTCTTCGCCGAGCACTTCCAGCATCGACGACCGGGTCATACGCACAATCACCGCCAGCGGAATGGTGCCCAGCACGATGGCGGGCAGGATCATATGCATTAAGGCGTCAATAAAGTCGCCCTGCTCGCCCCAGATGGCGGTGTCGATCAGCATAAAGCCGGTCAGCGGCAGGGTATCGTCAAGGAACACCGTATCGCTGATGCGCCCGGAGACCGGCGTCAGGTTCAGCTGTACCGAAACCAGCATAATCAACATCATGCCCCACCAGAAGATAGGCATCGAGTAGCCGGTCAGCGCCAGGCCCACCGCGGTGTGGTCAAAGATGGAGCCGCGTTTTACCGCAGCCAGCACGCCCACCGGAATGCCGACGGCGACGGCGAAGATCATCGCGCAGACGCCCAGCTCAAGGGTGGCTTTAAAGCGCGGGACAAACTCCTGCCACACGGGAATGCGGCTTTTCAGCGAGATGCCTAAATCGCCGTGCAGCACGCCCCAGATATAGTGGGCATATTGCTGCCACAGCGGCTTATCAAGGCCCATTTCGGCCAGCAGCTGCGCGTGACGTTCGGGGGAAATACCACGTTCGCCCGCCATAATCATCACCGGATCGCCGGGGATCATATGGACGAAGGCAAAGGTGAGAAGGGTGATACCGATAAATGTCGGGATGACAAGTCCCAGACGTCGGAGAATAAACTGCAACATAACCCGGATTCTCTCTAGTGACGCCCCGCCTGGCGACAGGGCGTCTGTATTGCTCACAAAAGCATTCCCCGGAATAGCGGGAATACGCCCCCCACCTCTCCCACGCGGGGAGAGGGGGTCAGGCATCGTGCTTATTATTCGACAGAGACGTTATCGAAGTGGTGTTTACCCAGCGGATCCACCACATAGCCTTTGACTTCTTTACGCACTGGCTCGTAAACGGTGGAGTGAGCGATGATCAGCGCCGGAGCCTGGTCATGCATCACTACCTGAGCCTGTTTGTACAGTTCAATACGCTTGTTGTGGTCGTCGGTGGCGCGGGCCGGCTGAATCAGATCTTCAAACGGCTTATAGCACCAGCGCGAGTAGTTGGAGCCGTCTTTCGCCGCGGCGCAGCTGAACAGGGTCGCGAAGAAGTTGTCCGGATCCCCGTTGTCGCCGGTCCAGCCCATCATGACGGTCTGGTGCTCGCCCGCTTTCGCGCGTTTCAGATACTCACCCCACTCGTAGGTGACGATCTTGGCCTGGACGCCAATCTTGGCCCAGTCGGCCTGGATCATCTCCGCCATACGGCGGGCGTTCGGGTTATACGGACGCTGTACCGGCATCGCCCACAGGTCGATAGTGAAGCCTTTTTCCAGGCCCGCTTCTTTCAGCAGCTGCTTCGCCTTCTCCGGATCGTAGGTGTAGTCTTTGACGTCGTCGTTATAGCCCCACATGGTCGGCGGGATCAGGTTCTTCGCCGCCTGGCCTGCGCCCTGGTAAACCGCTTTGATGATCGCTTCTTTGTTAACCGCGTAGGTCAGCGCCTGACGAACTTTCACATCGTCCAGCGGTTTCTTCTCGGTGTTGAAGGAGAGATAACCGACGTTCAGACCCGGCTGTTCCAGCAGGGTAATGTTTTTATCTTCCTTCATGCGCGCGATGTCCGCCGGGTTAGGATACGGCATCACCTGGCACTCATTTTTCTGCAGCTTGGCGTAGCGCACGGAGGCATCCGGGGTGATGGAGAAGACCAGACGATCGATCTTCGGCTTGGTGCCCCAGTAGCCCGGGAAGGCTTTATACAGAATGCGGGAATCTTTCTGGTACTGCAGCAGCTGGAATGGACCGGTACCGATAGGATTGAGGTCTACTTTTTCCGGCGTGCCGGCTTTCAGCATGTTGTCGGCATACTCTTTAGAAAGAATGGAAGCGAAGTCCATGGCCAGGTCAGCGAGGAACGGCGCTTCCGGGCGGGTCAGGACGAACTGGACGGTTTTATCGTCCACTTTCTTCACTTCGCTAATCAGGTCTGGTAACCCCATCCCTTCAAAGTATTCATAGCTGCCGCCAGAAACTTTATGGTACGGGTTATTGGTATTCTTCTGACGATCGAAGGAGAACACCACGTCATCGGCGTTCAGGTCACGGGTTGGTTTAAAGTCTTTATTATCCTGCCACTTCACGCCCTGACGCAGGTGGAAAGTATAGGTTTTACCGTCCGCACTAACTTCCCATTTCTCAGCCAGCCCCGGAATAACTTCCGTCGTACCGGTTTTGAATTCGACCAGGCGGTTGTAGATGGGTACGGAACTGGCGTCATAGGTGGTGCCAGAGGTGAAGAGCTGTGGGTTAAAGCCTTCCGGCGAGCCTTCTGAACAATAAACCAGGGTTTTCGCTTGCACGCTGGCGGCGACGGTCATGGCGACCAGGCTCAGACCAAGCTTCAGCATCCCTGATTTCTTCAAGGAAATACTCATTATTCTGCTCCAAAACTGTGATGTTGTTTGCATATATCCGCCAGACCTTTATTTATTTTTATTCGTCATAATTCGAACCACGGATGCGTTGGCTGCGCTCGATTATCCCAGTCACATCGTTATCTATGTTCCTGGGGATTCGCAAACTTGCCGCCTTCCCGCAGCGCGAACTATTTAGAATATACCCGGTCCGGTCGGTGGTGCCCGAAGGCGTAGAGAGAGATGGGGATTCCTTTCGCAAAAACGACTGAGTTGCAGTACGGATTCTCCATGAAATGCCCCTCATGCCCTACAATCTGTCAACAGAATGGGGAAACGTCAATACAGCCAGCCGGGTTTTACATCCAGCGTGAGAAACGGCAGGCAAAGATTAAAAAAACTTCAAGACGCTATTTTCAGCAGAGAAATTTATGCTACAGGCGAATATGCAGAATAAAGACCTTATTAAGGTGCGACACCCAGTGGGAAACAATGCCAGCAAATGAGAAAAATTTCTTACTATGTGACCAATATGTGAGCGATTAATAGCGTGAACGTTAAAACGCACAGCGGAAAATGCTGCATTTAGCCATAAGCTTCGCGAAAAAAGATCTGTTCATCGATAAAAAAATGCAATGGAAGATGTCACAAAATAGCGAACAGCTGGCTGGAAATGGGGATAAAGACGTTTTTTGTGATTTTGATGGGGTTTTGGCCAGTAGCGCGCTGATGATGCCCGGCGGCGCTGCGCTTGCGCGGGCCTACGGAACACAAGTCGAACCTCCTGCCCCCGGAGGTTCTCATCCTCACTGGCTACAGATGCAAAAAAGCCTGCTCGTTGAGCAGGCTTTTTGAATTTGGTCGGTGATAGAGGATGACTCTCCACTTTGTGGCTCGCCCTGCGGGCCGTTGCTGACGCAACGTTCTCTCGCTCCGCTCGAGTCGAACCTCCTGCCCCCGGAGGTTCTCATCCTCACTGGCCGCAGATGCAAAAAAGCCTGCTCGTTGAGCAGGCTTTTCGAATTTGGTCGGTGATAGAGGATGACTCGCCACTACGTGGCTCGCCCTGCGGGCCGTTGCTGACGCAACGTTCTCTCGCTGCGCTCGAGTCGAACCTCCTGCCCCCGGAGGTTCTCATCCTCACTGGCCGCAGATGCAAAAAAGCCTGCTCGTTGAGCAGGCTTTTTGAATTTGGTCGGTGATAGAGGATGACTCGCCACTTTGTGGCTCGCCCTGCGGGCCGTTGCTGACGCAACGTTCTCTCGCTCCGCTCGAGTCGAACCTCCTGCCCCCGGAGGTTCTCATCCTCCCTGGCCGCAGATGCAAAAAAGCCTGCTCGTTGAGCAGGCTTTTCGAATTTGGTCGGTGATAGAGGATTCGAACCTCCGACCCCTTCGTCCCGAACGAAGTGCGCTACCAGGCTGCGCCAATCACCGAATGCGGGGCGCATCTTACTGCTGGGATGCACCCCCGTCAATGCCTTATTAGCAAAAAATCAATCAAGCGGCGAGAATCTCGCCACTATTGCTATTCCTTCGCCGCTTTCTTCGAAGCCGGCACGCGACACCAGTTGTTATTCTCATTGATCCCGCCATCCGGCGAGGTATAGCCGAGGCAGCCCATAATGGTGTCGTACAGCTCGACGTGGCGTCGCGGCACCTTCATCGCGGCCTGCTGCTGCAGATGGGCGAACGCGGCGGCATGATCGTGATTCTCCAGATATTTATCCGACATCCAGACCATCATCGGCACACGGAACTGTTCCGGCGGCGCCATCTTGCGCGGCGTACCGTGCAGATGTTCGCGCTCGTTAATCGACTCGCCATGGTCGGCGGCATAGAAGACAATCGCTTTCTTATCCCGCAGCTGGTCGAGGACGCTGACGATAAAGTGATCGACATAGGTCACGCTGTTGTCGTAGGAGTTAATCAGCTCCGCTTTAGAACATTTGTTGTCGACGCCGACACACTCCGGCTTCCACTGGGCGAAGCTGCGCGGATAGCGTTGGGTATAGTTAAAGTGCGAGCCTTTCGTATGCAGGATGATCAGGTGCTTACCGGAGGCGTTGCCCTGCGCCATACCGCGCTTCATCTCATCCACCAGCAGCATATCGTCAACGCTCTTGCCGCGGTTACGCGGTTCGGCGCCAATCTGCTCGCGATAGGCGATATTGTTAGCCATCGTGTTGCTGTAGAACCACATCTCACTCTGCATGGCGTACAGATTGCCGCTGAAGCCCAGTTGATGCAGCACCGCAAAGACGTTCTGCTCTTTGAGGGTCCGCTGCGGATTATCCTCTGCCCCGCCCTGACGCACAAACATGCAGCGTAACGACAGCTTGGTGGCGGTATCGCAGGAGTAGCCGCGGAAGGCGACCAGATTCTTCTCTTTCGCCAGCTCTGGCGTGGTGTTGCGGCTATAGCCGAGGATGCCCATATGATCCCAGCGGGTGGTTTCGCCAATGATAAACACCACGTAGGTGTCATCGAGCCCTTCCGGGGCGACGTAGGTAAATTTCTTCGCCGGGTTAATCAGCGATTTGTTGTCTGAGGATTCATCCACCTGCGCCCAGGCGTACAGCCCCAGCGCCGACAGCCAGTTCGATGGCAGGTAGGAGTTGGCGATCACCCCGCCGTAGCTCGGCATATCCACTTCAGAATGGCGCTCTACATCGTGTTGGCGCAGCTCAAGCAGGCGGATGGGGCCCCAGACGATGAGGCCGGCCAGCACCACGATCAGCACGTTTTTAACCCGCTGGCCCGGGGTACGCAGTTGGCGCAGCAGCGTATGACGGCAACGGTTGCTCCAGATAAACAGCAGCGGCGGGGCGCTCACCGCCGCCAGCCAGAGGATCAGATGCCAGCCGATGACCTCTTTCGACAGGTCGATATCGGTGGTCATCACCGAGGCGATAATCCCGTAGCCAATCACCACGTTGAGGAACGTCATGTAATAACTGGCGGCGGCGGAAAACAGAACAATCAGCGTCGCCAGAATGCGCCAGATACGGCGGCCGAACAGCGACAGAAGACGTAACAGGAAGAAGGTGACAAAGACCGTGGCCACCAGTTCAACGACACCGGAAAGCCCTTTCCAGATAGTGAACTCTTGAGCATAACCATCGAAACGCCGAAAAAAAACGGCGACGTTCATAAACCAGCCGATGTACAGCGCCAGCCAAAAACTAAGCTTCTGCTGCGTCATCGTTCTAATATATTTCATGCAAGCAAACCTGGAAAAAGAAGAATAAAACACCGCCTGACGCTGTGGCATGAGTCAGTAGGCTAATAGGGTGCGTTAGGGTTGGTTATCAGAAACCTCTACAAAGCGCGATAAGTAGACCACAGGGAACGGGAAAAGTATCAGGAGGGAATGTGATCCAGCCAAACATTTACAAAACATTTGGCTGGATTGGCACTATTTGCTTAGGGTATTAATCAGGGGCACGTTTCACGCTGCAGGTTTCAGGCGTGCGCCTCGCTATAGACACTGCCTTTCGGCTGACGAATGGTGGTGGAAAGCGCCAGCGAAATAATCAGCAGAGCGAAGATCACGCAGAAGGTGACGTAGAAGCCCCCGAACAGCGAAGCGATGAGGGAACCGCAGATGCTGCCGATACCAAAGCCCAGATAAATGACGCCATAATTTTTCGCCAGGTTGTTCAGACCGAAGAATTCACTGACCAGCGACGGGAAGACGGTGATGGTTCCGCCAAAGTTAAAGGCGACGCAGGCAATCGCGGCGAAAAAGGTCATGGCATTCAGCGGAGCGAACAGCAGCGCGGCCATCCCCACCAGCGACACCACCTGACCGAGGGTGATCACTCGAATGCGGGAGATTTTATCGGACAGGATACCTAACACCAGGCGACCGCTAAGGTTAGCGATTGAGATAACCGTTACCGCATTAGCCGCCGTGGCGACATCCAGATGGACCATCCCCTGCGCGATATCTTTCGCCACGCCAATCACATACAGACCGCTCATGCAGGCCGTCAGGAACATCACCGCCAGCATCCAGTACTGCGGTTTACGCATCGATTCGGCGAGAGTAAAGTCGTTTTCCACGACGCCGTTGGCCGCGGTGGTCGCCGTATGATTTGGCGCATCTTTCATCAGGGTCGCGCCAAAGACGATCATCACCAGCACGATAGCGCCCCAGATGACGAAGGTTTTTTCCAGACCGACGGTGGCCAGCAGATGAGTATCAATGAATTTGAACCCCAGGCTGCCGAGACCATAGGAACCGATGGAGAAGGCGGAAATCAACCCTTTGCGTTCCGGGAACCACTTCACGCAGTTCGACAGGGTCAGCAGATAACCGGCGCCGTCCGCCAGCCCCACCAGCACGCCCGCGCTCAGCCACAGCATCATCAGGCTGTTGGAGTGCGCGGTCAGGAAGAAGCCCAGTCCGAGCAGGATCCCGGAGGCCATGGTGACGCGCTTCACGCCGAAACGCTCCTGCAGCTTGCCGGCGACCGACGAGGAGAGCGCCAGCCCGAGGCTCAGCAGGCCAAAGGAGAAGGCGACCTGGCTGACCGGTTCGCCCAGTTTGTCAGACAGTGAACTGTTAAACAGGCTCCAGGTATAAACCGAACCGAGAGCGAATTGGGTGATGATGGTGCCGATAAGCGTAAGCCAGCGGGTCGATTGACGGTTTGCAGCGTTCATAGCAGTTGTCCTGATAAATTAACTGCCGCCACAATAGCGAAGGCCCCTCATCCAGTGGGGGAAAAAGGCATGAACTGCCATCAGCAGGGAATGAAATGCATTAATGGCGGAATGAATGGCATTGCATGACATTCATTCCGCGAATATCAGCAAAAAAGTTAGTGTGCGCTATCTCACAGAAATGCGCCATTACTGAGATTTAACAATAACCGCATCGTTTCAAACGCGTAACAATCCCCGCTCAAAAGTTGGCGCTGACCCCCATCAGATAGAGCGTATTTTCCCCCGACGGGACATTATCCGCCTGCGACAGGGTGGCCCATGCCGCCACATGCGATCCCAGCGGCATATCGGCGCCCAGGGTGACATCACTCCAGCCGCCCTCTCTGGCGCGAGTGGTCGGCGACCAGGCATCGCTGGCGAGCGACTGGTTATAGCTCACCTGAGCCCAGGGGTGCACACCCCACAGCGACTGATAATCCATACGCCAGCCGAGCGTGTTGACATATCCCATCTCGCCAACGCTTTTCGTCGCCGGCGCGCTGTAGTCGCTGCGCAGGCTGGCCACCGGCCCGGAGGTCATGCCGTTTGCCAGCAGATAATTCCAGCCGACGCTCATCCCACGGCTGCTGTCCGGCGGCGCCAGCCCCTGGTTTAACGCCAGTCCGCCCGGCGTTTCAGACGACTTCATCCGCTCGGCGAGGATATCTTCATAGCGTGGTTGGTGATCGCTATCCCATGTATAACGTTCCGACGTATTACTTTTTGTATCGATAGCGATATATTCCTGTTGCCAGGCATTCGCTCCAGAGACACACGATACCCAGACGGATACGCACACCGGGAACAAGAACCCCCGGAGGCCATTGCATTTCTTTATTATCATTAATGCGACTCCAGAAAAGAGCCGAATCGGCATTATTGCTGTGTTTTTTTGGGGATACGATTTCCCTGTATTAACTATTATCTTTATCTTTCAGTCGTCAAGCCGGGGCGTCCACTTTTTTAGCGCAGAGGGAGAAATAGCTATGCAGCGTTGCGGATGGGTGAGTCAGGATCCGTTATATATCGAGTATCACGATACCGAATGGGGTGTCGCGCAAAAAGCGTCCCAGCGGCTGTTTGAAATGATCTGCCTTGAAGGCCAGCAGGCCGGGTTGTCGTGGATCACGGTGTTAAAAAAACGGCAGAACTATCGCCAGGCTTTTCACCAGTTCGATCCGGTGCGCGTGGCGGCGATGGGGGACGATGATGTCGAGCGGCTGCTACAGGATACCGGGATTATCCGCCATCGGGGAAAAATCCAGGCCATTATCGGCAACGCCCGGGCGTATCTGGCGATGGAGGAAAATGGCGAGTCGTTCACTGATTTTGTCTGGTCTTTCGTCGACAATGCGCCGCAGGTCACCCGCGCGGCGACACTGGCGGAGATCCCGACCACGACGCCGGCCTCTGATGCGCTTTCTAAAGCGTTGAAAAAACGCGGCTTTAAGTTTGTCGGTTCGACAATCTGTTACTCTTTTATGCAGGCCTGCGGGCTGGTCAACGACCATGTCACCGGCTGCTTCTGTCACCCGGGAGGTCAGGATGATCCGCAAGTGGGTCGCTAAAGATAATACACCGCTGCTGGCCCTGTGGCTGGATAGTACGATCCATGCCCATCCCTTTATCAGCGAAAGCTACTGGCGCGACAGCGTCGCGGTGGTACGGGACGTCTATCTTCCCGCCGCCAGCACCTGGGTCTGGGAGCGCGACGGAGAGCTAAAAGGCTTTGTCAGCGTGCTGGAGTCCCGCTTCGTCGGCGCGCTGTTCGTCGCGCCGGACGCCATTCGCCAGGGCATTGGCCGGGCGCTGCTGGATGAAGTCAAGCAGCACTACGCCTGGCTTAGCCTTGAGGTTTATCAGAAAAACGAATCAGCGGTCAGTTTCTACCATGCGCAAGGCTTCCGCATTGAAGATTGCGCATGGCAGGACGATACTCAGCACCCCACCTGGATTATGCGCTGGCCGGCGGATCAAATGCTGTAAGCGGCAGCGCCGGGCCGGTATATTTCTCCAGCCACGCCAGGGCGGTGTTCCCGGCACAGCCGTTGCCCAGACGGGATGTCGGGATATCTTTGGTTAAGACGTTTACCGCCCCGTTTTTGCAGATGCCCGCCACCGGATCCAGGTCGGGCCACGCCCCTTCATGCAGGCATATCACCCCCGGGCGGATCCCCTCCGTCACCACCGCGCCGGCCAGCACCTGACCGCGGGCGTTCCACACCCGCACCAGATCGCCATCGGCAATCCCCCGCGCCCGGGCATCCTGCGGATGAATAGTCAACGGTTCGCGTCCGGCGACGGCATAGCGTTCGCGCAGCGCGGAGTAGTTCAGTTGACTGTGCAGACGGTGTGCCGGATGGGCCGACAGCAGCTGCAGCTGCCCCGTCTCGGCGTTGCCATGCCACTCGTCGGGCTCCAGCCACATCGGGTGCGGCGGGCAGTCGGCGTAGCCAAAGGCGGCGATGGTCGGCGAGTGGATCTCAATTTTACCGCTCGCCGTTTTCAGCGGGTTGGCCAGGGGATCGTCGCGGAAGGCGGCGAAGCGGATGAAACGGGCATTCTCCGGCGCCTCCGGCATCTCAATCAGCTGGTTAGCCTGCCAGAATTCGGCAAACGGCGGCAGCGTCACCTGCTGCTGGGCGCCGCGCCGGGCGGCCATCTGATAGAAGGTCTCCAGCCACTGCAGATCGCTCTTCCCTTCGGTAAAGCGCTCGCGGCCGCCCGCCTCCCAACGTTCGCTGAGGTCGGCAAAGACCGCGAAATCATCGCGCGCTTCACCCCGCGGGGCGACCACCTGTTTCATCGGCACCAGATGCTGATTGCTGTAGTCCCCGGTCATCGTCAGATCGTTGCGCTCAAACGAGGTGGTCGCCGGCAGAACGATATCGGCATGACGCGCGGCGGCGGTCCAGAAGCATTCGGAGATGACGATAAGCTCTGGTTTCTGCCAGGCCTGAATCAGGCGATTGGTATCCTGGTGATGAGTAAAGTTGGCGCCGCCGGCCCACCAGATAAAGCGAATATCGGGGAAGCGCCGCGCCATGCCGTTGTGCTGATACTCCGCACCCGGTTTCTCCAGCGCCTCGACAATCCGCGCGACCGGGATCTTCTCCACGGCGTCCACGCCACCGGCCACGCTCCCCTGCATCGAGCCCAGCACCGCCGCGCGGCGGGTCGGGTTGCCGCCGTTGGCGAAATGGTAGGAAAGCCCAAACCCGCCCCCCGGGGTGCCAATCTGCCCCAGCATCGCGGCCAGGGTGACCAACATCCAGTGTTTCTGCTCGCCATACTGCTGGCGCTGCATGCCCCAGCCAGACATCAGCATGGTGGTGTTTTCGTGGAAAAGTTTCGCCAGTTCGCGGATCTTATCTGCTGAGACACCGCAAATAGCCGCCGCCCAGTCGGCGGTTTTCGCCACGCCGTCGCTTTCACCGGTCAGATAGCGGGCAAAAATCTCGTAGCCGCTGGCGCAGCGGGCAAGAAACTCGTCGTCCTGCCAGCCATTCTCCACCAGCGTATGGGCGATACCCAGCATCAACGCGACGTCGGTGCCCATATGCGGCGCGATCCACTCCATCGAATCGCCAAAGAAATCGACCGTTTCCGATCGCATCGGATCGATGCAGATCAAGCGCTTGCCGCTCTGGCGCAGCCGGTCGAACCACGGGATACCCTGCTCGTCGGAGGCGTTCCAGGCAATTTTCAGCGTGTTCAGCGGGTTGGCGCTCCACAGCACCACTACCTCGCTGTGCTCCAGCACCAGCGGCCAGCTGGTCTGCTGCTGATACACCTCATTGCCCCCCACGACGTAAGGCATGATCGCCTGCGCCGCGCCGGTGGAGTAATCCCCGAGATGGCCGGTGTAGCCGCCCGCCAGGCTCATATAGCGCTGCAGCAGGGTGGCCGCCTTATGCAGGACGCCGTTAGAACGCCAGCCGTAGGAGCCGGCAAAAATGGAGGCCGGTCCGTAGCTTTCGCGGATCCGACGATGCTGGGCATCGATCAGATCCAGCGCCTGCTCCCAGCTCACCCGCACAAATTCATCCTGACCGCGGAGCCCCTGGGGCTTGTCCGGAGAGGCGAGAAAGCCTTTGCGCACCATCGGGTAGCGCACGCGGGTTTTGCTGTGCACCTGGTCGCGCACCGCCGTTTGCAGCGAATTGGCAAACGGCGTCGCCAGCGCGCCGCGGGAGGAGAGGACGTTTTCCCCGTCCGTTTCCACCAGCATCGGTCCCCAGTGGGCGGCGGTTAAAATGGTTTTGGTTGCAGATGAGGTTGGCAAAGGCGGCTCCTGGTCAGCGAAGGCAGGTGTGGTGACGGCGCGATCGACGCCGTTCAATGTTATTTACAAAATGAGATGGTATGCGGGGAATTTTCTACGTATTCGCGCGTCATAATCAACCGTCACGTTCGCTGTGGCAAAGAATAAAAAGGATTAAGGACATTAAATGAAAAAACGCGTACTTATGATTGCGGCTCTGGTCAGCGGCACCCTGGCCGTTTCCGGCTGCACCACCAACCCCTATACCGGTGAGCGTGAAGCTGGCAAATCCGGTATTGGCGCAGGTATTGGCTCCTTAGTGGGCGCTGGCGTCGGCGCGCTTTCCTCCTCCAAACACGACCGCGGCAAAGGCGCGCTGATTGGCGCAGCGGCAGGCGCGGCGCTGGGCGGCGGCATTGGCTACTACATGGACGTGCAGGAAGCGAAGCTGCGCGACAAAATGCAGGGAACCGGGGTCAGCGTGACGCGAAATGGTGACAACATCGTGCTGAACATGCCGAATAACGTCACTTTCGACAGCAACAGCGCCAACCTGAAACCGGCCGGCGCCAACACCCTGACCGGCGTGGCCATGGTGCTGAAAGAGTATGAGAAAACCGCCGTTAACGTCGTCGGCTACACCGACAGCACCGGCAGTAAAGACCTGAATATGCGTTTGTCGCAGCAGCGTGCTGACAGCGTCGCCAGCGCGCTGATCACCCAGGGCGTGGCGGCCAACCGCATTCGCACCACCGGCATGGGCCCGGCGAACCCCATCGCCAGCAACAGCACGGCGGAAGGCAAGGCGCAGAACCGTCGCGTGGAAATCACCCTCAGCCCGCTGCAATAAGCGCATCCTCATGTTGCCCGGCCGCGCCTCTGCCGGGCAAAATACTTGATATCGCTATTTTTCGCGCTAAGGTGTTGGCAGATTTTCAGCAAAGGAAGCCACCATGGCGAAAGCGGCGCGTGCAACCATTAGCGATGTGGCGAAAGCCGCAAAGACCGGCAAAACCAGCATTTCACGGTATCTTAACGGCGAGAAGCATCTGCTTTCCGACGATCTGTTATCACGTATTGAACAAGCCATTGCCGAACTCGACTACCGCCCCAGCCTGATGGCCCGCGGCCTCAAGCACGGCCGAACCCGCCTCATCGGCCTGATCATCGCCGATATCACCAACCCCTATTCGGTCAACGTTATGAGCGGCATTGAAGCGGCCTGCCGGGAAAAGGGCTTCACTCTGCTGGTGTGTAACACCAATAACGAGCTGGATCAGGAGCTGCACTACCTCGACCTGCTGCGCAGCTACCAGGTGGAAGGCATCGTCGTCAACGCGGTCGGCATGCGGGAGGATGGCCTGAACCGCCTGCAGCAGTCGGCCCTGCCGATGGTGCTGATTGACCGTAAAATCCCCGATTTCGCCTGCGATGTGGTCGGGCTTGATAACGCCCAGGCCGCCACCACCGCCACCGAACACCTGGTGGAGAAAGGCTTTGAGGCCATCCTGTTTCTTAGCGAACCACTGGGGTCAGTCAATACCCGCCGCGAGCGCCTGAGCGCCTTCCGCGCCACGCTCACCCGCCACCACGGCGTGGTGGCCGAAAACGCCGAAGTGCAGCTCAACGACGGCGCGATGATGGACAACGTCCTGCGCCAGTTCCACGCCCGCCACCGCGGGATGCGCAAAGCGGTGATCTCCGCCAACGGCGCACTGACGCTGCAGGTGGCCCGCGCCCTGAAGCGCGTCGGCCTGATCTGGGGCAGCGATATCGGCCTGCTGGGCTTCGACGAACTGGAGTGGGCGGAGCTGGCTGGCGTCGGCATCACCACCCTCAAACAGCCGACGTGGCAGATCGGCTACGCGGCGGTGGAACAGGTGATTCGGCGCATTGCTGGCAGTAACGACCCCATCTGCGAGCGGGTCTTCTCCGGCGAGCTTATCGTCCGCGGATCAACTTCCCGTTAACGATCCTTCGTGATGCCGATCATAAATTAAACATCTCGCCCTTTCTTATGGAACCGATACCATCTAGCGTAATAAGGAGATTAAGCAACAAACGCCGGGAGTAAGAGCGCGATGGCCAGAAAAATTATTGTCGTTACCGCTGCGTATGGTAATGACCATGTTAAATCCTTAGGCGGCCAGGCCGCCGTCCTGCCGTTTATCGCCGACGCCGGCGCGGACGGCGTCGAAATCCGCCGCGAGCTGTTCAGCGCCGAAGAGCTCAACGCCCTGCCGACGCTGGCGGCCACCATTGAGCGCCACGGCCTGCTGGCCTGCTACTCCGCGCCCCAGGCGCTGTTCGCCGACAACGGCGAGCTTAACCCGCATCTCCCGACGCTGCTCGCGGAAGCGCAGACTCTTAACGCCCTGTGGCTGAAGCTCTCCCTTGGCCATTTCCGCCACAACCAGCAGCTCGACGAACTGCGCCATATCCTCAGCGACAGCGGCATGGCGCTGGTGGTGGAGAATGACCAGACCGACTGCGGCCAGCTGGCGCCGATGCAGCGCTTCAAAGCCGCCTGTCGGGTCCATCAGCTGCCGATCACCTTAACGTTTGATATGGGCAACTGGCTGTGGGTCGGCGATTCGCCGGAAGAGGCCGCCCGCCATCTTGCGCCGGCGGTCAGCTATATTCATGTAAAAGCGGCGGAGCCTCATCAGGAGAAGTTCCGCGCTGTGCCGCCGGATCAGGCCGCCGACCGCTGGCTGGCCCTGCTCGATAATCTTCCCGCCGACGCGCCGCGTGGAATCGAGTTTCCGCTGACTGGCCATGACCTGACGGCCGTGACCCGCCGCTACGTCAACCTGTTACGCGAGGAATAAGCCGTGGAAAATTTAGATGTCATCACCATCGGCGAAGCTATGGCCATGTTTGTCGCCACCGAAACCGGCGATCTGGCCGAGGTGGAGCATTTTATGAAACGTGTCGCCGGCGCTGAGCTGAACGTCGCCACCGGCCTGGCGCGCCTGGGTCTGAAGGTCGGCTGGGTCAGCCGCGTCGGCAACGACAGCTTTGGCCGCTTCGTACTGCAATCGCTGGCGAAAGAGGGGATCGATAGCCACGCTGTCGCCATCGACAACCGCTTCGCTACCGGTTTCCAGATGAAATCGAAAGTTGAAAATGGAACCGATCCCATTGTGGAATATTTCCGTAAAGGTTCTGCCGCCAGCCATCTGTCGCCGGACGATTTTCGCGCCGACTACTTCACCAGCGCCCGTCATCTGCACCTGAGCGGTGTGGCCGCCGCGCTCTCTGAAAGCTCATATGCGCTGCTGGAGCATGCGGCGAAGGTCATGAAAGCCGAGGGCAAAACCCTCTCTTTCGACCCCAATCTGCGGCCGGTGCTGTGGAAAAGCGAAGCCGAGATGGTGGAGAAACTCAACCGTCTCGCCTTCCAGGCTGACTGGGTTTTGCCAGGCTTAAAAGAGGGCGTCATCCTCACCGGCCAGCAGACCCCGGAGGGGATCGCCGATTTCTATCTCTCGCGCGGCGTCAAGGCGGTGGTCATTAAAACCGGCTGCGACGGCGCCTGGTTCAAGAGCGCCAGCGGCGAACAGGGAACGGTTGATGCCATTAAAGTCGAAAACGTCGTCGATACCGTCGGCGCCGGCGACGGCTTTGCCGTCGGGGTGATTAGCGCCCTGCTGGAAGGCAAAACCCTGCTTCAGGCGGTGAACCGCGGCAATAAAATCGGTTCGCTGGCCATTCAGGTCCAGGGCGACAGCGAGGGGCTGCCCACCCGCGACGCGCTGGGCGAATAACATTTATACGCAACAATAACAGCCGTCCTGTACCCTACCTGCAGCGCGGCACAGCAGCGTCCGTTTCGACGGACGTATGTCACCTCATTGACAGAGGCAAGCCTATGAATAGCTCAACAAATGCAACGAAACGCTGGTGGTACATCATGCCTATCGTGTTTATCACGTATAGCCTGGCGTACCTCGACCGCGCCAACTTCAGCTTCGCCTCCGCGGCAGGCATTACCGAAGACCTGGGCATCACCAAGGGGATCTCCTCCCTGCTGGGGGCCCTGTTCTTCCTCGGCTACTTCTTCTTCCAGATCCCCGGCGCTATCTATGCGGAGCGCCGCAGCGTTCGCAAACTGATCTTTATCTGCCTGATCCTGTGGGGCGGCTGCGCCTCCCTGACCGGGATTGTGCATAATATCCCGGCGCTGGCGGCCATTCGCTTTATCCTCGGCGTCGTCGAGGCGGCGGTGATGCCGGCGATGCTGATCTATATCAGCAACTGGTTCACCAAATCCGAGCGCTCGCGGGCCAATACCTTCCTGATCCTCGGCAACCCGGTGACGGTCCTGTGGATGTCGGTGGTCTCCGGCTACCTGATTCAGGCCTTCGGCTGGCGGGAAATGTTCATCATCGAAGGGGTGCCGGCGGTGATCTGGGCCTTCTGCTGGTGGGTGCTGGTGAAAGATAAACCGTCGCAGGTATCCTGGCTGGCGGAGAGTGAAAAAGCCGCGCTGCAGGAACAACTGGATCGTGAACAGCAGGGCATCAAAGCGGTGCGTAACTATGGCGAGGCCTTCCGCTCCCGCAACGTGATCCTGCTCTGCGCTCAGTACTTTGCCTGGAGCATCGGCGTGTACGGTTTTGTACTGTGGCTGCCGTCGATTATCCGCAGCGGCGGCGAAAATATGGGGATGGTGGAAGTGGGCTGGCTCTCTTCGGTTCCGTACCTGGCGGCGACTATCGCCATGATCGTGGTCTCCTGGGCCTCCGATAAAATGCAGAACCGTAAACTGTTCGTCTGGCCGCTGCTGCTGATTGGCGGACTGGCCTTCATCGGCTCCTGGGCGGTCGGCGCCAACCACTTCTGGGTCTCTTACACCCTGCTGGTGGTGGCTGGTGCGGCAATGTATGCGCCTTACGGCCCCTTCTTCGCCATTATTCCGGAAATGCTGCCACGCAACGTCGCCGGCGGCGCGATGGCGCTGATCAACAGCATGGGCGCCCTGGGCTCCTTCTGCGGCTCGTGGTTTGTCGGCTACCTGAACGGCGCCACCGGCAGCCCCGCAGCTTCCTATATTTTTATGGGGGTGGCGCTTTTCGCCTCAGTATGGCTGACTTTGATTGTTAAGCCTGCTAATAATCAAAACCTTCCACTTGGCGCTCATCACGCCTGAACGACTCACACTACGGAGATTCGCATGAAGCCGTCTGTCATTCTCTATAAAACGCTTCCCGACGACCTGCTACAGCGTCTGGAGGAGCACTTTTCCGTCACTCAGGTGAAAAACCTGCGGCCGGAGACCGTTTCGCAGCACGCTGAGGCCTTCGCCCAGGCTGAGGGCCTGCTGGGCTCCAGCGAAAAGGTTGACGCCGCGCTGCTGGAGAAGATGCCGAAGCTGCGTGCGACCTCCACCGTGTCCGTTGGCTATGACAACTTCGACGTCGAGGCGCTGAACGCCCGCCGGGTGCTGCTGATGCATACCCCGACCGTGCTGACCGAGACCGTCGCCGACACGATCATGGCGCTGGTGCTGAGCACCGCCCGCCGGGTGGTGGAAGTGGCGGAGCGCGTCAAAGCGGGCGAGTGGACGAAGAGCATTGGGCCAGACTGGTTCGGCACCGACATACACCATAAAACCTTAGGTATCGTCGGCATGGGCCGCATCGGCATGGCGCTGGCGCAGCGCGCCCACTTCGGGTTCGGCATGCCGATCCTGTACAACGCGCGCCGCCAGCATCCGCAGGCAGAAGAGCGCTTCAACGCCCGCTATTGCGATCTCGATACCCTGCTGCAGGAAGCCGATTTTGTCTGCCTGATCCTGCCCCTGAGCGAAGAGACCCACCATCTGTTCGGTCAGGCGCAGTTCGCCAAAATGAAATCTTCCGCCATCTTTATTAACGCCGGGCGCGGCCCGGTGGTCGATGAGCAGGCGCTGATCGCCGCCCTGCAGGCGGGGGAGATTCACGCTGCCGGCCTTGATGTCTTCGAGCACGAGCCGCTGGCTAAAGATTCGCCGCTGCTGAGCCTGCCGAACGTCGTCGCGCTGCCGCATATCGGCTCCGCCACCCATGAGACGCGCTACAACATGGCGGCCTGCGCGGTGGATAACCTGATCGATGCCCTGAACGGCAAGGTCGAGAAAAACTGCGTCAATCCGCAGGTAAAATAAGCCATAAAAAAACCCGGGTAGCGGCGGCCATCGCCCTCCCCGGGTTCTTTTTGCATTCTGTCCGTCATCCAGCCCGTTCGCCGCAGCTCACGTCAGCCAGACGGGGCATTAGCGGGTGGCGTTCACCGCCGCCGTCCATGCCTGATTAAACGCCTGATGCTGCGCCGCCAGCGGCCCAATCAGCGCATTATACTGGCTGGCCTGCTGCGAGGTCGGGAACTGAATGCCGTTGGCCACAAAGCTCACCTGGGTCCCCTGCTGAGCGACAAAATCCCCCACCTGAACCAGCTGCTGGGTAAAGATCTGCGCGGCCGGGATCAGCGGCTGCAGCGCGTCGGCTGGCGCGGTGACGACCTTAGCGTATACCTGATCGAAGACCGGCTTGAGATCGTCAGCCTGCTTCAGAGCGCCATGCGCGGCATCAGCCTGCATTTTGGCATTCTGCAGCTGCTGGCTGAGCACGCCCAGCGCGCCGTTCGCCTGACGCAGCGGCTCGCGCTGGGTCATATAGTCTTGCGGAACGCGGATCGCATTGACGCTATCCACCACCGGGCGCAGACCAGCGTCCATCGCCTGGCTCACCTGCTGCGAGTAGCCGTAGATCACCGCGTAGTCAGAGACAAATGGCCCAAACTGTTTTTTCTGATCGGCGGTCAGCGTCGGCAGTCGTTCACCGCTACGCATCGCCGTATTCTGCAGGAAGTCGATAAACGCTTTGCGCTGATCGCCCTCTTTATCAAAACACCCACTCAGGCTAACCACCATTAATAAGGCCGCCATAGCCGCAAACCAGCGAGAGCAGGACTTTCCTGTCGCCATTTTTTTACTCCTTTCAGCCAAAAAAAGCGCACAAAGACACACACGTGCCAGACGCTGACAAGGATAGTCCAGCTCGGCCTCGCAGGATACCCTTTACTGCTAATCTTACGCAGGAAAAACGCCATTCCATACGCCGCTATCGCCGCCTGGCGCGTCTGTTATGCGCATCACAAATATGCGCTTTAAATCAGGCCGACGCATATCACGTAACTTATTGATATTCTTTAAACAAAAAATCCATCAACCGGCGCCTCGCCCGGAAGCGGACGATAATCGCACGCTTTGGCGCGCGCCCGGATTGCCTGGTCAGCGCTTCAATGATTTGATGAATGAGCGATTAACGGCGATGCGTTCGATTATCGCACAAATCAAACTCAATGACGCGAAGGCGACGATAATAACAAACCTCTGTCCCTCGCTCAGTCTGCCAGGAAAGCCGTATGACTAAGACAACCATCGACATTCAGGCCTTTATCAACGAGCACCCCTTCACCCGCTACCAGTGGATGATCCTCGCGCTCTGCTTCATCACCGTCGCGATGGACGGGTTCGACACCGCGATCATCGGATTCATCGCCTCCGACCTGGTCCAGGAGTGGGGCGTGGAAAAATCCGCCCTCGGCCCGGTGATGAGCGCCGCGCTGGTGGGCCTGGCCGTCGGCGCGTTAACCGCGGGACCGCTGGCTGATCGTATCGGCCGCAAGAAAGTGCTGATTATGTCGATCGTGGTGTTCGGCGGATTCAGCCTGCTCACCGCCTTTGCCACCAGCCTTAACCAACTGACGCTGCTGCGCTTTCTGACCGGCCTGGGCCTTGGCGCAGCGATGCCCAATGCCGCCACGTTAATGAGCGAATATGCGCCGGAGCGCCGTCGGGCGCTGCTGGTGAACCTGATGTTCGTCGGCTTTCCGATGGGATCGTCGCTGGGCGGCTTTTTATCCGCCTGGATGATCCCGCACTATGGCTGGCAGAGCGTACTGGTGCTGGGCGGCGTGATGCCTCTCCTGCTGGCGGTGGCTTTAATTTTCCTGCTGCCGGAATCCGCCCGCTATCTGGTGGTGAAGCGTCAGCCGGCGCAGCGCATTGCCGCCATCCTGCGGCGTATCGCGCCGCTGCCGGAGGCGGTGGAATTTGAGCTGCGCGAAGCAGGCCAGGTGAAAGAGAAGTCGGCTATCGGCGTCATTTTCTCCCCGCGCTACGCAGTGGGTACCGTGATGCTGTGCCTGACCTACTTCATGGGTCTGCTGATCTTCTATCTCCTGACCAGCTGGCTGCCGCTGCTGATCCGTGAAACCGGCGCATCGATGAGTCAGGCCTCAATTATCACCGCTCTGTTCCCGCTCGGCGGCGGAATTGGCGTGCTGATCCTCGGCGCCCTGATGGACAAGATCAACCCCAATAAGGTAGTGGCCGTCGGCTGGCTGCTGACCGGCGTTTTCGTCTGTCTGGTCGGCTTCTCCACCAGCAGCCTGGCGCTGATGGGAGTGATGGTGTTTATCGCCGGCAGTATTATGAACGGCGCGCAGTCGTCGATGCCGGCGCTGGCGGCAGGCTTCTACCCGACGCAAGGGCGCGCCACCGGCGTCGCCTGGATGCTGGGTATCGGCCGCTTCGGCGGGATCCTCGGTGCGTTCAGCGGCGCCTTCCTGATGCAGGCCCAGCTCTCTTTTGAGACCATTTTCACTCTGCTGGCCATCCCGGCGTTCCTGTCAGCCATCGCGCTGCTGATTAAATACCGGGTCAGTAAATCAGCGCCCGTGGCGACAGAGGACGCGAGAGGTCTGCAGAAAGCCTGATCGATAAGCCGGCGGCCCGCGCCGGCTTTGCCGCTTTTTTCTTATCCGTTTACAAAAATTTTCGAAGCCACGCCATCGCGTTAGTAATCATTCTCTTAGGCCCCGTTGCCGTTTGGCTGACGGGGCCGATTCGATAACCTGCTGGCAAATAATCACGGACGTTACCATCCTTTACGCCTTTTTCTGACTATTCTTAAAGAGCTTTAGAAAAATCTCTTCCGCTGTGTGATAAAAGGAGTTCTCAATGGAATATAAAGATCCCGTGTTTGAACTGCTGAGCAGCCTGGAACACATCGTTTTTAAGGACGATAATCAGACACTTACCTCAAACCGTAAGTCCACTGTGTTTAGTGAATTTGAACAGCTGCGTAAAGGCACTGGACTTAAGATTGACGACTTCGCCAACGCCATGGGCGTGAGCGTCGCCATGGTAAGAGAGTGGGAGTCGAGACGGGTAAGACCGTCCCCCACAGAGCTGAAATTAATGCGCCTGATTCAGGCCAATCCGCAGCTTTCAAGACAGTTACTCGATTAATCCAGCGCGCAGCGGCAAGGGCCAGTAAGGGAGCTTTTGCCGCTGCGCCGTAAAAAAAAGTTTGCTATCAGGTGCTGAACGTGCGTTAATGCTCGCAGGTTTGATGTACAGACCACAGAGCAGTCGAATAGAGCAGTCCTTCTAAGGTTATCCAAAGATACCCCCGTAGTGAACTTTCCCTTTATCGCTTTAAATCTGTAGTCCAGACCGCTACGCCGCAAGGCTCACTTATTTTTTTAAAGGTAATTCACTATGTCCGGTAAAATGACTGGTATCGTAAAATGGTTCAACGCTGACAAAGGCTTCGGCTTCATCACTCCTGACGATGGCTCTAAAGACGTGTTCGTACACTTCTCTGCTATCCAGAACGATGGCTACAAATCCCTGGACGAAGGTCAGAAAGTCTCCTTCACCATCGAAAGCGGCGCTAAAGGCCCGGCAGCTGGCAACGTAACTTCTCTGTAAGTTCAAGCCGCTAAGAATCGAGAATCCCTGCCTGATGGCGGGGATTTTTTTTATCTGTCGCCAGCCGCCGCCAGCATACGGTGGCGGCTGCCGGGCATTCAGAGTCGGGTATCGTGCCAGCCCGTTTCCCCCCACGTCAGGCTGTGGGTGAGTTTCAACCCCTGCAGAAACGCCTCGTCATGCGACACCACCACCAACGCGCCGGGAAACGTCGCCAGCGCACACTCAATGGCCTGTGTCGACGCTAAATCGAGATGGTTGGTCGGCTCATCGAGCAACAGCAGCTGGGCAGGATCGCGTCGCCAGAGCACGCAGGCCAGGGCCGCTTTCAGGCGTTCGCCGCCGCTGAGCGCCGCCAGCGGCAGGTTGACCTTATCGGCGCCCAGCTGCAGCTGCGCCAGACGGGTCCGCAGCAGCCCCTCATCCAGCGGAGTATCGTCCAGGCTCAGATGCGTTATCACCGATAACGACAGATCCAGCTGCGTCAGATGTTGATCCAGATAAGCGGCGCTCACCGACAGCCGGACATCGCCTGAGGCGGCCTGCTCCAGCCCCAGCAGCGTTTTCAGCAAGGTAGTTTTGCCGCAGCCGTTCGGCCCTCGCAGCGCGACGCGCATCGGACCATCCACGCGCCAGTCCAGCGGCGCAGCGGGGGAATGGGCGAGCTGCAATGCTTCCACGACCAGCACCTGCTTGCCCGCCGCCACTTCGCTGCCTGGCAGGGTGAACATCACCGGCGTATCCTCTTCCACCCGCTCTCGCGCCTGCTGCACAGCGCCATTCAGACTGCTGTTCTGTTCACGATGCTGACGGCGCAGCGTTCCCGGACGCTCTTTTGCCGCGCCTTTGTACTTCACGCGTTCGAAAGAGGCGATATTCAGGGTATCAACGGTACGCAGTGTCTGCGCCGAGCGCCGCTGGGCAGCATCATGCTCTTTTTGCATTCGCGCGCGGGTGCGTCGCCGCTCGGTCGTCGCATGGTCCAGCGCCGCGCGCGCCGCCTGCTGCTCCGCCTCGCGCTGCCGCTGATATTCGTCATAGTTGCCGCCGTAGCTGCGCAGCGCCGTCGGCGTCAGCTCGATGATCCTCGGCATCCGCGCCAGCAGTTGACGATCGTGGCTGGCGATCAAAGCTCCGCCGTGCCAGTTTTCCAGTTGCTGATAGAGCCACTCTCGCCCCTCACTGTCCAGATGGTTGGTGGGCTCATCCAGCAGCAGATAATCGGCGCTCGAAACAAAGGCGCCGCACAGCAGGGCCTTCATCCGCTCGCCGCCGCTGAGTGAAAAAGCGGGACGATCGGCAGAGAACGGCGGGAGACCGGCATCGCGGAAAGCTAAACTCAGCCGATCGGGGAGATCCCAGTGGCCATCCAATAGCTCGAAATCGTCGGCCAGTCCATGGCCCTGCTCAAGGCGGAACAAGGCGTCAAAGACCGGCGCATAGCCCAGCAGCGTAGCGAGGGTGGTCTCCGGCGTAAGCGTCGGCTGCTGCGCCACCCAGGCAATGGAAGCCGCGCGCTCGATATGGCCACCGGCAGGAGAATCAAGGCCCGCCAGCAGGCGCAACAGACGCGACTTACCGACGCCGTTCCGGCCGACCAGACCGCAAAGGGACGGTTCCAGCGAGACGTTGAGAGGACCAAACAGGGTCTGCCCCGTCGCAAACTGACAGGTGACCTGATGTAAAACAAAAGCGGGGATGTGGTCGCAATGAGCCATAAGCACTCCTGAATGAAATCAATACTTCCCTACCCGCAACGTCTGCGAGGTAAGGCGTGAAGTTCATCAGTCGTGTTTGTTCATTTGTAGGGCGCGCTCCAGTGAGACGAGGGATTCGTCGGGGCATAGGATAGCCACACTCCGCTATGAATTTCAAGCCCGTTTAATTCAACAATCGTTTAAAAATAAAAAGGCCTCCTGATATCAGGAGGCAAATGATTTATTTGGTGAACAATGAAAGGGTGCATTGAGAATGCCTGACACTGCAAGCATAGTGGGGATAGATCCCCACCAGATGCTCTTACTGTTTACTATCACAGGCTAAGAATGCCACCAGCTCACTATTTCCCTGCCTGAGCGGTAATTCATATAGCGAATCACGAACCATCCAGGTCAATAATAAAACAGTGAAGCAAATCACTATTAAGCCAAACAACAGATAGTTTCGCAGCACTCCTCGCCTCCCGTGTTGATTTTCAACAAGTAAGAGGCTACGTTTATGGTGTTCATGCATTAGGGGAGCCTCAC
Source organism: Klebsiella sp. GB_Kp056 (assembly GCF_040064755.1). Lineage (NCBI taxonomy): Bacteria > Pseudomonadati > Pseudomonadota > Gammaproteobacteria > Enterobacterales > Enterobacteriaceae > Klebsiella > Klebsiella sp. GB_Kp056. The sequence goes on along the minus strand of NZ_JBEAJA010000041.1, from coordinate 133,578 downwards.
TTTGATGACTATCAGGTGGGGCTTTTCTCTGTCTGTCTCCCGCTGAATACCTGAGACACACAGTCTCAAGCACCCGCCGCCATTCTAGCGTAAATAACTTGCGGAATTATGTTTATATATTCTTAAAATATTTTTATTGATCAATGCAAATAATGAAAATATCAATGACTGAATTATTAGCGGTTCGACTACTTATATTTCAGGTATAAAAAAACCTGCCCTGAGGCAGGTTTTTTATTATTACCGATACGCTTACTGCAGCAGAGAAATATCCGCCACCTGCAGGAACAGTTCACGCAGTTTGGACAGCAGCGTCAGACGGTTGATGCGGACATCTTTGTCTTCGGCGTTGACCATCACGTTTTCGAAGAACTCATCCACCGGCTCGCGCAGAGCGGCCAGCTCAATCAGCGCATCCTGATAGCGGCCTGCGGCGAAGTACGGCTGCAGCTTGTCGCGCAGCACCACCAGATTGCCCGCCAGCTTAATTTCCGCCGCTTCTTTCAGCACGGAAGCGTGAACGATGTCGTTCAGCGTCTCGTCGGATTTCGCGAGGATGTTGGAGACACGTTTGTTCGCCGCCGCCAGCGCAGAGGACTCTTCCAGGGTACGGAAGTGCGATACGGCTTTCATGCGCGCATCGAAATCCGCCGGGCGGGTTGGACGACGCGCCAGTACCGCCTGGATAGTGTCGACGCCGTAGCCTTCGTCCTGATACCAGGCGCGGAAGCGGCCCAGCATAAAGTCGATCACGTCATCAACCACGTTGGCGTTGGTCAGCTTCTCACCGTACAGACGCACCGCTTCTTCGGTCAGCGTTTGCAGATCGAGGTTCAGGTTCTTCTCGACGATGATACGCAGGACGCCCAGCGCGGCGCGGCGCAGCGCAAACGGGTCTTTATCGCCTTTCGGGTGCTGGCCGATACCGAAGATACCCGCGAGGGTGTCCATCTTATCGGCAATCGCCACCGCGCAGGCCACCGGGTTAGACGGCAGCGCGTCGCCGGCAAAGCGCGGCTGATACTGTTCGTTCAGCGCCACGGCCACATCTTCCGCTTCGCCATCGTGGCGGGCGTAGTGCATCCCCATCACGCCCTGGGTGTCGGTGAACTCGAAGACCATGTTGGTCATCAGGTCGCACTTGGACAGCAGGCCCGCGCGGGTCGCGTGGTTCACGTCAGCGCCAATCTGCTCGGCAATCCAGCCCGCCAGCGCCTGAATGCGATCGGTCTTGTCGCGCAGCGTACCCAGCTGCTGCTGGAACAGCACGGTTTCCAGACGCGGCAGGTTGTCTTCCAGACGTTTTTTACGGTCGGTGTTGAAGAAGAACTCGGCGTCGGCCAGACGCGGACGGACCACCTTCTCGTTACCGGAGATGATCTGCTGCGGATCTTTCGACTCGATGTTGGCGACGAAGATAAAGTTCGGCAGCAGCTTACCGGCGTTGTCGTAAACCGGGAAGTACTTCTGGTCGCCCTTCATGGTGTAAACCAGCGCTTCAGACGGCACCGCGAGGAATTTTTCTTCGAACTTCGCCGTCAGCACCACCGGCCATTCCACCAGCGAGGTGACTTCTTCCAGCAGGCTTTCGCTCAGATCGGCTTGACCGCCAATCTTACGCGCCGCCTCTTCCGCATCGGCTTTGATTTTGGCTTTACGCTGTTCGTAATCGGCGATGACTTTACCGCGCTCCAACAGGATCTGCGGGTACTGGTCGGCATGGTCGATGGTGAATTCCGGCTCGCCCATAAAGCGATGGCCGCGGATCACGCGATCGGACGGGATACCGAGGATAGTAGCCGGGATCACCTTGTCGCCCAGCAGCAGCGTGACGGTGTGAACCGGGCGCACGAAGTGGACGTCAGACGCGCCCCAGCGCATCAGTTTCGGGATCGGCAGCTTCGCCAGCGAGCTGGCAATCATGTTCGGCAGCAGCGCTTCGGTGCTTTCGCCCTTCACATGGGCGCGATACAGCAGCCACTCGCCTTTGTCCGTAGTCAGACGTTCGGCCTGATCGACGGTAATACCGCAGCCGCGCGCCCAGCCTTCGGCCGCTTTGCTTGGCTTGCCTTCGGCATCGAACGCCTGGGCAACGGCCGGGCCGCGTTTTTCCACTTCGCGATCGGCTTGCGCCGCCGCCAGGTTGGCCACCTTCAGCGCCAGACGACGCGGGGCGGCAAACCATTCCACTTTACCGTGCGCGAGGCCGGCGTTATCCAGCTCCGCGGTCACGTTCGCAGCAAAAGATTCCGCCAGGCTGCGCAGCGCTTTTGGTGGCAGCTCTTCAGTGCCGATTTCCACCAGAAAAGTATTCTCAGACATGGCCGCCTCTTATTTATTCTTGTTGCACATCGGGAAGCCGAGCGCTTCACGGGAAGCGTAGTACGCTTCCGCCACTGCTTTCGTCAGGGTGCGAATGCGCAGGATATAGCGCTGACGCTCGGTGACGGAGATGGCTTTACGCGCATCCAGCAGGTTGAAGCTGTGAGCCGCTTTCAGAATACGCTCGTAGGCCGGCAGCGGCAGCGGGGTCTCCAGCGCCAGCAGATGCTGGGCCTCTTTCTCATACTGCTCGAAGCAGGAGAAGAGGAAATCGACGTCGGCGTATTCGAAGTTATAGGTGGACTGCTCCACTTCGTTCTGGTGGAACACGTCGCCGTAAGTGGTTTTACCCAGCGGGCCATCGCTCCAGACCAGGTCGTAGACGCTATCGACGCCCTGGATGTACATCGCCAGACGCTCCAGGCCGTAGGTGATCTCGCCGGTCACCGGCTTACACTCCAGGCCGCCCACCTGCTGGAAGTAGGTGAACTGCGTCACTTCCATGCCGTTGAGCCACACTTCCCAACCCAGACCCCAGGCCCCCAGCGTCGGGTTTTCCCAGTTGTCTTCGACGAAGCGAATGTCGTGAATGGTCGGGTCCATACCCAGCTCTTTCAGCGACCCGAGGTACAGCTCCTGGATGTTGTCCGGAGAAGGCTTAATCACCACCTGGAACTGATAGTAATGCTGTAAACGGTTCGGGTTTTCGCCATAGCGGCCATCGGTTGGACGACGGGAAGGCTGTACGTAGGCGGTCGCCATCGGCTCCGGCCCTAACGCGCGCAGGCAGGTCATCGGGTGAGAGGTGCCGGCGCCGACTTCCATGTCCAGTGGTTGAACAATGGTGCAGCCCTGACGAGCCCAGTAATCCTGTAAGGTCAGGATCAGGCCCTGGAAGGTCCTGGTATCAAACTTTTGCATATGATTTCGTGCTGGATACGTGTGGATTTAAAGGAAGGAGTCAGTATACCCGCTGGCTGCGAGATATACAGTACGAAACGGCGTAGTTTCAGGAAAACGGACGAAATTTACGCCAGGCGGGGTCGATTCAGCGCATCGAAAGATGCATAAACTGGCCGTCGGGGTCAAAGGAACAGATGAAACGTTCATTCTTGCCGGTACGACCCGACAGCTCATAGCTCGCCTGGAATTGTTCAAGATGGTTCACGTCAACTAACTGCGTTTGCGTGTTATAGCGGATAGCGGCCTGATCCTTGCAAAGCTGCGCCATATTGAGCGTAGTTTGCGGTGTAATATGCGCGCGCTGCGCCTTTTGCGCCGGCGGGGAAACGGTCTCGCTGCAGCCCGCAAGGAGCAGCGCCAGCATTATGGAAACGACACCTTTCACCACGTTCTCCTCCACCGCCTTGTCAGCAAGTTGTTATCGCAAAGATCCAGTATTACAGGTATTTTGCGAATATCATGAAACAGCGACAAGTCTGTGATCAAAAACTCAGACTAATCTCGTGCGACACCGGGGCATAAGGCGGGTCAGACCTTATATCGCCAGTAGACTTTGAGGGACTGATGCAAGAAAAGATACACTGGATCACCAACCTGCGCGGCATTGCCTGCATGATGGTGGTGATGATCCACAGTACCAGCTGGTATATCACTCATCCGCATACGATTACCCTGCTGCAATGGGATATCGCCAATCTGCTCAATTCCACCTCCCGCGTCAGCGTGCCGCTGTTTTTTATGATCTCGGGGTATCTGTTTTTTGGGGAACGCAGCGCCCAGCCGCGCCATTTCTGGCGGATTGGCCTGTGCATTGCGTTCTATAGCGCGCTGTCTCTGCTGTATATCGCGCTGTTTACCCATATCAACGTCGAGCTGTCGTTAAAGAATTTGCTGCAGAAGCCCGTCTTCTACCACCTGTGGTTTTTCTTTGCTATCGCCGTTATCTATCTGCTCTCGCCGCTTATTCAGGTTAAATCCGTCAACGGCAAAATGCTGCTGGCGCTGATGGCGATCCTCGGCATTCTGGCCAACCCCAACATGGTTGGCGTCAAAGCCGCCGGGATTGAGTGGCTGCCGGTCAACCTCTATATCAATGGCGACACCTTTTATTACGTGCTCTACGGCGTGTTGGGCAGGGCCATTGGCACCCTGGATACCGATAAAAAATGGCTGACCCCGCTCTGCGCCGCGCTGTTCCTCGCCGCCGTGTGGGTCATCTCCCGCGGCACGCTGCATGAGCTACGCTGGCGCGGGGACTTCGGCGACACCTGGTATCTCTACTGCGGGCCGGCGGTGTTCGTTTGCGCGGTCGCCCTGCTGACGCTCGCCAAAAACTGGCTGAACGCGCGTCCCCTGCCCGGTATCGAATGTATTGCACGTCATTCTCTGGGAATTTACGGCTTCCATGCCCTGATTGTGCATGCGCTGCGCGCCAGCCATCTGGAACTGAGCCGCTGGCCGCTGCTGGATATTGTGTGGATTTTCAGCGCCGCCCTGCTCGGCAGCCTGCTGCTGTCCGGCCTGGTGCAGCGGGTTGATAGCCGGCGGCTGGTCAGTTAACGACCTACCGCCGAGAGCGGGCCTGACTCACAGTTCAGGCCCCTCTTCCGGCACGCTGAGAGGCTCTCTTACACGGGTCGGGTCCCAGGCATCACGCACGTTTTTCTGCACCGCAACGGCGCCAAACAGGCTCAAAAAGTACGCCAGTCCATAGAACCCTTTCTCGCTGAGCAGCAGACTGGCGTTCCACAACCCGATAACCAGCAGGCCAACGGCGATGACGAAGGCCACCAGACAGGTGGTGTAGTACAGCGCGGTGGTCGGAATGGCTTCATATTTATCGCGCACCGTCTTCTGATAAGACGCTGCGGCAAACAGCCCCAGCACCAGGACAGCAAAATAATAGCCTTTTTCATTCAACTGCATATCCGCATTCCACAGGCCGACCAGATAGGTGGCGATGCCGCCGATCAGGGCAATCCAGGAGATTAAATGAAAGGCCGGAGAATACGTCGCGTGCTTGTTTTCCATTACTTTTACCTCTTACGCGCCCACGGGTGGCGCTTATTCCGTTTTTTGCATCGCGCAGGCGACGCGGATCCGTTTGGGGGTTGCCGATGCGCCATATAAGCAGACAAACCATGCCGCGATATAGACGGCTTTTTCATGCCAGCCTGCCGGCACATACCAGGCGCCCACCAGCAGCAGGCCGACCGATAGCAGCAGCACCAACCGGCATAAGGCAATAAAACCGTCGTCCTGTTCCTGCCACCGTCTGGCGCGCTGATGGGCGAGGACGGCAAACATCCCCATCACCAGTACGCCGAGAAAATAACCTTTACCGCTAAACAACGGGCAGGTTCGCCAGATACCGAGCAGATAAACCAGCGATCCTGCTGCCATCATCACCCTGGCAATATTGCGTTTTGTGTTCATCTCACCTCCCTGGTCGACAGGGGCTGATTATGACCGACTCCCCCGGCGATGCCTCAGGTTACGCACGGCCAAACGGAGATTTCGGAATAAACAAATACGCTTTTTTGGATGGATGTAGCCGGGACATTCAGGGAAGTAATCCGCCCGGTGTTGCCGGACGGACTGAGGCTATGACATCAGCGGTTTCAGCTGCTGATAAATCTGGCGGAAGGTTTCCCGCTGTGGCGCATAGTGGGCCACTCGGCGATCGTCCGGGCGATGCGCTTGCTCAAGCGGCAGCGGCGTCAACAGCCCGGCGCGGTCGGCTTCGCCGTGCACCGCCAGCTGCGCCAGCCTGGCCGCCCCCAGCGCCGGACCGACGTCGCCCCCGGTACGGTAATCGAGCTGCTGGCCGCTGATATCCGCCAGCATTTGTCGCCAGTAAGCGCTACGCGCCCCGCCGCCGATAAGGGTGATGCTCTGCGGCTTGATGCCGCAGGCGTGAACCACGTCCATGCCGTCCGCCAGCGCATAGCCCACCCCCTCCAGCACCGCCCGCGCCAGCTCTGCCGGCCCATGCTGATGCGCCAGGCCGAAGAAGACGCCCTTGGCCTGCGGGTTGTTGTGCGGCGTGCGTTCGCCCGACAGATAGGGCAGGAACCACACCGGACCAGCGCTCTCGTCGGCTGACTGCGCCGCCGCAATCAGCGCCGGCACGCTGGCGAGACCGGTTAATTTCGCCGCCCAGTCCAGACAGGAAGCCGCGCTGAGCATCACCGACATCAGATGCCAGCGGCCCGGCAGCGCATGGCAAAAGCTATGCACTGCGCTTTCAGGCTTGCTGAGGAACCCTTCGCTGACCGCGAAATACACACCTGAAGTGCCCAGCGACAGCATCGCCTGACCGGCATCGGCCATGCCGACCCCGACCGCGCCGGCGGCGTTGTCGCCGCCGCCCCCCACCACCAGCGCCTGTGGCATATTCCACGCCTGCGCCACCTCCGGACGCAGCTGCCCGGTGACGTCGCTGCCTTCAAACAGCGCCGGCATCGCGTCCCGGCTGAGATCGCAGGCGGCGAGCATCTCATCGCTCCAGTCGCGTCGGGCGACGTCCATCCACAGGGTACCGGCGGCGTCAGACATATCGCTGGCAAGCTCGCCGGTCATCCTCAGACGCAGATAATCCTTCGGCAACAGCACTTTATCGACCTGGCTGAACACCGCCGCCTCGTGGCGCTGCACCCACAAGAGCTTCGGCGCCGTAAAGCCCGGCATCATCAGGTTGCCGGTGATCTGCCGGGAAGCGCTGACTTTTTCCTCCAGCAGCTGGCACTCTTCGCCGCAGCGGCCGTCATTCCATAAAATGGCAGGACGCAGCACCTGTAGCGATTTATCCAGCAGGGTGGCGCCGTGCATCTGCCCGGCGATCCCCAGCGCCTTCACGTCGCGCAGACTATGCTGCGCGCCCAGGGCTTTCATCGCCGTGTCCGTAGCCTGCCACCACTGCTCGGGATCTTGTTCCGACCACAGCGGATGCGGACGCGAGACGGTGAGTTTTTCGGTATGCGATGCCACCACATCACCCTGCTCATTGAGCAGAATGGCTTTGACGCCCGATGTCCCCAGATCGATGCCGATATACATACTACCTCTCCTTAAACGCGCGCCACGGCTGAGCGTGGCGCGAACAGAGCATCCTGGTGGCGGTCCCGGTCACGCCGGGCGCCGCCGCATGATTACTTGTCAAACAGATAATGGTTGACCAGGTTTTCCAGTTGTTCCTGCTGACCGCTGCGATGCTGCGGCGCCAGCTGATGCTGAGCGGCGTACTGGGCAATGTCGCTGAGGGTCATCTGCCCGTTAAGGATCTGCTGCCCCAGCTCGCCGTTCCAGCCGGCGTAGCGTTTGGCCACGCGTTTATCCAGCTCACCGTCTTCGATCATCCGCGCCGCGACCTTCAGCGACAGCGCCATGGTATCCATCGCGCCGATATGGCCGTAGAACAGATCGTATTTGTCGGTGCTCTGACGGCGCACTTTCGCATCAAAATTGAGGCCGCCGGTGGTGAAGCCGCCCGCTTTGAGAATTTCATACATCACCAGCGCGTTCTCTTCGACGCTGTTCGGGAACTGGTCGGTATCCCAGCCCAGCTGCGGATCGCCGCGGTTGGCGTCGACGGAACCGAACAGCCCCAGCGCGATGGCCGTCGCGATCTCATGATGGAACGAGTGGCCGGCAAGGGTCGCATGGTTGGCTTCAATGTTCAGTTTAATCTCTTTTTCCAGACCAAACTGCTTGAGGAAGCCGTACACGGTAGAGGCATCATAATCATACTGATGCTTGGTAGGCTCCTGCGGTTTGGGCTCGATCAGCAGTGTGCCTTTAAAGCCGATTTTATGCTTATGCTCCACCACCAGCTGCATAAAGCGGCCTATCTGTTCACGCTCCTGGCGCAGGTCGGTATTCAGCAGGGTTTCATAGCCCTCGCGACCGCCCCACAGGACATAGTTTTCGCCGCCCAGCTGATGGGTGGCATTCATGGCGGTAACCACCTGGGTGGCCGCCCAGCTAAACACTTCCGGGTCCGGGTTGGTGGCCGCGCCGGCGCCGTAGCGCGGGTTGGTGAAGCAGTTTGCGGTCCCCCACAGGAGCTTGACGCCGCTCTGCTGCTGCTTCTCCGCCAGCACCTCGACCATCCGGGCGAAGTTATTGCTGTACTCCTTGAGCGAACTCCCTTCCGGCGAGACGTCAACGTCGTGGAAGCAGTAGTAAGGCACGTTGAGTTTATGGAAAAATTCGAACGCCACATCGGCTTTGCGTTTGGCCATCTCCAGGGCGTCGCCAGGCTGCTGCCATGGGCGGTCGAAGGAGCCCACGCCAAACATATCGGCGCCATTCCAGCAGAAGGTGTGCCAGTAACAGGCCGCAAAACGCAGATGATCTTCCATCCGTTTGCCCAGCACCAGTTCATCCGGGTTGTAATGACGGAAAGCCAGCGGGTTAGCGGATTTCGGGCCTTCGTAACGAACGCGATCGAGTTGATCGAAATAGGTCTGCATAGAGAACTCCATATTCAGAGATGCGGCGAATAACCAATCAGGTACCCTAAATAATTCGAGTTGCAGGAAGGCGGCAGGAGCGCGAGTCCCCGATAACCAGGGGGCGAAGCAACGAATGTCACCAACACACCTACAACTTGAAGTATGACGGGTTTAAGCCAATATAGAATTTCGCTTTCATTTTCCTCAATTACGTTATTTCACACCGCCATTGAGAGAATCCACAAACGTGCGCCAGCTCGCAAAAAATAATATCGGCGCGTTCTTCTGCCGTCCTGTCAGAGAGGTCCAGTGCAATAATAAGAGTGTGCATGAATAAAATACGATCGCCGTCATAATTTGCGCATTAAACGAAATTTCATAACTGCAAAATAAGAACCGGTAATTGCCAGCCCTGCTTTCCGCGTTAAGAATCTGTAACGTATCCGCAACCTCATGTATCAAACATTATTTTTCCGTTCGTCTTACCTACCCTTACAAAAAAGGTATCGTTATTATGAAGATAAAGAACCTTTGCCTTACGCTTTGCGCCAGCTCCCTCCTGCTCGCCAGCATGGCGGGGATGGCGAAAGAAGTGAAGATTGGCATGGCCATCGACGATCTGCGTCTGGAACGCTGGCAGAAAGACCGCGATATTTTCGTCAATAAAGCGGAATCCTTAGGCGCCAAAGTTTTTGTCCAGTCCGCCAATGGCAATGAAGAAACGCAGATGTCGCAAATTGAAAACATGATCAACCGCGGCGTCGATGTCTTGGTCATTATTCCTTATAACGGTCAGGTGCTCAGTAACGTTATTAAAGAGGCCAAGCAGGAAGGTATTAAAGTGCTGGCCTATGATCGCATGATTAATAATGCCGATATTGATTTCTATATTTCTTTCGACAATGAAAAAGTCGGCGAAATGCAGGCGCAAAGCCTGGTCGACAAAGTGCCGCAGGGTAATTATTTTCTGATGGGCGGCTCGCCGGTGGATAATAACGCCAAGCTGTTCCGCGCCGGCCAGATGAAGATCCTCAAGCCGTATGTCGATGAGGGCAAAATTAAGATTGTCGGCGATCAGTGGGTTGACGGCTGGCTGCCGGAAAACGCGCTGAAAATAATGGAAAACGCGCTGACGGCGAATAATAACAAAATCGATGCGGTGGTGGCCTCCAATGACGCAACCGCCGGCGGCGCCATCCAGGCCTTAACCGCCCAGGGGCTGGCAGGCAAAGTGGCGATCTCCGGTCAGGATGCTGACCTGGCGGGCGTGAAGCGCATTATTTCCGGTACCCAGACGATGACCGTCTATAAACCGATTACCACCCTGGCCACCAACGCCGCCGAAATCGCCGTTGAGCTGGGCAACGATAAGCAGCCGAAGTCTGACACCACGCTGAATAACGGCTTAAAAGATGTCCCTTCGCGCCTGTTAACGCCAATTGAAGTGAATAAAGAGAATATCGACGCCACGGTGATTAAAGACGGTTTCCATAAAAAGAGTGAACTGTAATGGCTGACGCCCCGCTACGGGGCGTCATTTTCATCCCGCCGGATATCACTTTTGCGGAGTCTTTATGGCCTGGCTACTCGAAATGAAGAACATCACCAAAACCTTCGGCGCCGTTAAGGCCGTGGATAATGTCAGCCTGCGCCTGAACGCTGGCGAGGTGGTCTCGTTATGCGGTGAAAATGGTTCGGGAAAATCGACGCTGATGAAGGTGCTGTGCGGTATCTATCCGCACGGAAGCTATGAGGGCGAGATTATTTTTGCTGGCGAAACGCTGCAGGCAAACCATATTCGCGATACCGAACGCAAAGGCATCGCCATTATTCATCAGGAGCTGGCGCTGGTGAAACATCTCACCGTGCTGGAGAACATTTTCCTCGGCGCCGAAATATCCCGCCACGGCCTGCTGGATTATGAAACCATGACGCTGCGCTGCCAGAAGCTGCTGGCGCAGGTCAATCTGCCCATTTCGCCCGACACCCGCGTCGGCGACCTCGGCCTCGGTCAGCAGCAGCTGGTGGAGATCGCCAAGGCGCTGAATAAACAGGTGCGCCTGCTGATCCTCGACGAACCAACCGCCTCCTTAACCGAACAAGAGACCGCGACGCTGCTGGCGATCGTTCGCGATCTGCAAAACCACGATATCGCCTGCATCTATATTTCGCACAAGCTCAATGAGGTCAAAGCGATCTCCGATACGATCTGCGTGATCCGCGACGGCCAGCATATCGGCACCCGCGACGCCAGCGGCATGAGCGAAGACGACATCATCACCATGATGGTTGGCCGGGAGCTCACCGCGCTCTATCCCAGCGAACCGCACGCCCACGGCGAGGAGATCCTGCGGGTCGAACATTTAACCGCCTGGCACCCGGTAAACCGTCATATTAAACGGGTCAACGACGTCTCGTTTTCCCTGCATCGCGGGGAGATCCTCGGCATCGCCGGGCTGGTCGGCGCCGGACGGACCGAGGCGGTGCAGTGCCTGTTCGGCGTCTGGCCGGGGCGCTGGCAGGGGGAGATCTTCATTGATGGCCAGCCGGTCAGCATCACTAACTGTCAGCAGGCCATTGGCCACGGTATCGCCATGGTGCCGGAAGACCGCAAAAAAGACGGCATCGTGCCGGTGATGGCGGTGGGTAAGAACATTACCCTGGCGGCGCTCAGCCAGTTCACCGGCGCGATGAGCAGCCTTGACGACGCCGCCGAGCAGCACTGTATTGAGCAGTCCATTCAGCGATTGAAAATTAAAACCTCCTCGCCGGAGCTGGCGATTGGCCGCCTGAGCGGCGGCAACCAGCAAAAGGCGATTCTGGCCCGCTGCCTGCTGCTAAATCCGCGCATTCTGATCCTCGACGAACCCACCCGCGGCATCGATATCGGGGCGAAGTATGAAATTTATAAACTGATTAACCAGCTGGTGCAGCAGGGCATCGCGGTCATTGTCATTTCATCCGAACTGCCCGAGGTGCTTGGTCTTAGCGATCGGGTGCTGGTCATGCACGAAGGCAGGCTAAAAGCCAATTTGGTTAATCAACATCTGACCCAGGAACAGGTGATGGAAGCCGCGCTGAGGAGCGAACGCCATGTCGAAGAACACGTCGTCTGAAATCAAACTTACCCCAACCGCCCCCACCGCCCTGCCGGCGCTGAAGGGGCTGAACCTCCAGGTCTTCGTGATGATCGCCGCGATCGTCGTCATTATGCTGTTTTTCACCTGGGTTACCGATGGCGCCTACCTGAGCGCGCGCAATATCTCCAACCTGCTGCGCCAGACGGCCATCACCGGCATCCTCGCCGTCGGCATGGTGTTTGTGATTATTTCGGCAGAAATCGACCTGTCCGTCGGCTCGATGATGGGGCTGTTGGGCGGCGCCGCGGCGATCTTTGACGTCTGGCTCGGCTGGCCGCTGCCGCTCACCATTCTGGTGACGCTGGTGATGGGGCTGCTGCTCGGCGCATGGAACGGATGGTGGGTGGCCTATCGCAAGGTCCCCTCGTTTATCGTCACCCTCGCCGGGATGCTGGCGTTTCGCGGCATTCTGATCGGCATCACCAACGGGACCACCGTCTCGCCCACCAGTCCGGCGATGGCGCAGATCGGCCAAAGCTACCTGCCAGATGGCATTGGCTTTGGCATCGGCGTTGTCGGCATGGCGGCGTTCATTATCTGGCAGTGGCGCGGACGGATGCGCCGTCAGGCGTTAGGTCTGGCGACCGCGTCCTCCACCGCGACCGTTGGCCGCCAGGCCATTACCGCGGTGATTGTGCTGGGCGCAATCTGGCTGCTCAATGACTATCGCGGCGTGCCGACGCCGGTACTGATCCTCGCCGCCCTGCTGCTGGCAGGCCTGTTCATGGCCACTCGCACCGCCTTTGGCCGCCGCATCTACGCCATCGGCGGCAACCTGGAGGCGGCACGTCTGTCCGGGATTAACGTCGAGCGTACCAAGCTGGCGGTGTTTGCCATTAACGGCCTGATGGTCGCCATTGCCGGACTGATCCTCAGCTCGCGCCTTGGCGCGGGCTCCCCCTCGGCGGGCAACATCGCCGAACTGGACGCCATCGCCGCCTGCGTCATCGGCGGTACCAGCCTGGCGGGCGGTATAGGCAGTGTCGCCGGGGCGGTAATGGGGGCGTTTATTATGTCGGCCCTGGATAACGGCATGAGCATGATGGACGTTGCCACCTTCTGGCAATATATCGTCAAAGGCGCCATTTTGCTGCTGGCGGTGTGGATGGACTCCGCCACCAAGCGGCGCGCGTAAGGAAGCGCTCTCTGAAGAATGTCTGAATTCTTTGCGCTACCACCAAACTTCGCCATAAGGCGCTTGAAATATCTCGGGCATTAGCCGGTAGTGTATACCCAACAGCATTCGGGTTGCAGACGGCGCATCCCAGCCGCGTATCGCGTACGTGGCTGGGGTGAATGAGAAAGCCAGGCCATCGGCAACATCATGAATGAAGGGGTATGACCGGGGTTAGAGCAGGAACATCATCTATGTTTGAAAAGCGTCACCGTATTACGCTGTTATTTAACGCCAACAAAGCTTATGACCGCCAGGTGGTTGAGGGTGTCGGCGAGTATCTGCAGGCCTCTCAGCTGGAGTGGGATATCTTTATTGAAGAGGATTTTCGGGCACGAATCGAAAACATCAAAGAGTGGTTAGGCGATGGCGTTATCGCCGACTATGACGATCCCGAAATCGAAAAGCTACTGGCCGATGTCAACGTCCCCATCGTCGGCGTCGGCGGCTCTTATCATCAGCCAGAGCAGTACCCGCCGGTCCACTATATCGCCACGGACAACACCGCGCTGGTGGAAAGCGCCTTTCTTCATCTGAAGGAAAAAGGGGTACACCGCTTCGCGTTTTACGGACTGCCCACCTCCAGCGGTAAACGTTGGGCGGTAGAGCGTGAGTATGCCTTCTGCCAGCTGGTGGCGAAGGAGAAGTACCGCGGCGTGGTCTACCAGGGGCTGGAGACGGCGCCGGAAAACTGGCAGCACGCGCAAAACCGGCTCGCCGACTGGCTGCAAACGCTGCCGCCGCAAACCGGCATTATCGCCGTCACCGACGCGCGCGCCCGCCACGTCCTGCAGGCCTGCGAGCTGCTGCATATCCCGGTGCCCGAGAAACTGTGCGTTATTGGCATCGATAATGAGGAGCTGACCCGCTACCTCTCGCGCGTCGCCCTCTCCTCCGTCGCCCAGGGCACCCGCCAGATGGGTTATCAGGCGGCAAAATTGCTCCACCGGCTGCTGAATAACGAGGCGCTCCCGCTGCAGCGCCAGCTGATCCCGCCGATGCGCGTCGTTGAACGACGTTCCACCGACTACCGGTCGTTAAACGATCCGTCCGTGATTCAGGCGATGCATTACATTCGCAACAACGCCTGTAAAGGCATCAAGGTGGAGCAGGTGCTCGACGCCGTCGGCATTTCACGTTCCAACCTGGAGAAACGCTTTAAAGAGGAGGTCGGGGAGACCATCCACACGGTGATCCACAGCGAGAAACTGGAAAAGGCGCGCAGCCTGCTGGTATCCACCAGCCTGTCGATCAATGAAATTTCACAGATGTGCGGCTACCCGTCGCTGCAATATTTCTATTCGGTGTTTAAGAAAGAGTACGACGTGACGCCGAAGGAGTACCGTGACCGGCACAGTGAAGTCATGATGTAGAGAGCAAAGAAAAATGCCCGGGCTTGCGCGCCGGGCATGAATAATCACGTAGATAAGCACATTACATGTGCGCGGCAATTAACCGCTGGTTATCCTGATACATCGCGAAGAGATAGTTGTTGTAGCTCGACCCTCTGGTCGAATAGCCCTTCAGCTTATGAATCATGGTACTAGCCGTTACTTCCTGATCCGCCTTGCGCAGCTGCAGGCGCGATTTGCGGAAAGAGGAATAGGCCGGGTGGGTGTTCAGGTTTGTGACGTAAGCCTGCACCGACTGCTCCACCGACTCAAACTGCGAGTAGCCTTTCATCGCGCCGCGGCAGCGACCAGCGCCGCACTTCATGCCAAACAGATTGTTGTTCTCACGCGCCAGCTTGGAAGTACCCCAGCCACTTTCCGCCGCCGCCATGGTCGCGACCATGCTGTTCGGAATAATGTCGACACGCTCAAGTAGCGTGTTCCAGGGCACATGACGCGTATTGCCTGACCACTTCACCTTATAACGTGTCGCGATGTCTTTCAGGCGCGCCTTTTCGCTCGGCGACCAGCGAGCATCGTACTGCTTGGATACAAGCCAGTTACGATCCGCAGTAATCGCCTGATTCTGCTTGGTAATATAAGGCATGACCGTCCGGAGAAACGCTTTTTTCCTTGGTGTTCCGGAAGGGTATTTTCGCAAGTCAGGAAGTGAACTGCTCTTTACACTATTGCGAGAATACTCTTGTTTACTGCTTACCTTAGTACTACTTATCTTCTTAACCGTTGGGGCTTTATGACTCTTTGTTGCTGTGTGCGTTGTTGCCAACACACTACCTGAAAAGACGCAGGTTAGTAACATAAGTATGGCGGCCCCATATCGTCGTATGGGATTCGATATCATCAGGTCTCCTGGTCGGATATATGCATTCCAACACCTTGTTTTTCACAAAAAAACGATAGCTGAATCGCTAATAGTATCAAAAATACGCACTGAGAGCATCAACAGAAATAGTCCAATTCCGAATTGCTGTCATCTGAAATCGGTTTCTGCGCCGCATCGCTAGCGCGAAAATGCTAGCTTCGTCTCATTTTTAGCCTATTTTTTGAGCGGTGTCACTCACCCCTTTTCATCCTCCTGGTAAAACGTCCGCCGGGAGGAGTTCACTCGCGCGACAACAAGGCACACTAGCTAAAAACCGCTCAAGGATCCCGCAATGAAACTCGCTGCGCTTGCCACGTTATTCGTGCCTGGGATGGCCTTTGCCGCCTGGACTACCGCCGACTTCCCTGCTTTTACCGAAGAAGGGACGGGTCGCTTCATCAGCCAGAAAGTGGTTGAGAAGGGTACACGTCCCCTGCAGCTAAATTTTGACCAACAGTGCTGGCAGCCTTCCGGCGGCATTAAGCTCAACCAGATGCTCTCCATGGAACCCTGTCGCGGCACGCCGCCGCAATGGCGCATCTTCCGCCAGGGTCTGTATACCCTGGAAGTGGATACCCGCTCCGGCACGCCGACGATGATGATTTCGCTGGAAGAAAAAGAGGCCAGCGCCGCGGCGCCGCAGATCCGCCAGTGTCCGAAGTGGGATGGAAAACCTCTCACCCTCGACGTCAGTAAAACCTTCCCCGAGGGCAGCAAAGTTCGCGATTTCTACAGCGGCAATGTCGCGACCGTCAGCGGCGGCAAAATCACGCTGCAGCCCGCCTTCGGCAGCAATGGTCTGCTGCTGCTCGAGCGCGCCGAGACGGCCGCGCCGGCGCCGTTCGACTGGCACAACGCCACCGTCTACTTCGTCCTGACCGACCGCTTCGTGAACGGTAATCCGGCCAACGACAATAGCTATGGCCGACACAAAGACGGCATGCAGGAGATCGGCACCTTCCACGGCGGCGACCTGCAGGGATTAACCAGCAAGCTGGATTATCTGCAGCAGATGGGGGTCAATGCCCTGTGGATCAGCTCCCCGCTCGAGCAGATCCACGGCTGGGTCGGCGGCGGGACGAAAGGCGATTTTCCACACTACGCCTACCACGGCTATTACACCCAGGACTGGTCGAAACTGGACGCCAATATGGGGACCGAAGCCGATCTCCGTCGGCTGGTGGATGAAGCGCATAAGCGCGGAATACGTATTCTGTTCGACGTGGTGATGAACCATACCGGTTACGCCACCCTGGCCGACATGCAGGAGTTCCAGTTCGGCTCTCTGTATCTGCAAGGGGATGAGCTGAAAAAAACCCTCGGCGAGCGCTGGACGGACTGGAAGCCCGGCGCGGGCCAGACCTGGCACAGCTTTAACGACTATATCAACTTCAGCGATAAAGCCGGGTGGGAGAAATGGTGGGGCAAGAAGTGGATCCGCACCGATATCGGCGATTACGACAACCCGGGCTATGACGATCTCACCATGTCGCTGGCCTTCCTGCCGGATCTGAAAACCGAATCGAAGGAGGCATCGGGCCTGCCGAACTTCTACAGCCATAAACCGGACACTGCGGCGAAAGCGATCCCGGGCTATACGCCGCGCGACTACCTGACGCACTGGCTGAGCCAGTGGGTGCGCGACTACGGCATCGACGGCTTCCGCGTCGATACCGCTAAACATGTGGAGATGGACGCCTGGCAGCAGTTAAAAACCCAGGCCACCGCCGCGCTGGCGGAGTGGAAGAAAGCTAATCCGGATAAAGCGCTGGATGCGGCGCCGTTCTGGATGACCGGCGAAGCCTGGGGACACGGGGTGATGGAGAGCGATTACTATCGCCACGGTTTTGATGCGATGATCAATTTCGATTACCAGGACCAGGCGGCGAAAGCGGCTAACTGCATGGCCAACATTGACCTCACCTGGCAGCAAATGGCGGACAAGCTGCAGAGCTTTAACGTCCTGAGCTACCTCTCCTCGCACGATACGCGCCTGTTCCGCGAAGGCGGCACCACGGCGGCAGAGCTGCTGCTGCTGGCCCCTGGCGCCGTGCAGATCTTCTATGGTGACGAGTCGTCGCGCCCGTTCGGCCCCACCGGCTCGGACCCGCTGCAGGGCACCCGTTCAGAGATGAACTGGCAGGATGTCAACGGTAAAGCGGCCCGCAGCGTTACCCACTGGCAGAAGATCGGCCAGTTCCGCGCGCGCCATCCGGCGATCGGTATGGGCAAACAGACAACGCTGTCGATGCCGCGGGGTTACGGATTCGTGCGCGAGAGCGGTGAAGACAAAGTGATGGTCATCTGGGCCGGACAACAGCAGTAAAGCAGGAGTGACTCCCTGCCCGGCGGGGAGCCAGTCAGCACAATACGCTGATAAAAAATCGATTCACAGGATAAAAACAAAAACACCCCCCTTCCCTTCGATTTGCACCACGCTGGCGCTGGCGTTATGGTTAGCCACTTTCCAGAACCACCGACAGACGATTCGCGATGACATTTTCCCTTTTCGGCGACAAATTCACCCGTCATTCAGGCATTACCCGCCTGATGGAAGACCTTAATGACGGTCTGCGCACGCCGGGCGCTATTATGCTGGGCGGCGGCAACCCCGCTCAGATCCCGGAGATGAATGACTACTTCCAGCAGCTGCTCTCCGACATGCTGGATAATGGCAAAGCCCTTGATGCGCTTTGTAATTATGATGGTCCGCAGGGCAAAAGCGAGCTGCTGAGCCTGCTGGCGAAGATGCTGCGCGACGAGCTGGGCTGGGAGATCGAACCACAGAATATTGCGCTAACAAACGGCAGTCAGAGCGCATTTTTCTACTTGTTTAATCTGTTCGCAGGCCGTCGGGCAGATGGCACCACCCGTAAGGTGCTGTTCCCGCTGACGCCGGAATATATCGGCTATGCCGATGCCGGCCTGGAAGAGGATCTGTTCGTTGCCACCCGGCCGAATATCGAACTGCTGCCGGAAGGCCAGTTCAAGTACCACGTTGATTTTGAGCATCTGCAGGTGACGGAAGAGACCGGGATGATCTGCGTCTCGCGTCCCACCAACCCGACCGGCAACGTCATCACTGATGAAGAGCTGATCAAACTGGATGCGCTGGCGAATCAGCATGGGGTCCCGCTGGTGATTGATAACGCCTACGGCGTGCCGTTCCCGGGCATTATTTTCAGCGACGCCCGACCGCTGTGGAATCCGAACATCGTGCTGTGTATGAGCCTGTCCAAGCTGGGCCTGCCGGGCAGTCGCTGCGGGATTATCATCGCCAACGAGAAAATCATCACCGCCATCAGCAACATGAACGGCATTATCAGCCTCGCGCCCGGCGGTATCGGGCCGGCAATGATGTGTGAAATGATTAAACGTCAGGATCTGCTGCGCCTGTCAGAGACAGTGATCAAACCCTTCTATTACCAGCGGGTGCAGGAGACCATCGCCATTATTCGCCGCTATCTGCCGGAGGAGCGCTGCCTTATTCACAAACCGGAGGGGGCGATCTTCCTCTGGCTGTGGTTTAAGGATCTGCCGATCTCCACCGAGCTGCTGTATCAGCGGCTGAAAAAGCGCGGCGTGCTGATGGTGCCGGGGGATTTCTTCTTCCCGGGACTCGATAAACCGTGGCCGCATACCCACCAGTGCATGCGCATGAACTATGTGCCGGACCCGCAAAAAATCGAGGCCGGGGTGAAAATTCTCGCCGAAGAGGTTGAATTCGCCTGGCGCGAACAGGAAGCCTAATCCCTGACGCCGCTGACGGGAAACGCCCGTTAGCGGACCCGCTCACGCCAGCGCCAGCCGCTGGCGTTTTTGCGCGCATAGCGCCTCCAGCTCCGCGGGAGCCATCACCCGCAGCGCCTGCGTCGGGCAGGCGGCTACGCAGGCCGGCCCCTCGGCGCGGTGGTGACATAAATCGCATTTCAGCGCCTGCTGGTTCACCACCGTGACGGTCATTGCGCCGTACGGGCAGGCCACCATGCAGCTTTTACAGCCGATGCAGCGGCGCTGATCGACCCACCAGACGTCCTCCTCCCGACGAATCGCCCCCTGCGGGCAGACGCTGGCGCAAGGCGCATCCTCGCACTGCCGACAGGCCGTCGCCGTTGATATCTCGCCGCTTTTCACCACCCGGATACGCGGCGTGAAATGGCCTGTCGACAGCATGGAGAGATCCTGCGCCTGCTGGTGCGCCACCGCGCAGGCCACTTCACAGGTACGACAGCCAATACACTGCTGGGCATTGGCAATAAGCAACCGGTTCATCCTCTGCTCCCTGGGGATAAAACCGCAGGGTGCCAGAATAATCCCTGCCCGCGCTTTGATCCTGAATGGAATCAGCGCTGTTTTTAGTCAGATGGCATGCAGGATGTGGTCATTTGCCTGACGCTTCACGCACCGGGAAACCCAGCTCACGCGAGATCGCCTCCGCGGTTTCACGCAGCGGCACGTTCTTTTCGCCTGCTCTCCGGCACGAAGCCCGCCGGGGAGCAGGCGTTAATGATTAAAGAAACAATGCCTTATCGCGCAGGATATGATCGTTGCCGCGACGACGGGTGTAGCCAATCCGATCGAAATACTCGAGGATCTGGATCGCCAGCTTCCGCCCTACGTTTAAGGTATCGCGAAAATCCGCCGCGCAGGTTGAGCCGCGCAGCTGATCCAGCTCGCGCACCCGCTGGGCGAACTGCACAATGCGATCGTTGCGGTAGTAACGATCTTTGACGATCGCGGTAATCATCCCCTGCTGCGCCGCCTGGCGCAGCACCGCGCGCATCAGGGACTCTTCAACATGGACCTCGCGCGCGAGATCGCGCACCCACCAGGGATCATCGCCGAACAGGGTCTCCACCTTCCGCCAGACCGCCTGCTGCTCGTCGGTAAACCCGGCTTTATGCTCGGGCAGATGCAGCCAGCCGTGATGGCTGTGGACTAATCCGCTCTCGCGCATCTGCTCAATCAGCAGCAGCACCAGCGCTTCCTCTTCCATCGGCAGCGCGATGCGGCGCAGGCGCTCCCGGCCAGGGCCCGGCTCGTCGCGATGCTGCTCATGGTAGCGCGCCAGGGCATCCAGCAATTTTCGCTGCCAGCGGGCGGCAAGCGGCGCACTAAGCAGGCGCTGTCCGGCCTGCAGATAGTCCGGTCGCTGGATCAAGGCCGCCATTCCGGCTTCACTCAGCTGCCGCGCCCAGGCGAAGCGCTCAAGCCGGACGGCGTCCCGCTGCAGATGCAGCTCCAAGGCCTGCGCATCGTCAGCGCCGACCGCCGCCAGGGCGTGAAGCCACTGCAGATACTCCGGTTTACGCTTGCCGCGGCGCGGGGGATCCAGCGTCACCACCCGTGCGCCGGCCAGCGTCAAGCGAGCGGAGATATCGCGGAGCACCAGCCGGTCGTTATCCGCCAGCCACAGCGGAGTATCCAGCACCAGCTCCGCCAGGCCGCCCTCCAGGAGCGACACCCGGCCGGTGATGTGGCTGGCAGCGTGGTGAATATGCAGCGGCTGCCACTGGCTGAGCGGCGTATGGCACTGCAGTTCGACAATCACCCGCTCTGCAGGCTCCGGCGGCGGTGAAGAGAGCAGCCAGTCACCGCGGTGCAATGCCTCTTTCTGCGCATCGCCGACAATATTCAGCGCAATGCGCTGCCCGGCGTGCGCCTGCTCAACCGCTTGATTCTGGGCATGCAGGCCGCGGACGCGCATCGGCGCGTTGACGCCGGTGAGCCACAAAGTATCCCCGACCCGAACTTCGCCGGAGAGCGCCGTCCCGGTGACCACCAGCCCCGCCCCTTTGACGGTAAAGGCGCGATCCAGCGCCAGGCGAAAACGCCGCTGCTGTGGATGGGGGCGCTCCGCAAGCTGCAGCAGATGGCTGCGCAGTTCGGCAATACCGATGTTATCCACCGCGGCGGTGGGGAAGAAAGCGGCGGCGTCAAAGCCCAGTTCGCGCAGGGTCTGCTCGACCTCCGCCTGAACCTCCGCCACCCTGGCGGCCGCCACGCGGTCCGTCTTGGTGAGCGCTACCGTCAGCGTCGGCTTTCCGGTCAGCTGCAGGATCGCCAGGTGTTCGCGGGTTTGCGCCATCACGCCGTCATCGCAGGCCACCACCAGCAGCGCATGGTCGATCCCTCCCACCCCCGCCAGCATGTTGGACAAAAACTTTTCGTGCCCGGGCACGTCAATAAACCCCAGCACCCGCCCGTCCGGCTGCGGCCAGTAGGCATAGCCGAGATCGATCGTCATTCCCCGCGCTTTCTCTTCCGGCAGACGATCGGCATTCACGCCGGTTATCGCCTGCAGCAGCGTCGTTTTGCCGTGGTCAAC
Organism: Klebsiella sp. GB_Kp056; assembly: GCF_040064755.1. NCBI lineage: Bacteria > Pseudomonadati > Pseudomonadota > Gammaproteobacteria > Enterobacterales > Enterobacteriaceae > Klebsiella > Klebsiella sp. GB_Kp056. Next base: position 111,921 of record NZ_JBEAJA010000041.1, on the reverse strand, counting down.
ATGTCCAGCGGTGGCAATAATCATCGTAACAACATCTCCATAAACCGGGTTTCATCTTCCAGACAGCGCAGGTCCAGCCAGAGCCGACCGTCATAAATGCGGCCAATCACCGGGCACGGCAGCGCGCGCCAGCGGGCCGCCAGCGCCTCCAGCCGGCTGCCGCGGCCGTCATGCGGGGTAAAGGTCAACGCCGCGCCAGGCAGACGGTCGACAGGTAACGAGCCGCTGCCAATCTGCGACTGGCAGGCTGCCACGTTGACGGCAAAATCAGCATAGTGTGCCGCCAGGGCAGGCTGCATGCGTTCAGCCTGCCGGCGGATTTCGTCCGCCGGGCGGGTGAGCAGGCGCAGCGTCGGTAAGGTGTCCCGCAGCGCTTCCGGATGCTGATAGAGGCGCAGCGTGGCTTCCAGCGCCGCGAGGGTCATTTTATCCGCGCGCAGGGCCCGCTTCAGCGGATGGCTTTGCAGGCGGGCAATCAGCGCGCGTTTGCCGACGATAATTCCGGCCTGCGGGCCGCCGAGCAGTTTGTCGCCGGAGAAACTGACCAGGCTCACCCCGGCGGCGATCATCTCCTGCGGCATCGGCTCCTTCGGCAGGCCATACTGACTGAGATCCACCAGCGACCCGCTGCCCAGGTCGGCCACCACCGGGACGTCCAGCTCGCGGCCGATGACCGCCAGCTCCGCTTCGTCGACGGCTTTGGTAAAGCCTTCAATGCTGTAGTTGCTGGTGTGGACCTTCATCAGCAGGGCGGTATTGTCATTCACCGCCTGGCGATAGTCTTTGGCATGGGTGCGGTTGGTGGTGCCCACTTCGTGCAGTTGACAACCCGCCTGGCGCATCACGTCGGGGATGCGGAACGCCCCGCCGATCTCCACCAGCTCGCCGCGGGAGACCACCACCTCCCTGCCGCTGGCGGTAGCCGCCAGCATCAGCAGAACGGCCGCCGCGTTGTTGTTCACGATACAGGCATCTTCCGCGCCGGTGATCTGGCACAGCAGATCGGCAATGGCGCGATCGCGATGGCCACGCCCGGCGTCGTCGAGATCATATTCGAGCGTCACCGGCGCGCGCATCGCGCTGGCGACCGCCTCCACCGCCGCCTCAGCCTGGATGGCGCGCCCGAGATTGGTGTGCAGCACCGTACCGGTGAGATTAAACACCGGACGCAGGGCGCTCTGCCTTCTGGCGGTCAGCCGCTGCGCGCAGGCGCTCAGCCAGTCATGGCTCCAGTCAGGCAGTGTCTGACACTGGCGGATCTGTTCCCGCGCCTCGTCCAGCATCTGGCGCAGTTGCGTCACCACCTGCGAATGGCCGTGCTGCGTCAGCAGGGAGGAAAAAGCGGGGTCGCGGAGTAAGCGGTCAATGGCCGGAAGCCGGGTATAAAGCGCACGAATTTCGGTAGTCATCAATGGGCCTGGCGGTAAGTTATTTTCCCCCCTCCCGACGGGAGAGGGAGTCAACAATCAGCGGCGATTGTAACGCCTCCTTGCGCAAACTGTTACCTGTCTGGGTCAAGTCCGCGGCGGTTCGGTGCGCGCAAAGCTGGCGCGCTGGAACAGCGCATCCACCAGCTTCACCAGCTGCGGCCGGGTGGCGCACCAGCCCGGCGCCACCCGGCGAAAGTTCAGGTAGGCGATGGCGCAGGCCGTGGAGATGGTCGCCAGATTGACCTCGTCGCCGCGCAGCGTCCCGTCCGCCGCGCAGGCTTCCAGCCTGTCGAGGCCGCGCGCCACTTTCTCCCGCTGGCGGAGCAGCTCTTGCTCTGACTGTTGGGCCGCGGGGCGAGCCTTTTCGCGCACCAGCGCCTGGGCGGCCTCCATCACCCCATCCGCCAGCGCCTCTAGCTGGCGCATCCTGAGAGCGGCTCTGGGATCGGCGGGGATCATCGGCGGCGCCACGCCCAGCAGCTCGAGATACTGGGCGATAACCGGGGAGTCAAACCAGCATTCGCCGTCATCCGTCACCAGCGCCGGCACTTTGCCCAGCGGGTTATAGCGCGCCACGCCGTTGCTTTCGCTGTAGGGGGATTCGTTGACAAACTCAAAAGGGATGCGCTTTTCCAGCAGGATCACCGATATTTTGCGCACAAAGGGACTGGTGTAGCTGCCGATCAGTTTCATAGCCTGCTCCTTATCGCCAACAAAGATATGAGTATGGCTCAGGGCGAGGTAAAAGGCAGGTGAGCCTCCCGCTCAACCTGCCGCCGATCGCATTAATGGTCGAGATAGAGGTAGTGCATCCAGCTGGTCATGCGCAGCAGCACTTTACGCATCACCGAAACGTGAGCGAAATGGTCGGAGTAGACCGCCACCTGAGCGTAGATGCCATCGGGTAGCGCATCAATTTCGGCATTCGGATCGAGCTCGATGGTCGCCAGCACGCCATCGCTGCCCGGCGTCACGGTCAGCGACTGCAACGCCCCCTGCGCCTGATAGGTCCCCCCGGGCACCACCGGTAAAATGCTCACCAGTTTACCGTGGAACACCTGTCCGGGCAGGGCATTAAACACCGCTTCCGCGTCGTCGCCCTTCTCCAGCCTTAACAGCGAATTTTGCCTGAACTGGGCGACGATCAGCCGTTTTTGCTCAGGGATAAACACCATCACCGGCCGCAGCGGCAGCGAGGCGGCGTAGGTCCCCGGACGGATCAACACCTGAGTGATATACCCATCGCTGGGCGCCCGCACGGTGGTCTGATCGAGATTATATTTCGCCTCCGCCAGCTGGGCGCGCAGGCTGGCCACTTGCGACTGTTCGCCGTTGATCATGCTATCCAGCTGGCTCTGGATCTGCGCCTGCTCCGCCACCGACGCCTTGACCAGCGCGTCCTGGGCCAGATAATTCTGCCTGGCGTTATCGATGTCGCTTTCCGAGAACGGATTCACCCGCGCCTGGCTGCCTTTCAGGTAGCGCTGATAGTCCTTGTATAAGCGATCGCGTTCCGCCGACACGCGGGTGGTGTTGGCCTGGGCTTCAGAGAGCTGCGCCTTGAGGGTGTTAATACTGTGCAGCGCTGTCACCAGGTCGGCCTGCAGGCGATCGACCCGCGCCTGGTAGCGCGCCGGGTCAATGGTAAATAACACCTCGCCCTTTTCGACGCGCTGATTCGCTTTGTCTGTGACGCTGCTGACGACCCCGGTCACCTGCGGCGTAATAGGAATAGATATTACCGCCTTTTGCGCCAGAAAGGTGTAAGGGTGGTTATAGTTCATTAATAAAATAAGCGCGCTAACAATAAATACGCCCCCCAGCGCCGCGGTGGGAACCGTCCATTTATTAACCGGTATTTTGAAGATTTTAAATATCGACCAAGCGATGGCCACGTAGGTCAAAATGATCAACAGATCCATAGTTTATTTCTCCGCCGCAGCGGTGGACTGTGGCCGCTGGATGGCCGCCACCTGATGTTCAAGGTCGCTCAGTCGTTGGCGAAGCTGTTGTATATCCGTCTCTTTTTCAGGTTCGTCGGGGTCCGTATTCGCCTTATGCTGCATGCCCCAACCGCGCTCAGGCCGGTACAGCGTGGCCCATATCCATAAAAACGGCCAGATGACGTGGAGCGTAAAAAGACTGACCCATCCGGCGACATGAATAGCATCGGAATGGGGGTGGTTGCGTTTTTTGGCAATCAAATAAGGAATATCGTGAATAATGATAATCCCATAAAAAATGACCAGAAAAACGAAGATCAGAACGCCCAGCGCAAAATAATTGAGAAACATAATTCCCTCGGCTTTACGCTAATAATTTATATAAATTTTAATCACGGCCCACTGATATCCGGACCGCTGATTTGAGCATAATTCACCCCTTTCATTTTTGCCATCCGGCGGAAAAAAGTTATTTAACAAACATGGTTGCTTAGTTACAGCGCCGCCTCGCCCTGGCCGCAAAACCGGGCCGAGATCACAGCGGCAAAAATCCACCGTGAAATTCTTTGTGATCAAAATCACAAACAAACAACAAAAACACGAAACAAAATTGTGACAAATATCACACAAAAACGCAGATTAGCGGCAAAAACGGCGGTCTGTTGTTTTTTTACACAGCCATTATGTGATCGCAATCACTACAAAACCCGCTCCGCCCCCTATATTCATGTGATCTAACTCACACTTAAGGGCGCTGGCTGGACAGCTAAACGATTCAGTGCCAGATTTCGCACTATCAATCAGGGCCCGGCTACCTCTGCCGCCACATTAACAACAAACCTCGGGCTTTTAGCCTGCGCGATACGCAAAACAGAAGAAGGGGTGTTTTATGTCATCCGATATCAAGATCAAAGTGCAAAGCTTTGGTCGTTTTCTCAGCAATATGGTGATGCCGAATATCGGCGCGTTTATCGCGTGGGGTATCATCACCGCGCTTTTCATTCCGACAGGGTGGTTGCCAAACGAAACGCTGGCGAAGCTGGTCGGTCCGATGATCACCTACCTGCTGCCGCTGCTGATCGGTTACACCGGCGGTAAATTAGTCGGCGGCGAACGTGGCGGCGTGGTCGGGGCGATCACCACCATGGGCGTTATCGTCGGCGCGGATATGCCGATGTTCCTCGGCTCCATGATCGCCGGCCCGCTGGGCGGCTACTGCATCAAGAAATTCGATAACTGGGTAGACGGTAAGATCAAATCCGGTTTTGAAATGCTGGTGAATAACTTCTCCGCCGGCATCATCGGGATGATCCTCGCCATTCTCGCCTTCCTCGGCATCGGCCCGGCGGTAGAAGTTCTGTCGAAAATTCTGGCGGCTGGCGTTAACTTCATGGTGGCGCACGACATGCTGCCGCTGGCGTCTATCTTCGTGGAACCGGCAAAAATCCTGTTCCTCAATAACGCCATCAACCACGGTATCTTCTCGCCGCTGGGTATTCAGCAGTCCCACGAGCTGGGTAAATCCATCTTCTTCCTGATTGAAGCTAACCCGGGTCCGGGGATGGGCGTTCTGCTGGCGTACATGTTCTTTGGCCGCGGCAGCGCTAAACAGTCTGCAGGCGGGGCGGCTATCATCCACTTCCTGGGGGGTATCCATGAAATCTACTTCCCGTACGTGCTGATGAACCCACGTCTGATCCTGGCCGTTATCCTCGGCGGGATGACCGGTGTCTTCACCCTGACCATCCTCAACGGCGGTCTGGTCTCTCCGGCTTCCCCGGGCTCTATCCTGGCGGTGCTGGCGATGACGCCGAAAGGGGCCTACTTCGCGAACATCGCAGCCATTATCGCCGCGATGGCGGTCTCCTTCGTCGTCTCTGCGGTTCTACTCAAGACCAGCAAAGTCAAAGAAGAAGACGATATCGAAGCCGCGACCCGTCGTATGCATGACATGAAAGCGGAATCCAAAGGCGCCAACCCGCTGGCGGCTGGCAATGTCACCAACGACCTGAGCCATGTGCGTAAAATCATCGTCGCCTGCGACGCCGGGATGGGCTCCAGCGCCATGGGCGCCGGGGTACTGCGCAAGAAAGTGCAGGATGCCGGCCTGAGCAACATCTCGGTCACCAACAGCGCCATCAATAACCTGCCGCCGGATGTTGACCTGGTGATCACCCACCGCGACCTGACCGAGCGCGCCATGCGCCAGGTACCGCAGGCGCAGCATATTTCGCTGACCAACTTCCTCGACAGCGGTCTGTACACCAGCCTGACCGAGCGTCTGGTGGCGGCCCAGCGCCACATCGACAACGAAGTTAAAGTCACCGATAGCCTGAAAGACAGCTTTGATGATACGGACAAAAACCTGTTCAAGCTGGGTGCGGATAACATCTTCCTCGGTCGCAAAGCGGCCACCAAAGAAGAAGCCATTCGCTTCGCCGGCGAGCAGCTGGTGAAAGGCGGCTACGTCGAGCCGGAATATGTGCAGGCGATGCTGGACCGCGAAAAACTGACCTCGACCTATCTCGGCGAGTCCATCGCGGTGCCGCACGGCACCATCGAAGCGAAAGACCGCGTGCTGAAAACCGGCGTCGTCTTCTGCCAGTACCCGGAAGGGGTGCGCTTTGGGGAAGATGAAGACGATGTTGCCCGCCTGGTGATCGGCATCGCCGCCCGCAACAACGAGCACATTCAGGTGATTACCAGCCTGACCAACGCGCTGGATGACGAAACGGTGATTGAGCGCCTGGCGAAAACCACCAGCGTCGACGACGTACTGGCGCTGCTGAATAAATAATCAGCGCTATCCAACCCTCTCCTTTGGGAGAGGGTTGGGGTGAGGGAAAAAGCCTCACCCCAGCCCTCTCAGGTAAAAACATTAATTGAAGGTTAATACTATGAAAGCATTACATTTTGGCGCAGGTAATATCGGACGTGGCTTTATCGGTAAACTGCTGGCTGACGCGGGCATCGACCTGACGTTTGCCGATGTCAATCAGACCGTACTTGATGCCCTGAATGCCCGTCATAGCTACCAGGTTCACGTCGTTGGCGAAAATGAGCAGGTGGATACCGTCTCCGGCGTGAATGCCGTCAGCAGCATTGGCGACGAGGTAGTGGAGTTGATCGCCAGCGTCGACCTGGTGACCACCGCCGTCGGTCCCGTCGTTCTTGAGCGCATCGCCCCGGCCATCGCCAAAGGGCTGGCGAAGCGCAAGGCGCAGGGCACCGAACGCCCGCTGAACATTATCGCCTGCGAAAACATGGTGCGCGGCACCACGCAGTTAAAAGGCCACGTATTTAACGCCCTGGCGGAGGAAGATAAGGCCTGGGTGGAAACCCATATCGGCTTCGTCGACTCCGCCGTTGACCGTATTGTGCCGCCATCGGCGTCCGCTACCCATGACCCGCTGGAAGTCACCGTGGAAACCTTCAGCGAATGGATCGTCGATAAAACCCAGTTCAAGGGCGAACTGCCGACCATCCCGGGAATGGAATTAACTGATAACCTGATGGCATTTGTCGAACGCAAGCTCTTCACCTTGAACACCGGGCATGCTATAACCGCCTACCTCGGAAAACTGGCGGGCCACCAGACGATTCGCGACGCGATACTCGACGAGAAAATTCGGGCCGTCGTGCAGGGCGCGATGGAGGAGAGCGGCGCGGTGCTGATCAAACGCTACGCCTTTGACCCGCAGAAGCACGCGGCTTATATCCAGAAAATTCTTGGCCGTTTCGAGAACCCGTACCTGAAAGACGATGTCGAGCGCGTAGGCCGTCAGCCGCTGCGCAAACTGAGCGCCGGCGACCGTTTAATTAAGCCGCTGCTGGGTACGCTGGAATACGGCCTGCCGCACCGCAATCTGGTGAAAGGGATTGCGGCGGCGATGCATTTCCGTAGCGAAGACGATCCGCAGGCGCAGGAGCTGGCGACACTGATCGCCGACAAAGGGCCGCAGGCCGCGCTGGCGCAGATTTCCGGCCTTGACGCGGCAAGCGATGTCGTCGCGGAGGCCGTTAACGACTATAACGCGGTAAAATGATGCACAACCTGGCGCGGCCGACGTCGCGCCCATTACGACTCCTGTCAGATATGCAGGCAATGATGGAAGAAACACAAGCATTTGAAAACCGTGTGCTTGAGCGTCTGAATGCTGGCAAAACCGTACGAAGCTTCCTGATCGCCACCGTCGAGCTGTTAACGGAAGCGGTCAATATTCTGGTGCTTCAGGTGTTCCGTAAAGACGACTACGCGGTGAAATACGCCGTCGAGCCCTTGCTGGAGGGCAGCGGGCCGCTCGGCGATCTCTCAGTACGCCTGAAGCTGATTTATGGCCTTGGGGTGATAAGTCGTGCCGAATATGAAGACGCCGAGCTGCTGATGGCCCTGCGCGAAGAGCTTAATCACGACGGCAATGAGTACAGCTTTACCGACGACGAAATTATCGGTCCGTTCGGCGAACTGCACTGCGTCGCCGCCCTGCCGCCAACGCCGCAGTTTGATGACAGCGACGCCGAACTGCTGGCAATGCAGAAACTGCGTTACCAGCAGATGGTGCGTTCAACGATGGTGTTGTCCCTGACTGAGCTGATTTCACGAATCAGCTTAAAAAAAGCCTTCCAGAAATCAACGCTCTGACTCCGGCTCCGTCTGGTCGCAGGTCGGCCGGTAAAGCTGACGATAATATTCCAGACGCTGCAGAAACAACGCTTCCTTATCCTGAGGGATATCTCGCGGTACATGCTGCAGCCGCGGAGACTTTTTCAAATACTCCATAAACGCCTGACTGGAAGCCATAAAATCAACCGCTTTGTCGATTAAACGTGGTACGCCGTCGCCGATCTTTGCCATCACGTCCTCCTTTTGGGAATAATCTGATTAAGCATTAGCCAATTCACCGGCGTGGGTTAAGGAAAACGTGCTTATCTGCCGACAGGCTTCACAGAAATGAAATTAGCGCGGGTATCGGAAGGAATAATTATAAAATTCAAATTATTAGCAGATTAAGGTATCGTATTCTGACGGCGATAAACGGCGAATTTTTGATAAATAGCTATCAACAATAGCGGTCACGGCACATACTATAGGCGAATGAAGCCCCTTTATTAACAGATCAAATCACCATGAAAGAAGTCGAAAAGAATGAAATCAAACGTCTGAGCGATCGTCTCGACGCCATCCGCCACCAGCAGGCCGAGCTGTCGCTGGTGGAAGCTGCCGATAAATACGCGGAGCTGGAGAAAGAAAAAGCCACTCTGGAAACGGAGATTGAACGTCTGCGTTCCGTCCAGAGCCAGAAGCTGAGCAAAGAGGCGCAGAAGCTGATGAGCCTGCCGTTCCGCCGCGCGATTACCAAAAAAGAGCAGGCCGATATGGGCAAGCTGAAGAAAAGCGTCCGCGGCCTGGTGGTCGTCCATCCGATGACCGCCCTGGGCCGGGAAATGGGCCTGAAAGAGATGACCGGTTTCGCCCGCAGCGAATTCTGATCCCCAGCCCTCTCCGTTCGGAGAGGGTTATTCTGTCCTACCCCCCTTTTTCGTTCCCTGCCCGGCCGATTGGTCCAACCAATAATTTTATCTACCCCCCGGCAGTTCACAAATCCATCAAAATACATCACAAACCCGTTGCCTAAGAGTAACATCTGGTTAACCATTCGTTGTCATCAACCCTGCTATCCCTAATTGGCCGGGCCAATTTTACCTACGACGGGTCGGCAAAGAGCGCAGACTCAGCCCACCCGTCCTGGCGGCCCGATGGAGACCCTGCATGAATCTCTGGCAACAAAACTACGATCCCGCCGGTAATATCTGGTTATCCAGTCTTATCGCATCGCTACCGATTCTGTTTTTCTTTTTTGCGCTGATAAAGCTCAAACTGAAAGGCTATCTCGCCGCTACCTGGACCGTTGCGATCGCCCTGGCCGTCGCATTGCTGTTCTATAAAATGCCGGTGGACCGCGCCCTGGCCTCGGTGGTGTATGGCTTTTTCTACGGACTGTGGCCCATCGCCTGGATTATTATTGCCGCAGTCTTCGTGTATAAAATCTCGGTGAAGACCGGACAGTTCGACATTATCCGCTCGTCGATCCTGTCGATTACGCCTGACCAGCGCCTGCAGATGCTGATCGTCGGCTTCTCGTTCGGCGCCTTTCTCGAAGGGGCGGCGGGATTTGGCGCGCCGGTGGCGATTACCGCGGCGCTGCTGGTCGGCCTCGGGTTTAACCCGCTGTATGCCGCAGGCCTGTGCCTGATCGTCAACACCGCGCCGGTGGCCTTCGGCGCGATGGGCATCCCGATCCTGGTGGCCGGTCAGGTGACCGGTATCGACAGCTTCGCCATCGGCCAGATGGTGGGCCGCCAGCTGCCGTTCCTGACCATTATCGTGCTGTTCTGGATCATGGCGATTATGGACGGCTGGCGGGGCATCAAAGAGACCTGGCCGGCGGTGATGGTCGCAGGCGGCTCGTTCGCTATCGCCCAGTACCTCAGCTCTAACTTCCTTGGCCCGGAGCTGCCGGACATCATCTCATCGCTGGTCTCCCTGGTCTGCCTGACCCTGTTCCTCAAACGCTGGCAGCCGGTGCGCATCTTCCGCTTTGGCGATATCGGCGCCTCGCAGGTGGATATGACGCTGGCCCGCACGCGCTACACCGCGGGACAAGTGATCCGCGCCTGGTCGCCGTTCCTGTTCCTGACCGCCACCGTGACCCTGTGGAGCGTGCCGCCGTTCAAAGCGCTGTTCGCACCGGGCGGCGCGATGTATGACTTCGTCATCAATATTTCGGTGCCGTTCCTCGACAAAATGGTCGCCCGCATGCCGCCGGTGGTCAGCGCCGCGACGCCTTACGCCGCCATCTATAAGTTTGACTGGCTGTCGGCAACCGGCACCGCCATTCTGTTCGCCGCCCTGCTGTCCATCGTCTGGCTGCGCATGAAGCCGAAAGACGCGCTGACCACCTTCGCCGGAACGCTGAAGGACCTGGCGCTGCCGATCTACTCTATCGGCATGGTGCTGGCGTTCGCCTTTATCTCCAACTACTCCGGGCTGTCGTCGACCCTGGCCCTGGCGCTGGCCCATACCGGCCACGCGTTTACTTTCTTCTCGCCGTTCCTGGGCTGGCTGGGGGTATTCCTGACCGGTTCGGACACCTCGTCTAACGCCCTGTTCGCCGCGCTGCAGGCAACGGCGGCGCAGCAGATTGGCGTCTCCGATATCCTGCTGGTCGCGGCCAATACCACCGGCGGCGTCACCGGCAAGATGATTTCCCCGCAGTCGATCGCCATCGCCTGCGCCGCGGTAGGCCTGGTGGGTAAAGAGTCGGATCTGTTCCGCTTTACCGTCAAACACAGCCTGATCTTCACCTGCATGGTGGGTCTGATCACTACGCTGCAGGCCTACGTTTTAACCTGGATGATACCGTGATAGTGATGCCTAAACGCCTGGCCGACGACGTGGCGCGTCGCGTCCGGGCGCTGATTGAAGAACAACAGCTGGAGGCGGGCATGCGACTGCCCGCCGAGCGCCAGCTCGCCGCTCAGCTCGGCGTCTCGCGCAATTCCCTGCGCGAAGCGCTGGCGATGCTGGTCAATGAAGGGGTGCTGCTGAGCCGTCGCGGCGGCGGCACTTTCGTCCGCTTTCAGCATGAGCCGTGGTCGGAGCAAAACATCGTCCAGCCGCTGAAGACGCTGCTGGCCGATGACCCTGACTACAGCTTCGACATCCTCGAGGCCCGCCACGCCATCGAAGCCAGCACCGCGTGGCACGCGGCGATGCGGGCCACCGACGCCGATAAAGAAAAAATACGCCTGTGCTTTGAAGCGACCCAGAGCGAAGACCCGGATATCGCCTCGCAGGCGGACGTCCGCTTTCATCTGGCCATCGCCGAAGCCTCGCATAACGTGGTGCTCCTGCAAACCATGCGCGGCTTTTTCGACCTGCTGCACTCCTCCGTCAAGCAGAGCCGTCAGCGGATGTATCTAGTGCCGCCGGTTTTTGCCCGCCTGACCGAACAGCACCAGGCCGTCATGGAGGCGATTGTCGCCGGCGACGCCGAGGCGGCGCGCCAGGCGATGATGGCCCACTTAGGTTTTGTCCACGCCACCATTAAACGTTTTGATGAAGACCAGGCCCGCCAGGCGCGAATTACCCGCCTGCCCGGCGATGCTATTGATAATTCCAGGGAGAATTCGTGATGATTATTTCCGCCGCCAGCGACTATCGCGCCGCCGCCCAGCGTATCCTGCCGCCGTTCCTGTTCCACTATATCGACGGCGGGGCTTACGCCGAACATACCCTGCGCCGCAACGTCGAGGACCTTTCCGACGTGGCGTTGCGCCAGCGTATTCTGCGCAATATGTCGGATCTGAGCCTCGAGACCACCCTCTTCAACGAGAAGCTGGCGATGCCGACGGCGCTGGCGCCGGTGGGGTTGTGCGGAATGTACGCCCGCCGCGGCGAAGTGCAGGCCGCCGGCGCAGCGGATGACAAAGGCATTCCGTTTACCCTCTCCACCGTTTCAGTCTGTCCGATCGAAGAGGTCGCCCCGACCATCAAGCGGCCGATGTGGTTCCAGCTGTATGTTCTGCGCGACCGCGGCTTTATGCGTAATGCGCTGGAGCGCGCGAAGGCGGCGGGTTGTTCAACGCTGGTCTTTACCGTCGATATGCCGACTCCCGGCGCCCGCTACCGCGACGCCCATTCCGGCATGAGCGGCCCGAACGCCGCCCTGCGCCGCTACTGGCAGGCGGTCACCCATCCGCAATGGGCATGGGACGTTGGCCTCAACGGCCGTCCGCACGATCTGGGGAATATCTCCGCCTATCTCGGCCAGCCGACCGGCCTGGAGGATTACATCGGCTGGCTGGCGAATAACTTCGATCCGTCGATTTCATGGAAAGACCTCGAGTGGATCCGTGATTTCTGGGACGGACCGATGGTGATCAAAGGGATCCTCGACCCGGAGGACGCCCGCGACGCGGTGCGCTTCGGCGCCGACGGCATTGTGGTCTCCAACCACGGCGGCCGCCAGCTTGACGGCGTGCTCTCCTCCGCCCGCGCCCTGCCGGCGATTGCCGACGCGGTGAAAGGCGACATTACCATTCTCGCCGACAGCGGCATCCGCAACGGTCTCGACGTCGTGCGCATGATCGCCCTGGGCGCCGACAGCGTACTGCTGGGCCGCGCTTACCTGTACGCCCTGGCGACCCACGGCAAGCAGGGGGTGGCGAATCTGCTGAATCTGATCGAGAAAGAGATGAAGGTGGCGATGACCCTGACCGGCGCAAAAACCATCGCGGACATTAGCCGTGATTCGCTGGTGCAGAACGCGGAGGCGCTGCAGACCTTCGATGCGCTGAAGCAGCATAACGCGGCATAAGCTGCGCCGTTTTGCTCTCCCCCTCCCCCTCTCCCTCAGGGAGAGGGCCGGGGTGAGGGTTGACCAAATATCTGCTATTCTGCCCCCCGCAATTAAGGGGGCAGTATGCTGAACATCGTGTTATTCGAACCAGAGATCCCGCCGAACACCGGGAATATTATCCGCCTGTGCGCCAACACGGGCTTCAGTCTGCATATCATTGAGCCCATGGGCTTCACCTGGGACGATAAGCGCCTGAGACGCGCCGGACTGGACTATCACGAGTTCACCGCCGTGCAGCGCCACGCCGATTACGCGACGTTTATCGCCAGCGCGCAGCCGCAGCGTCTGTTCGCCCTGACCACCAAAGGTACGCCGGCGCACAGCGCGGTGAGCTATCAGGATGGCGATTTCTTGATGTTTGGTCCGGAAACCCGCGGTCTGCCGGCCAGCATCCTTGATGCCCTGCCGCCGGAGCAGAAAATTCGGATTCCGATGATGCCAGACAGCCGCAGCATGAACCTGTCAAACGCGGTGTCGGTGGTGGTGTACGAGGCCTGGCGGCAGCTGGGGTATCCAGGCGCCGTGCTGCGCAGCTAACTGACCCCTTCCCGGATGGCGGCGCACCGCGCCTTATCCGGGCGACATGCTGGCGGGCAGAGACCGTAGGCCCGGTAAGCGCAGCGCCACCGGGCAAGACGTTAAATCCCGTCGCCGTACTCGAAAGTGTGGTGGATGCCGTTGAAATGCTGATCCATATCCATCGCCGGCTTGTCGCTCTCCGGCTTGCCGACGATACGCGCCGGCACGCCTGCGGCGGTGGTGTGCGGCGGAACCGGCTGCAATACCACCGAACCGGCGCCAATCTTCGCCCCACGCCCGACTTCGATATTGCCGAGGATTTTCGCCCCGGCGCCAATCATCACGCCTTCGCGAATTTTCGGGTGACGGTCGCCGCTGGTTTTACCGGTACCGCCGAGGGTGACCGACTGCAGTATAGAGACGTCATCCTCAATCACCGCCGTTTCGCCAACCACAATACCGGTGGCGTGGTCGAGCATAATCCCGCGGCCGATTTTCGCCGCCGGGTGGATATCCACCTGGAAAGAGACGGACACCTGGTTTTGCAGGAAAATCGCCAGCGCACGCCGGCCCTGAGTCCACAGCCAGTGGCCGATACGATAGGCCTGCAGGGCATGGAAACCCTTCAGATAGAGCAACGGCGTCGAGTATTTATCCACCGCCGGGTCACGCGTGCGCACCGCCTGAATATCGCAGGCCGCCGAGGCGATCATTTCCGGGTCGGCGGCGTAGGCTTCTTCCACCACTTCGCGAATGGCGATAGCCGGCATAATCGGGGAAGCCAGCTTATTGGCCAGCATATAGCTCAGCGCGCTGCCCAGATTTTCATGCTTGAGTAGCGTTGCGTGGTAAAAACTGGCGAGCATTGGCTCACAGTCCGCCAGAGCCCGGGCTTCGGCTTTAATATTATTCCAGACGATATCCAGTTCTTCACACGGCATTGCATACTCCAGGCGATATGGTAATGACCTGCCAGTTCTGCGCTGGCAGGGTCATTCAGGTGACAAAGGAAAGCTAATTGCTGCTGCGCTCGTCCTTGCGGGCGCGACCCAATAAGGTCAATGCTGCCTCGCGCGCAATTTTTCCGCAATACAATACCTGATAAATTTCCTCGGTTATTGGCATTTCGACACCTAAACGCTGTGCCAGAACGCGAACTTCCTTGGTATTGCGGTAGCCTTCAACCACCTGGCCAATCTTTTCCTGGGCGCTTTGCACGTCCATCCCCTGGCCGAGCATCATGCCGAAGCGACGGTTACGGGACTGGTTGTCGGTGCAGGTGAGCACCAGGTCACCGAGACCGGCCATGCCCATAAAGGTTTCCGGGTCGGCGCCCAGCGCCGCGCCAAGGCGAGACATTTCCACCAGGCCACGGGTAATCAGCGCCGTCCGCGCATTGGCGCCGAAGCCGATGCCGTCCGACATCCCCGCCCCGATGGCGATGACGTTTTTCACCGCGCCGCCGAGCTGGACGCCGATAAAGTCCGGATTGATGTAGACGCGGAAGCTCTTGCCGCAGTGCAGCAGGTGCTGCAGGTCCTCGGCAAACTGCGGATCCGTCGCCGCCAGCGAAATCGCCGTCGGCAGGCCGGCGGCCAGCTCTTTGGCGAAGGTTGGCCCGGAGATCACCGCCAGCGGGATATCATCGCCCAGCGCTTCACGCGCCACGTCCTGCAGCAGACGACCGGTTTCGGCCTCGAGACCTTTGGTCGCCCATACCAGACGCACGTCAGGACGCATCAGCGGTTTAATCTGGCGTAACACTTTACCAAACACATGGCTTGGCACCACCACCAGAATATCGCGGCTGGCGGCCAGGGCGGTGGCCAGGTCGCTTTCAAGATGCAGCGTATCCGGGAAAGGCACATCGGGAAGGAACGCGGCGTTGCAGCGATCGTGCTGCAGCGTCGCGATATGTTTCGGGTCATGGCCCCAGAGCACAACGTGGTGGCCATTTCTTGCCAGGGTGATGGCAAGAGCGGTGCCGTAAGAGCCGGCACCGATCACAGTCATTGCAGCATTAAGTGCGTTCATCAGGCATCCTGATGTTGTTCTGCACCTTCGCCAGCCTGCTGCTGCAGATAGTTCATAAACAGCGCATCGAAGTTCACTGGCGCAAGGTTAAGTTGCGGGAAGGTACCGCGGGAAACCAGGCTGGTGATGCACTCGCGCGCGTACGGGAACAGAATGTTCGGGCAGTATGCGCCAAGGCAGTGCGCCATCTGGGTGCCTTCGATGCCGTCGATGGAGAAAATACCGCCCTGCTGTACTTCGCAGAGGAACGCGGTCTCTTCGCCCAGCGCGGCGGTCACGGTTACACGCAGCACCACTTCATAAACGCCTTCAGCCAGCTGGGTGGAGGCGGTATCCAGATCAAGTTTAACTTCCGGCTGCCAGTCTTTCTGGAAAACTTGCGGCGCGTTCGGCGCTTCAAAAGAGATATCTTTGGTATAGATACGCTGGATCTGGAAGGTCATTTCGGTGCTGTTTTGTTCTGACATAGTAAAACCCTTTCGTGTTGTCCTTAAATACGCGCTTCCGGCAGGGAAAGCGCGCAAAAATTAGCGCAAGAGGGGATCAAGTCCACCACGTGAATCAAGCGCATACAAGTCGTCACAGCCGCCAATGTGCTGCGCATCAATAAAAATCTGCGGAACCGTCGTCCGTCCGCTGCGCTGGATCATCTCCTCACGCTTCGCGGCATCGCCATCGATCGGCAACTCATGGAACGTTACGCCTTTGCTGTTCAGCAGCGCTTTCGCGCGGATGCAGAACGGGCAGGTCGCTTTGGTGTAGATCTCAATATTGGCCATGACTTCACTCCTGTTATTACCCTGAGGGTTTTACGCCGCAGCCTGTGTTCCCCTCACGTCAGGCGCGAAGGGGAAAACGCGGCGGCATCACCACGCGAGGTAAGTTATTTGCCGCGTACCAGAGGGAGGTTTTCGCCGCTCCAGCCAGCAATGCCCTCTTTCAGTACAAAGACTTTTTCAAACCCGGCTTTGTTCAGCGCGCTGGCTGGCTCTTGCGCCTGCATGCCGGAACCGTCTACCACAATAATGGGTTGCGATTTGTGTTTTTCCAACTCGCCGACGTTATTCGCTTTGATATCGCTGGGCAGCAGGTTGATGGCGCCGGCAATATGGCCTTTACGGAAATCGTCACGCTGACGCAGGTCGACCACCACCGCGTCTTCTTTATTGATAAGACGCGTCGCTTCACCACGGGTGATGACTTTAACTTTCGACATCAGGCCCTTGAAGGTGGTGAACAGCACCGCCCCCAGCAGCGCGATCCACGCGATGCTCAGAACAGGGTGACGGCCGATGAATTGCATAATTTCTTGCATGGGGGGTTACAACTCCCGACTAAGTGAGAAAAAAACCAGGAAAGGAGTATACCTGTGCCTTGCGGCAATTACAGCCAGTGAGCGCGATGTAATGTATTTTCTGCGGGCGGCGGCGAAAAAAAGCCGTTTTCGCTGACACGCCGCGGCCCGGCCGCTCCCTTTCTTTGATCTTTCACGGGGATTTAAACGATTCAGCTGTAGTAAAATTACGCAAAATTTCTGTCTTTGAGCATGAGGTTGTCGCAATGTCGGTTACTAAAAAACCTATGGTACTGGTGATTCTGGATGGCTACGGCTATCGCGAAGACCAACAGGATAACGCCATTTACAGCGCTAAAACGCCGGTAATGGACGCCCTGTGGGCCAAACGTCCGCATACCCTGATCGATGCATCCGGCCTGGAAGTTGGCCTGCCGGACCGTCAGATGGGGAACTCCGAAGTGGGCCACGTCAACCTGGGCGCCGGTCGTATCGTCTATCAGGACCTGACCCGTCTCGATGTGGAAATTAAAGAACGCACCTTCTTCGCCAACCCGGTACTGACCGCCGCGGTCGATAAAGCGGTTGCCGCGGGTAAAGCGGTACATATCATGGGTCTGATGTCGCCGGGCGGCGTTCACAGCCATGAAGATCACATCATGGCGATGGTGGAGCTGGCGGCAGAGCGCGGCGCTGAGAAGATCTACCTGCACGCTTTCCTCGACGGTCGTGACACCCCGCCGCGCAGCGCGGAAAAAACGCTGGCAAAATTCGAAGCCAAATTTGCCGCGCTGGGCAAAGGCCGCATCGCGTCGCTCATTGGCCGCTACTACGCCATGGACCGCGACAACCGCTGGGATCGCGTTGAGCAGGCTTACGATCTGATGACGCTGGCGAAAGGCGAATTCCAGGCCGAGACCGCCGTCGCCGGCCTGCAGGCTGCCTACGCCCGTGACGAAAACGACGAGTTCGTGAAAGCGACCGTGATCCGCGCCGCCGGCCAGGCCGATGCCGCGATGGAAGATGGCGATGCGCTGATCTTCATGAACTTCCGTGCTGACCGCGCACGCGAAATCACCCGCGCCTTCGTCAACGCCGACTTCGACGGCTTTGCGCGTAAGAAAGTGGTTAACCTCGACTTCGTGATGCTCACCGAATATGCCGCCGACATCAAAGTGGCCTGCGCCTACCCGCCCGCCTCGCTGGCCAATACCTTCGGTGAGTGGATGGCGAAGCACGAT
This sequence comes from Klebsiella sp. GB_Kp056, assembly GCF_040064755.1. Classification (NCBI taxonomy): domain Bacteria; kingdom Pseudomonadati; phylum Pseudomonadota; class Gammaproteobacteria; order Enterobacterales; family Enterobacteriaceae; genus Klebsiella; species Klebsiella sp. GB_Kp056. Next base: position 94,038 of record NZ_JBEAJA010000041.1, on the reverse strand, counting down.
AAAACCCAGCTGCGCATCTCCGAAACCGAGAAATACGCCCACGTCACCTTCTTCTTCAACGGCGGCGTAGAAGAGCCGTTCAAAGGCGAAGAGCGGATTCTGATTAACTCGCCGAAAGTGGCGACCTACGATCTGCAGCCGGAAATGAGCTCCGCCGAGCTGACCGAAAAACTGGTCGCGGCCATCAAAGGCGGCCAGTACGACACCATCATCTGTAACTACCCGAACGGCGATATGGTTGGCCATACCGGCGTGATGGAAGCGGCAGTGAAAGCCGTTGAAGCGCTGGATCACTGTATCGATCAGGTGGCGCAGGCGGTGGAATCCGTTGGCGGCCAGCTGCTGATCACCGCCGACCACGGTAACGCCGAACAGATGCGCGACCCGGCCACCGGTCAGGCGCACACCGCCCACACCAACCTGCCGGTTCCGCTGATCTACGTCGGTAACAAAGCGGTCAAAGCGGTCAATGGCGGCAAACTTTCCGACATCGCCCCGACCATGCTGTCGCTGATGGGAATGGAAATCCCGCAAGAGATGACTGGCAAGCCGCTGTTCATCGTGGAATAATCCTTCCCCATGAGGGGAAAGGCGACGTATTCAACTACATGGATCGCAACGGCAGTTCGATCCGTCCTTTACGCCAGCGCGCTCAGCGCTGGCGTATTACTGTGCGCGTCATCTGCGCACGCCGACGATCGCGATCAGCTAAAGTCCATCCAGGCCGACATCGCCGCCAGGCAGCGGGCGATTAAGCAACAGCAGCAGCAGCGCGCAAGCCTGCTCGCTCAGCTCAAAGCGCAGGAAGAGGCGATCGCCGCCGCGGCCCGCAAACTGCGCGAAACCCAGGACAGCCTGAACCAGCTCAATAAGCAGATTGACGAGATGAACGCTTCTCTCGCGAAGCTGGAGCGCCAGCGCGCGTCTCAGGAGCGTAACCTCGCCGCGCAGCTTGACGCGGCGTTCCGCCAGGGGCCGCATACCGGCATCCAGATGGTGCTGAGCGGTGAAGAGGGTCAGCGCAATCAGCGGATGCAGGTCTATTTCAGCTATTTCAACCAGGCCCGCCAGGAAACCATCGCGGAACTGAAGAAAACGCGCGAAGAGATGGCGGTGCAAAAGTCGATGCTCGAAGAGAAGCAGAGCCAGCAGCAGACGCTGGTCTACGAGCAAAAAGCCCAGCAGGCGAAGCTGGAGCAGGCGCGTAACGAACGGAAAAAGACCCTTTCCGGCCTGGAGTCCTCCATTCAGCGGGGTCAGCAACAGTTAAGTGAATTGCGGGCTAACGAATCGCGCCTACGCGGTCGTATCGCCCAGGCGGAGGCTGCCGCCAAAGCCCGTGCCGATCGGGAAGCTCGCGATGCGCAGGCGGTGCGCGACCGCCAGCAGGAAGCATCGCGCAAAGGCACCACCTATAAACCAACGGAAAGCGAGCGTTCGCTGATGTCACGCACCGGTGGGCTGGGCTCGCCGCGCGGTCAGGCGTTCTGGCCGGTTCGCGGTCCGCTCCTTCATCGATATGGCGAACAGCTGCAAGGTGAACTACGTTGGAAAGGGATGGTTATCGCCGCGTCTGAAGGCACCGAAGTCAGAGCGATTGCCGATGGTCGGGTCATTCTGGCCGACTGGCTGCAGGGCTATGGTCTGGTGGTGGTGGTCGAGCATGGCAAAGGCGACATGAGCCTGTATGGCTATAACCAAAGCGCGCTGGTCAGCGTCGGTACGCAGGTGCGTGCCGGTCAGCCTATCGCGCTCGTAGGCAGCAGCGGCGGTCAGGGCCGTCCGTCGCTCTATTTCGAAATTCGCCGCCAGGGTCAGGCGGTCAATCCACAGCCGTGGTTGGGAAGATAAGTTTTGCTTCAATTTCGCGCAATTGCTCTTGCCGTAGCCGGTTCGCTGGCTCTGGCGGCGCCAGCGTTCGCTGGCAAACTCTCCATCGTTATTGACGATTTTGGCTACCGCCCGCAGACCGAAAATCAGGTGCTGGCGCTGCCGTCCACTATCTCCGTCGCCGTGCTGCCGAACGCGCCGCACGCCCGGGAAATGGCCACGAAAGCGCATAATCTGGGCCATGAAGTGCTCATCCACCTGCCGATGGCGCCGCTCAGCAAACAGCCGCTGGAAAAAGACACCCTGCGTCCCGAAATGAGCAGCGAGGAGATCGAGCGCATCATCCGCGAGGCCTATGGCAAAGTCCCCTACGCCGTCGGGCTGAATAACCATATGGGCAGCGCGATGACCTCCAACCTGTTTGGCATGCAGAAGGTGATGCAGGCCCTGGAGCGCTACAATCTCTATTTTCTCGACAGCGTGACCATCGGCAATACCCAGGCCATGCGCGCCGCGCAGGGCACCGGGGTGAAGGTGATTAAGCGTAAGGTGTTTCTGGACGATACGCAGAATGAAGCCGATATACGCACTCAGTTCAACCGCGCCATCGCCCTGGCGCGGCGTAACGGTTCGGCGATAGCCATTGGCCATCCGCATCCGACGACGGTGCGGGTGCTGCAGCAGATGGTCTATAACCTGCCGCCGGATATCACGCTGGTGCGCCCGAGCAGCCTGCTCAACGAGCCGCAGGTCGACAACTCGACGCCAAACTACGCTCAGCCGCCTGCGCAACAAACGCCGCAGCAGCAGAAGCCGCGTAATCCGTTCCACGGCGTGAAGTATTGCAAGCCGAAGCGCCCGCTGGAGCCCGTGAACGCCAGCCGCTTCTTCACTATCCTCAGCGACAGCATCAGCCAGAGCGCGCTGGTCCAGTACTATCGCCTCAAATGGCAGGGCTGGGACAATCCCGGCAGCTAGACCACTCAGGGGTCCGTTCGCTTTTGCGCGACGGGCGCCTGGTTATCTTCGTGGGCGTACCACGCCTTAAAATATTTGAGAAAGCTGTAAAACGTGGCGTACAGGCCGGTGACCACGCCGACTTTGCCATAGCGCCACGCCCCGCTGAACAGATACCACTTAAAGAAAGCGCCAATGGCGCTGACGATCCCCCGCGTCAGCGAAGGTGTGATCTGCTGGTGCTTCACCAGCCGGGTGGTATAGCTGTTCAGCTTATTAAACACTTCATGCAGCGAATAAAAGGTGTCATGGCGTACAAAGCCCGGCAGCCTGACGGAGCGCGCGTGTCCGACCACCTGGTCATCCACCGGCCGGTCGTTAAACCGCGCCTGCTGGCGGTTAAAGAGGCGCACCGGGTAATCCGGCGAGGAAATAGGGTAGATCGTCCGCACCTGCGTGCCGAGCACAAACCAGTAGCGCGGCAAACGCCAGGCGCAGGCCGGGTCAGGCTCTTCCCCCGCTTTTAGCGCCTGAATGGCCGCCACGACGTCGTTATCAAGAATTTCATCGCTGTCCATGCACAGCACCCAGTCATGGCTGGCCAGCCCGATGGCATAGTTCATCTGCGCGCCGTGGGCTTTATAGGCATGATGATGGACGGTGAGACCAAACTGCTGACAAATAGAGACCGTTTCGTCGGTGCTACCGGAGTCGACGACAATACACTCATCAGCCACCTTCAGCAGCGGGGGCAGCACCTCCATGAGCAGACGTGCAGAGTTACAGGTCAGTAAGCATACGGAGAGTTTAAGCATGATCGTTTCAAAGTTAAACCGCGACTAAACACACTGTATAAGCGAATAACCGTAAAATCGATGTAGAAATTGTGCGCTTGATATTAAGCAGGCTAAAAATGTTATCCAAATCTAAATTAAGGCGCCCGCAGGCGCCTTTTTTGCTGATGTTTACAACAGACCGGAGGCGTTATTCCCAGCTCAGAACCACTTTACCGGACTGACCGGAGCGCATGGCGTCAAAGCCCTTCTGGAAGTCGTCAATGCCGAAGCGGTGGGTGATGATCGGCGAAAGATCCAGGCCAGACTGGATCAGCGCCGCCATCTTGTACCAGGTTTCGAACATTTCGCGACCATAGATCCCTTTGATAAACAGCCCCTTGAAGATGACCTTGGTCCAGTCGATGGACATATCCGACGGCGGGATACCCAGCATCGCGATACGGCCGCCGTGGTTCATGGTATCCAGCATGCTGCGGAACGCCGGCGGCGCGCCGGACATCTCAAGACCCACGTCGAAACCTTCGGTCATCCCCAGCTCGGCCATCACGTCGTTGAGGTTCTCTTTCGCCACGTTCACCGCGCGGGTGACGCCCATTTTGCGCGCCAGCTCGAGACGGTACTCGTTAACGTCAGTGATCACCACGTTACGCGCGCCGACGTGTTTCGCCACCGCCGCCGCCATCACGCCGATCGGACCGGCGCCGGAGACCAGCACGTCTTCCCCCACCAGATCGAAGGAGAGCGCGGTGTGCACGGCGTTGCCGAATGGGTCGAAGATGGACGCCAGGTCATCAGAGATATTGTCGGGAATTTTAAAGGCGTTAAAGGCCGGGATCACCAGATACTCGGCAAAGCAGCCCGGGCGGTTGACGCCCACGCCGATGGTGTTGCGGCACAGGTGGGTACGGCCCGCGCGGCAGTTACGGCAGTGGCCGCAGGTGATATGCCCTTCGCCGGAGACGCGGTCGCCAATCTTAAAGCCGCGCACTTCCTGGCCAATCCCCACCACTTCGCCGACATATTCGTGCCCGACCACCATCGGCACCGGAATGGTCTTCTGCGACCACTCATCCCAGTTGTAGATGTGCACGTCGGTCCCGCAAATGGCGGTCTTGCGGATTTTAATCAGCAGATCGTTATGGCCGACTTCCGGTTCCGGTACGTCGGTCATCCAGATGCCTTCTTCCGCTTTCAGTTTGGATAACGCTTTCATCTCACACCCTTATTAGGCGATGACGCCCAGTTGTTTGCCGATGCGGGTAAAGGCTTCCACCGCACGCTCAATTTGTTCAGGGGTATGCGCCGCCGACATCTGGGTGCGAATACGCGCCTGGCCTTTCGGTACCACCGGATAGAAGAAGCCGGTGACATAGATCCCTTCTTTCTGCAGTTCGCGGGCAAAGTTCTGCGCCACCACCGCTTCACCCAGCATCACCGGAATGATGGCGTGGTCGGCGCCCGCCAGGGTGAAGCCTGCCGCAGTCATTTTTTCACGGAACAGACGCGCGTTGGCCCACAGGCGATCGCGCAGGTCTGCGCCCTCTTCGACCATCTCCAGCACTTTGATGGAGGCGGCCACGATGGCCGGCGCCAGAGAGTTGGAGAACAGATACGGACGGGAACGCTGGCGCAGCCACTCGACCACCTCTTTGCGTGCGGCGGTGTAGCCGCCGGAGGCGCCGCCCAGCGCTTTACCCAGCGTGCCGGTGATGATGTCGACGCGCCCCATCACATCGCAGTATTCGTGGGAGCCGCGGCCGTTTTCGCCGACGAAGCCGACGGCGTGGGAGTCATCGACCATCACCAGCGCATCGTATTTATCCGCCAGGTCGCAAACACCTTTCAGGTTGGCGATCACACCGTCCATCGAGAAGACGCCGTCGGTGGCGATCAGCACGTGACGCGCGCCAGCGTCGCGGGCTTCTTTCAGACGCGCTTCCAGTTCCTGCATATCGTTGTTGGCATAGCGGAAGCGCTTCGCTTTACACAGGCGCACGCCGTCGATGATCGAGGCATGGTTCAGGGCGTCGGAGATAATGGCGTCTTCCGGGCCGAGCAGCGTTTCAAACAGGCCGCCGTTGGCGTCGAAGCAGGAGGAGTAGAGGATCGCGTCTTCCATACCGAGGAAATCCGCCAGCTTCTTCTCCAGCTGCTTGTGCGTATCCTGGGTGCCGCAGATGAAGCGTACCGAGGCCATCCCGAAGCCGTGGCTGTCCATACCGGATTTCGCCGCGTCGATCAGCGCCGGGTGGTTGGCCAGACCCAGATAGTTATTGGCGCAGAAGTTAATCACGTGGCTGTCGCCGACGGTAATGTCCGCCTGCTGCGCCGAGGTGATGATGCGCTCTTCTTTAAACAAGCCTTCGGCCCGAGCGGTCTCCAGATTGCTAGTTAACTGTTTGTAGAAATCACCACGCATTGCAACTCTCCAGATTCGGCAAAATTTGGCACATATTACCCAAAGCTATACGCTGATACGAGATGATGCAGGCCTGAATGAATTATTTGCAGCATAAATCACGTCAGCCCAGCACCTTATTCTGCGAATGGCTGTAGGCTTGCTCATGTGGTGATATGATATGAGCATTCATGTCCGGATTGTCTCCGGGCTCTCAACTTCAAAGGTACAGTTATGATCATCGTAACCGGCGGCGCAGGCTTTATCGGCAGCAACATCGTTAAAGCGCTGAACGACAAGGGCATTACCGACATTCTGGTTGTCGACAATCTGAAAGACGGCACCAAGTTTGTGAACCTGGTTGACCTGAACATCGCTGACTACATGGATAAAGAAGACTTTCTGATCCAGATTATGGCAGGCGAAGAGTTCGGCGACATTGACGCTATCTTCCACGAAGGCGCGTGCTCTTCCACCACGGAGTGGGACGGCAAGTACATGATGGACAACAACTATCAGTACTCCAAAGAGCTGCTGCACTACTGCCTGGAGCGCGAAATTCCGTTCCTGTACGCCTCTTCGGCGGCCACCTACGGTGGGCGCACCAGCGATTTCATCGAGTCTCGCGAGTATGAGCAGCCGCTAAACGTCTACGGCTACTCCAAATTCCTGTTCGATGAATACGTTCGTCAGATCCTGCCGGAAGCCAATTCGCAGATCGTCGGCTTCCGCTACTTCAACGTCTACGGGCCGCGCGAAGGCCACAAAGGCAGCATGGCAAGCGTCGCTTTCCACCTCAACACCCAGCTGAATAATGGCGAAAGTCCGAAACTGTTCGAAGGCAGCGACGGCTTCAAGCGCGACTTCGTCTACGTCGGCGACGTGGCTGACGTCAACCTGTGGTTCTGGGAAAACGGCGTTTCCGGCATCTTCAACCTCGGCACTGGCCGCGCGGAATCCTTCCAGGCCGTCGCCGACGCGACCCTGGCGTACCACAAAAAAGGCAGCATCGAGTACATCCCATTCCCGGACAAACTGAAAGGCCGCTACCAGGCGTTCACCCAGGCGGATCTGACTAACCTGCGTAAAGCGGGCTATGACAAACCGTTCAAAACCGTTGCCGAAGGCGTAACGGAGTATATGGCCTGGCTGAATCGGGATGCGTAAGAGATAACATGAAAATTCTGGTGGTAGGCCCGTCTTGGGTGGGCGACATGATGATGTCGCAAAGTCTTTATCGTACGCTCAGGGCGCGCTATCCCCAGGCGATTATCGACGTGATGGCGCCAGCCTGGTGTCGTCCGTTGTTATCGCGCATGCCGGAAGTGAACGAAGCGATCCCGATGCCGCTGGGCCACGGCGCGCTGGCTATCGGCGAACGCCGCAAGCTCGGCCACAGCCTGCGCGAGCGTCGCTACGATCGCGCTTACGTGCTGCCAAACTCGTTTAAATCGGCATTAGTCCCCTTCTTCGCCAACATCCCGCTGCGCACCGGCTGGCGCGGCGAGATGCGCTACGGCCTGCTCAACGACGCCCGGGTGCTGGACAAAGACGCCTGGCCGCTGATGGTGGAACGCTACGTGGCGCTGGCCTACGACAACGGCGTGATGCGCTGCGCCAAAGATCTGCCGCAGCCGCTGCTATGGCCGCAGCTGCAGGTCAACGAAGGGGAAAAGTCGCAGGCCTGCAGCGCCTTTAACCTGTCCAACGATCGGCCGATCATCGGCTTTTGCCCCGGCGCGGAGTTCGGCCCGGCAAAACGCTGGCCGCACTATCACTATGCTGCGCTGGCGAAAAAGCTCATCGACGATGGTTATCAGATTGCGCTATTTGGCTCGGCAAAAGATAACGAGGCCGGCAAAGAGATCATCGCCGCCCTCAGCAGCGAGCAGCAGGCCTGGTGCCGGAATCTGGCGGGTGAAACCCAGCTGGAGCAGGCGGTGATCCTGATTGCCGCCTGTAAAGCGGTGGTGACTAACGATTCGGGGCTGATGCACGTCGCCGCGGCGCTGGACCGCCCGCTGGTGGCGCTGTATGGCCCGAGCAGTCCGGACTTTACCCCGCCGCTGTCGCATAAAGCGCGCGTGATCCGCCTGATTACCGGCTACCACAAGGTGCGCAAAGGCGATGCCGCGGAAGGTTATCATCAGAGCCTGATCGACATTACGCCAGAGCGCGTCCTGCAAGAGCTGAACGAATTGCTGACGGAAAAAACCGGGCACGAGGAAGCGTAGCGGATGCGGGTATTGATTGTAAAAACCTCATCGATGGGCGACGTGCTGCACACGCTGCCCGCGCTGACCGACGCCGCGCAGGCCATCCCCGGCATCCGCTTCGACTGGGTTGTGGAAGAAGGCTTCGCGCAGATCCCCTCCTGGCATGACAGCGTCGAGCGGGTGATCCCGGTGGCGATCCGCCGCTGGCGTAAAGCCTGGTTCTCCGCGCCGATCAAAGCGGAGCGTAAAGCCTTTCGCGAGGCCGTCCAGGCGGTCAAGTATGACGCCATTATCGACGCCCAGGGGCTGGTGAAAAGCGCTGCGCTGGTCACCCGTCTGGCGCACGGCGTCAAGCATGGTATGGACTGGCAAACGGCCCGCGAGCCGCTGGCCAGCCTGTTTTACAACCGCCGCCACCACATTGCGAAACAGCAGCACGCGGTGGAGCGTACCCGCGAGCTGTTCGCCAAAAGCCTCGGCTACGCGAAACCCCAAACCCAGGGGGATTACGCCATTGCGCGCCATTTCCTGCAGCACGAGGCTAACGCTGCCGCCCCCTATCTGGTGTTTCTGCACGCCACCACCCGCGACGATAAGCACTGGCCGGAAAACCGCTGGCAGGAACTGCTCGATCTGCTGGCCGACAGCGGCGTCCGCATTAAGCTGCCGTGGGGCGCCCCGCACGAAGAGGCGCGGGCGAAGCGGCTGGCGGAAGGCCGGGAGTATGTTGAAGTGCTACCGCGCATGAGCCTTGAGCAGGTGGCGCAGGTTCTGGCCAGCGCCCGGGCCGTCGTCTCGGTCGATACCGGCCTGAGTCATCTGACCGCCGCGCTGGATAAACCAAACTTCACGCTCTACGGCCCGACCGATCCGGGGCTGATTGGCGGATACGGTAAAAACCAGCACATCGTGCGGCCGGAAAACAGCGCCAGCACCGGCGATATTACCGCCAGCCGGGTTCATCTTCTTCTGCAAAATCAGGGGCTGCTCTGATGGGATCCCTGTTTAAGCAGATCTATCGCTACACCCGCCCTCGCGCTTATCGTCACAATGAAAATCTGTGGCCTTTTACCCGCATCACCCGCGCGCCGAGCGGCGAAATCAGCGCGTTGCGTTATAAAGGGAAAACGGTGCCGCTGGTCAGCCTGAGCGCGCTGAAAAACAGCATGCAAGGCGAAGTCCTGCTGACCGCCACCGGTCCTTCGACCCGCAATATCGATTTTTCCCTGTTGTCGAAAACGATCCCGGTGATGGGCGTCAATGGCGCCTGGCATCTTGCCGACCGACTGCACTTTTCGCTCTATACCATCGTCGACATGGAGTTTTTCGATAAGAAGCCGGACATTATCCGCGCCATCGTCAGTCAGCCGGACATTCTTCTGTTCACCACCATGCATGGGATCGCCAAAATCGTCGATCGCCATGCGGACGCGCTGCGCTGCCGTTTGGCGTTGATTGAGGACGGTTGCTATAAGATTTACCAGCCGAAAGTCGCCAGCGAAGCGATAAAGCGCACTTACCAGCAGAATCCGGCGATGTGCTTTCATCCCCAGCGCCCGGATATCTGTTTTAGCACCGATATTCGCCAGGGCGTCTTTGATGCCGGCACGGTGGTCTACTGGGCGCTGCAGATCCTCGCCTGGCTGGGCTTCAGCACTATCCTGGTGAGCGGTCTGGATATGACTAACTTCAACCAGCCGCGATTCTACGAAACACAACAAGAAAAATTGCCTTCGTACCTGGCAACAAAAGTGGATACCCTCGTCATGCCCTCCTTTGCGCATGCCGCGCAGGTACTGCAGCAACGCCAGATCCGGGTCATTAATTTTTCACCAGAAAGCGCTGTGCCGGACACTATTTTCGAAAAGGTTGCGTTTAATGAGTACTTTAAAAATGAGTAACTACGCCAGACAGGGTTACTCGATTGTTTTTCCTTTGTTTTTATTTTTCAGCGCGATTTTTTGCATGTCCACCCGGACCAATAACCTGCTGCATTTATCGATCCTGCTGCTCTTGCTCTCGCTGGTACGCCCGGAAAACCGCCAGGCGCTGGCCGGCGTGTTACGCGAACAGTGGCAGACCTGGGCGCTGCTGGCGGTCTTCTTTATCTATTACGCCCTCAGTAACCTGTGGGGCCATACGCCGCAGCATATCGACTCGCCGATCACCCACGGCGTGTACCTGACGGGCTATCTGTTGCTGATGGCGATGCTGCTCAGCGACGAACGAACCCGCCGCCTGGCCATGCTGGCGGTGGTTGGCGGGATCACCGCGCTCTCGCTGTGGACGCTAATGTTCGACCACACCCTGGTCCTCACCGAACGGGCGGTCTCCCCTGAGAACCCCGGGCCAACAAACGTTATCGACCTTGCCGGATACTGCGGCATCGGCATCTTAATCTGCGGCATGCTACTGAAAGAAAAAGCCAGCCACTGGCTCTATCTGCCAGTGGCCATCATGCTGGTGATGATGCTGCTGACCCAAAGCCGCGGGCCGATCATCGCCCTGGTGCTGGCGGTCGGCTGTACGCTGCACCTGCACGTCTTCACCCGCCGCAACCTGCTGATCGCCGCGGCGCTGGCCGTGCTGGTGGCTCTGCTTTTGGTCATGACGCCGGTGGGCGACATGCTGCTCGCCCGTTTCGAAGAGTTGGGCACCCAAAGCGGGCTGCGCCTGAGCATCTGGCACCATACGCTGTCGGAGATGGCCAGCCAGCCCTGGCTGGGACGCGGTTTCAGCTATGAACTGGATTTCATCAACTACAGCGGCGAACACATCACCACCACCCACAGCGTATATATGGGCGCCCTGCTGAAAGGCGGCATCGTGGGTTTACTGCTGTTGCTGGCGGTCATTGCCTGCGGACTGTGGCAGGCGTGGCGCAAGCGCCGCTCCGACAGCCGCTACAGTCTGGCGATCCTGTTTTACGCGCTGGTATTTATGGCCTCGCAGGGGATGTTTATCATCAGCAACCCCCGGGAAACCTGGGTGCTGTTCTGGCTGCCGCTGGGCATTGCGCTCAGCAAAGGGCTGGCGGAAAAGCGTTAACAAGAAAGGGCCGCTGACGGCCCTTTTTTATATTCACTTTTCTATTAACTGCGGGCGGCGACCAGCCGGTCGGCCTGCTCTTTAATCACCGGCCATACCGACTCAATCGCCACATCGGCGACATTCGCTTCTTCACAAACGATCTGCCTCGCTTTGTCATAGCCCGGCGCCCAGATATGATAGCCGGGCAGCCCGGTATCCTTGAGTTTGCGTTTGTTATAGACCGCCACCATCGGTTTATCGAAAGCGCGGGCGATATGCACGATCGAGGTGTCCGGCGTAATGACTAAATCACAGCTGCGAATCACCTCCACGGCGGAGTTGATGGTGCTGTCGGCGACGTACAGCGCCATATCCAGCCCCAGCTGCTGAATTTTCTCGCTGCGACCCACCATCACGATACAGACCCGGTAAGGCAGAGCATGTAGCCGCTCGACCAGGGTCGCCACCTGATGACGACAGAAGTCTTTATCCTCGGAGGCGGTAAAAGGGTTAATGGCGATGCGCAGTGCGACCTCTCCGGCCTGGGAAAGCAAGCGCGCCACTTTCTCCCGCTCATGGCGACAGCCGGGGAGATGATAGTCGTATGGCTGGTCGTCAACGACGCCAAAAAGCTTCACCACCTGCTGATAGCGCAGGGAAATATGGCTGTTGCTGTCAAAAAAAGCGATCGAATGATCGTAAAGTTTATAGGGCTCTTTATTAAAGCCAATCACGCTGGTCGCCCGTAAATCGGCGAGTAATTTAAAGCGTTCATAGCTGGTCACGTCATCAAAATCGATAACCGCATCAAAACCCGCCGCCCGTAACGTATTTAAGGACATGCGTGGTCGATATAAATATACTTGCTCAATGAATTCTGAGCCGGCTAATATTTCGCAGCATATTGGTCCGGTTAACACCGAAACCTGATATCCCCGTTCGGCCAGTATTCTGGCGCAGCCGGTGGTCACCACCATATCGCCGACTTTATCGTCCAGGCGCAATAGCAGCACGCGGCGCACGGGGGCCGGGTCGAAGGGTTTGCGCGCCGGCTTATTTCTGTATCGATAGTTAATTAAATTAAATTTTATACCGCGGAAAAAAGCGTTCTTTTTCCGCGTCAATTGTTTAAGGATACGCATACGGTACCTTGAGCTGTGTTAGCGCTGTGTGATTTTCCGCTGGTAATATTCTGCCAACGTCATGCCCTTCACCTGCGGCGCCAGCCAGCTAAAAAAGGCTTCAAGGTCAGCGTATAAACGCTCAATATCCCGTTCATTCTGGAACGTGGGGCTGCCGCCGGGCATATATTCTGAAGAGTGGAGCATATATTCCACGTAGTCATTGCCCTGCGTCAACGTTTGTTCGACGACTTTTTTCATCGTCTCCACGTTGCCGCCCATCGGACGCAGCCAGTGCACGGAGGGGGAACGCACTTTGCCGCGCAGGCGGTCGTAGCCCTGCTTCACGCTGTTCATCCACGCGGAGTGCTTGTACTGAATGCTCATCGGCACTTCCAGCAGCGGCGAGCGGCCCTCGCGGCTGATGTCATTTTCATCGAGGAAATAGGCATGCTGCGGGAAGCGACGATAATCGGTCCCGCCATCGCCCTGCGGCGCCCCCTTGGCGGTCTTCCAGTTCACCCGCGGGGTCACCGAGCAATCCACCTGATACCCGTACTCCACCAGCAGACGCGCATAGCGCTCGTCAAAGGCCCAGCGCCCGGCGCGATGACTAACCATTTTGGTCTGGAAGGTGTCCTCCAGCAGACGCGTCATATAGTCGACCTTCTCACGCATCATGGCATCGCTGTATTCAATGAGATAAGGCTTATGCCGCCAGTCATCGGCGGTCAGCGGCTCGGTCGGCGGGCTGTTCCAGGCATGCAGATGCATACCGACTTCCGCGGTGCCGCGGGCAATCACGTCTCTGGCGAATTCGATATAAAAGGGGTCGATGGCCATTTCATAATTGGTCAAATAGACCGGTTTAAAGCCATACTTTTCGCAAAGCTGCTGAAAACGCGGGAGATAACGCGCATTCTCGGTGGTGATGCTGTCATGTTTTTGCCAGAGGTTATCGCCCTCTGTATCAATCGTGATGAGAAATGCGGGATTGTGCACGAAAACGTCCTCAGGCCATACGTATCGGGTCATGGTAGAGCAATACAACGCTTCTCTCAATCTGTCTGATCCCCTAGAATCGGAACCCTTATCCTGGATGAAGAACAGAGTATGACGCCTGAAACCCTCTCCCGCAGCCCCTTGAACCCGGCGCGGATCCTGGTCATTAAGCTGCGCCATCATGGCGACATGCTGCTGATCACCCCGCTTATTCACGCGCTGAAACAGCAGTATCCCGCCGCCAGCGTGGATGTCCTGCTGTATGAAGAGACCCGGGATATGCTCGCCGCCAACCCCGATATCCACCATATTTATGGTCTCGACCGCCGCTGGAAAAAGCAGGGGAAAAAGCATCAACTGAAGATGCAATGGCAGCTCATTCAGACGCTGCGCCAGCAGCGATACGATATGGTGCTCAACCTTGCCGACCAGTGGCCGAGCGCGATTATCAGCAAACTGACCGGCGCCGCGACGCGGATCGGCTTTGATTTTCCGAAGCGTCGCCACCCGTTCTGGCGCTATTGCCACACCGCGCTGGCCGCTACCCAACAGCATAATCAGCTGCATACGGTACAGCAGAATCTCTCTATCCTCGCTCCGCTCGGTATCCAGTTGAACGACGCCCCGGCGCGGATGGGCTACAGCGAAGCAGACTGGGCCACCAGCCGCGCCCTGCTGCCGGAGGACTTCCGGGATAACTACATCGTCATCCAGCCAACGTCGCGTTGGTTCTTCAAATGCTGGCGCGAAGATCGGATGAGCGCGCTGATCAACGCGCTGTCCGCCGAAGGGTACCCGGTGGTACTCACCTCCGGCCCCGACGATAGAGAGAAGAAGATGGTGGAGACCATCATCGCCGGCTGCCCGCAGGCGCGGCTGCACTCTTTAGCCGGCCAGTTAACGCTGCGCCAGCTGGCGGCGGTGATCGATCACGCCCGGCTGTTTATCGGCGTCGACTCGGTGCCGATGCATATGGCTGCGGCTCTCGGCACCCCGCTGGTCGCCCTGTTCGGCCCCTCGAAGCTGACCTTCTGGCGTCCATGGCAGGCGAAAGGCGAGGTGATCTGGGCAGGCGACTTCGGTCCGCTGCCCGACCCGGACGCCATCAACACCAACACCGACGAACGTTATCTCGATTTAATTCCTACCGACGCCGTGATCGCGGCGGCGAAAAAGGTACTGGCATGAGTAAATTCAGGCTGGCTCTGGTGCGGCAGAAGTACCGCCCGGACGGCGGCGCAGAACGGTTTGTCTCCCGCGCGCTGGAAGCCCTCGACAGCAGTCATTTGCAACTGAACGTCATCACCCGCGAATGGCAGGGGCCGGTGAAACCGGACTGGCAGATCCATATCTGTAACCCACGTAAATGGGGGCGCATCAGCCGCGAGCGCGGGTTTGCCAACGCCGCGCGGGCGCTCTGGCAGCGCGAATCTTTCGACCTGGTGCAGAGCCATGAGCGTATTCCCGGCTGCGATCTCTACCGCGCCGGCGACGGCGTTCATCGCCGCTGGCTGCAACAGCGCTCGCGCATTTTACCGGCCTGGAAAAGCCGCCTGCTGTTTGCCGACCGCTACCACCGTTATGTGATGCAAGCGGAACGGGAGATGTACGAAGACCCGCATCTGCGCGGGGTGATCTGCAACGCCGAGATGATCAAACGCGAGATCATCGAAGACTTTGGCCTGCCGGCGGACAAGATCCACGTTATCTATAACGCCATTGATAACCAGCGTTTCCTGCCGCCGGGCGAAGAAACCTTTGCCGCCTTACGCGCCAAATGGCAGTTGCCGCTGCAGGCGACCTGCCTGATTTACGTCGGCTCCGGCTTTGAGCGTAAAGGGCTGGCGGCGGCGATCCGCGCCATCGCCCCGACCGATCGCTATCTGCTGGTGGTTGGCAAAGATAAAGATCAGCCGCGCTATCAGGCGCTGGCGAAGAGTCTCGGCTGCGAAGCGCGGGTGCGCTTCTTCGGCATGCAGTCGGAGACGCTGCCGTTCTATCAGATGGCCGATGGCCTGCTGCTACCGACCCTCTACGATCCGTTCCCCAACGTCATCCTTGAGGCAATGGCCTGCGGTCTGCCGGTGATCACCACCACCGGCTGCGGCGGGGCGGAGTTTATCGTCAACGGCCACAACGGTTACGTCTGCGACGCCCTGGATATCCCGGCGCTACAGCAGGCGGTGATGGCCCTGCCTGCCCGCGCGCTGGGCTCCGCGGAAGGCGACCGCGCCCGCGAGCGCATCATGGCCTGCACCAGCGAGCGCCTCTCAACCCAGCTGCTTTCCCTTTATCAGGATCTGGTGAAATAACGATGCGCATCTTATTTGTGATTGACGGATTGCCCGGCGGCGGCGCGGAGAAAGTGGTTCTCACCCTGGCGGCGCAGTTCCTGCGCGACGGCGATCGGGTCTCGCTCATTTCGCTACGCGACGTCTGCGAGTACCCATTGCCCGAGGGGCTCGACTACCAGGTGGTGGCCGATCGCTGCCGCAAACCGTGGCGCAAGCTGACCGAGCTGTCCCGCCGCGCCCGCCAGCTGGACGCCGCGGTCATCCGGGCCGAGCAGCAGGGACAATTTGACCTTGTGCTCTCCAACCTGCACAAAACCGACCGCATCGTCGCCCGCAGCCGGGCGCTGCGCGAGCGCAACGTCTGGTTCTGCCTGCACGGCGTCTTCTCGGCCTCTTATCTTGGTCACCGTACCGGCTTTGACCGCTGGATGAAGCAGCAGAAAATTAAGCGGATTTACCAGGGGCGCAACGTGGTGGCAGTTTCCGACGCCGTGGGGCGCGATCTGGTGGAAGCCTTCGCCCTGCGCCCGGCGCAGCTGAAAACCATCTATAACCCCTTCGATATCGCCGCCCTGCGCGCCGGGGCGGAAGCCGACAGCGAGCGCCCGGACGGCGACTACCTGATTCACGTCGGCCGCTTCCATCCCGGCAAACGCCACGACCGCCTGCTCGAAGCCTACGCGCAAAGCGGCATCGACGCGCCGCTGGTGCTGTTAGGCCAGGGGAAACCGGAGCAAGAGCAGCGCCTGCGCCAGCTGGCCAAAACGCTGCAGATTGACGACCGGGTGTGGTTCAAAGGTTTTCAGGAAAACCCCTTACCGTGGATCAAAGGCGCGCGGATGCTGGTTTTGAGCTCGGATAGCGAAGGATTCGGCAATGTGGTGGTGGAGGCGCTGCTGTTGCATACCCCGGTCGCCAGCACCCGCTGCCCCGGCGGCGTCACCGAGATCCTCACCGGCGAACTTGCCCGCGGTCTGGCGGATCTCACCAGTCCGGCGCTGGCTCAGACGATGCAAAGCATTTACCATAACCCGCCGGCCATCGACGATGCCGCGCTGGAAAAATTCAGCGTCGTGTCCATTTGTCAGCAGTACCGTCAGCTGCAGCGCATCTGACGCCGTTAGTTAACCAGGATCGAAGATTTATGAGTCAAACGCCTTTACTGAGCATCGTGGCTGCCGTCTACAACGGTGAGAAATTTCTTGCGCAATTCTTTGAGTGCATTGAACAGCAGCAGCTGGACAGCTATGAACTGATCCTGGTGAACGATGGGTCGACGGACAACAGCCTGGCGGTGATCGCCGAATGGCGGGATCGGCTGCAGAACGTCCAGGTGCTGGAGCAGGAAAACCAGGGCGTCTCGGTCGCGCGCAATACCGGCCTGGCGGTTGCCAGCGGCAAGTACCTCGCGTTTCCGGACATCGACGATAAACTCTATCCGGGCATGTATCGCACGCTGCTGGAGATGGCGGAGAAAGCACATCTCGATGTCGCCACTTGCAACGGCACCTACGTGTACGAAAAGCGCCGCGAGAGCCACCCGATCTTTCCGCTGGATCGCTTGCCCTCGACCAGTGTGCTGCCGGGCCATGTCTGGCTCAAGCAGGCCCTGGACTCGCGGAAATTTCTGCACGTCACCTGGCTCAATATCTATCGCCACGATTTTATCCGCCAGCATCACTTCCATTTCGAACCCGGCCTGCGCCATCAGGATATCCCGTGGACCACAGAGGCGCTGCTTGCCGCGGAGCGCGTGCAGTACACCAGTCAGCAATTCTATGATTACTACATCCACTCTGAGTCGGTGTCGCATAAGCCGGACAACGACGACACGCTGATGCGTTCGGCGCGCCATTACATGAAAATTCTGGAGATGCTGGAGGCGATCAACCAGCGTTACCCGGACAAAGTGCGCCATATCGCCGCCTGTCGCTGGCAGATCGCCAAAGAAGGCCTGGGGATCATCCACACCTTCGACAGTATGAAAGATGAGTCGAAAAAGCATGTTATCATTAAAGAATTCTTCGACCGTGGTATCTGGCGGTTAATCTGGAAAAACGCCTGTACTTTCCGTTTACGCTGGCGCCTGGGACGCCGTTATCTGCGTATTAAGCGTTATCGCCACGCGGGATAGACCAAAAACCCGCTGTTTCCGCCAAAGAGATAGCTTTACGCGGGCTAAATGCTTAGAATTTGCCCGCCAAAACAGAGAACGGATAAATAGTTTGGAATTGCTTTATACCACCCTACTTTACCTTATTCAGCCGCTGGTGTGGCTGCGGCTGCTGCTGCGCAGTCGTAAGGCTCCTGCCTACCGTAAACGCTGGGCGGAACGCTATGGCTTCTGTCAGAACAAGGTAGAGCCGGATGGCATTCTGCTGCACTCCGTTTCCGTCGGCGAGACCTTAGCCGCCATCCCGCTGGTTCGCGCCCTGCGCCACCGCTACCCTTCTCTGCCGATCACCGTCACCACCATGACGCCGACCGGCTCCGAGCGCGCCATGTCGGCCTTCGGCAAAGATGTCCATCACGTCTATCTGCCCTACGATCTGCCCGGCGCCATGAACCGCTTCCTGGACACCGTTCAGCCGAAGCTGGTGATCGTCATGGAGACCGAACTGTGGCCGAATATGGTAGCCGCGCTGCATAAGCGTAAGATCCCGCTGGTGATTGCCAACGCCCGCCTGTCCGAACGTTCCGCCAAAGGCTATGCCAAACTGGGCGGCTTTATGCGCCGCCTGTTGAGCCGTATTACGCTTATCGCCGCGCAGAATGAAGAAGATGGCAACCGCTTCCTCGCGCTGGGACTGAAGCGCAACCAGCTGGCGGTCACCGGCAGCCTGAAATTCGATATCTCCGTCACGCCAGAGCTGGCGGCCCGCGCGGTGACGCTGCGCCGGCAATGGGCGCCGCACCGCAAAGTCTGGATTGCCACCAGCACCCACGATGGCGAAGAGCAAATTATCCTCCAGGCGCATAAAAAGCTGCTGGAGACCTTTCCGAACCTACTGCTGATCCTTGTTCCTCGCCATCCGGAGCGCTTCCCTGACGCCCGCGACATGGTGCAAAAAGCCGGAATGAGCTTCACTCTGCGCAGCACCGGCGAGATCCCCTCCTCCAGTACCCAGGTGGTCATTGGCGATACCATGGGCGAACTGATGCTGCTCTACGGCATTGCCGACCTCGCTTTCGTCGGCGGCAGCCTGGTGGAGCGCGGCGGCCATAACCCGCTCGAGCCGGCGGCGCACGCCATTCCGGTGCTGATGGGGCCGCATACCTTCAATTTCAAAGATATCTGCGCCAAGCTGCAGCAGGACGATGGCCTGATCACCGTCACCGACGCTAACTCGCTGGTCAAAGAGGTTTCCACGCTGCTGACCGATGAAGACTACCGCCTGTGGTATGGCCGTCACGCGGTGGAAGTGCTGCACCAGAACCAGGGCGCGCTGTCGCGTCTGCTACAGTTACTGCAACCTTACCTGCCGCAGCGGAGTCATTAATGTCGAACCGGCTTTCCGTGGTGATGATCGCCAAAAACGCAGCGGACCTGCTGCCGGATTGTCTGGACTCCGTTAGCTGGGCGGATGAAATTATCGTCCTCGACTCCGGCAGTACCGACGGCACCGTCGAGCTGGCTCGCCGCCTCGGGGCGCAGGTCTATACCCATACCGACTGGCGAGGCTATGGCATTCAGCGCCAGCGCGCGCAGGACTACGCCACCGGCGACTGGGTGTTGATGATCGATACCGATGAGCGCGTCACGCCGGAACTCAGGCAGGCTATTCTTACGGTACTGGCAGCCCCGCAGCGCGGCGCCATCTACAGCATCGCCCGCCGTAACTATTTTCTCGGACGCTTTATGCGCCACAGCGGTTGGTACCCCGATCGCGTCCTGCGCCTGTACGAACGCGCCCGTTACCGCTATAACGATAATCTGGTCCATGAATCGCTGGATAGCCTGGGCGCCGAGGTCATTCCGTTGACCGGCGATCTCCTGCATCTGACGTGCCGCGACTTCGCTGGCTTTCAGCAAAAACAGCTGGCGTATGCCGCCGCATGGGCGCTAGAACGCCACCAGAAGGGCAAGAAGACTTCGATGGCGGGGATATTCAGCCACACGCTGGGCGCGTTCCTGAAAACGCTGCTGCTGCGCGGTGGGGTGCTGGACGGTAAGCAGGGCTGGTTACTGGCGATGGTCAACGCGCAGTATACGTTTACGAAATATACCGAGCTGTGGGCGCTGAGCCACGGCTACTCGGAGAAAGAGTCATCATGAGCACAAAAGCGATCTATCCGGGTACTTTCGATCCCATCACCAATGGCCATATCGATATCGTCACCCGCGCGGCGAGTATGTTCGATAAAGTGGTGCTGGCTATCGCCGCCAGCCCGAGTAAAAAGCCGATGTTCAGCCTTGATGAACGTATTGCGCTGGCGGAGCAGGCGACGGCCCACCTGGTGAATGTTCAGGTGGTCGGCTTTAGCGACCTGATGGCCAGCTTCGCGCGCGCGCAGCAGGCCAATATCCTGATCCGCGGCCTGCGGGCGGTGGCGGATTTCGAATATGAGATGCAGCTGGCCCATATGAACCGCCATTTGATGCCCACCCTTGAGAGCGTGTTCCTGATGCCGTGCAAAGAGTGGTCGTTTATCTCCTCTTCGCTGGTCAAAGAAGTCGCGCGTCACCAGGGCGATGTCTCTCACTTCCTGCCAGCCAACGTCCACCAGGCGCTGTTGAATAAGCTGAAGTAACGCATCTGCTGGGGCATGAGCCAGGCTGGCGCTGCGCCGCCGGGCCATCCACACCGGCTCTGTCTCTGTCTTTATGCCAGCTGGCGCTGCGCTTACCTGGCCTACAAACGTCCCCGGCCCACCAGATGCGCACCCGCAGGTCCGCTGACCTTGCCGACAATCATTCCTGTTCCGGTGACTATTTCTGACACTGGCGGCAATAAAAGGTCGCCCGCTGGGCATGCTTGGTCCCGACAACCGGCGTGCCGCAGATCCGGCAGGGTTCGCCCTTGCGGCCATATACCTGTAGCTCCTGGGCAAAATAGCCGGGCTTGCCATCGCTTTGCAGGAAGTCCTTCAGCGTGGTGCCGCCCTGCTCTATCGAACGCAGCAGGACCAGCTTAATCACCTTCACCAGCTGCTCGCACTCGTCCCGCGACAGTGAGGACGCCAGTCTGTCAGGGTGGATCCCGGCGGAGAACAGCGATTCACTGGCGTAGATATTGCCGACGCCCACCACCAGCTTGTTATCCATCAGCCAGGGTTTGATCGCGGTTTTCTTCTTCGCGCATTTCTGCTGGAGATAATCGGCGTTGAAGGCGTCGCTCAGCGGCTCCGGCCCCAGATGCGCCAGCACCGGGTGGCCTTCCAGCTCTTTGGTCCACAGCCAGGCGCCAAAGCGGCGCGGATCGGTATAGCGCAGGACTTTACCGTTACTCATAACCAGATCAACGTGATCGTGTTTTTCCGCAGGCAGCTCTTCGCTCAGGATGCGCAGGCTTCCCGACATCCCGAGATGGACAATGATCCAGCCGTTCGGGAGTTCCAGAAGCAGGTATTTGGCGCGACGACGCACGCTGAGCACCGGAACGTCGCTCAGGCGATAAATCTCTTCAGAAACCGGCCAGCGCAGCCGTCCGTTGCGCACGACGGCGTGCAGAATGGTTGCGCCAACCAGGTGCGGCTCAATGCCGCGGCGGCTGGTTTCAACCTCTGGTAATTCAGGCATGATTTTCCTCCATTTACCCGGCGTATTGTGCTTCACGGACAGGTGGCTGAAAAGGGAGTGTGTGAAAGCTATATGGGGGAGTTTTAAAAACAAAAAACCCCGCCGGAGCGGGGTTTTTATACAAGGAAGCTAAAATTATTTGATTTTAGCTTCTTTGTAGATAACGTGCTGACGTACAACCGGATCGTACTTTTTCAGTTCCATTTTTTCCGGTTTGGTACGTTTGTTCTTCGTGGTGGTGTAGAAGTGACCAGTACCAGCGGAAGAAACCAGCTTGATTTTCTCACGAATACCTTTAGCCATGATTTATTTCCTCTAAGTACTTAGTACTTTTCGCCACGGGCACGCAGTTCAGCCAGAACTGTATCGATGCCTTTCTTATCGATTACACGCATACCTTTAGCAGATACGCGCAGGGTGACAAAACGCTTCTCGCTCTCAACCCAGAAACGGTGAGAGTGCAGGTTCGGCAGGAAACGGCGTTTAGTCGCGTTCAGTGCGTGGGAACGGTTGTTACCGGTCACCGGACGCTTGCCAGTAACTTGGCAGACTCGGGACATGTCTATTCTCCAAAAATCAAATTAGCTCGAGCTTCGTATGGGGTATTGGCGCCTCGTCAGGCTTTACAGCCTGGTCATCGCAGTTCAATGTGAACTCTCGACTGCCAGGCCCAAATGCCAAACCCGAGATTCTCAAAGGTGGCGTAGTATACGCTGACTCGGCGATGTGCTCAAGTCCCGAACAGACAAAGATCCCGAAGGATCGCCAGTTCGGGGCTAAATCCAGCCACGTTCGGCAAAAGATACATACGCACCGCGGCCGATAACCAGATGGTCAAGCACACGTATCTCCATGAATCGACAACACTTTACCACCCTTTCGGTAATCAGCCTGTCAGCCTGACTCGGCTCCGGACTACCGGAGGGATGATTATGCGCAAGGATCACGGCGGCGGCGTTCACTTTGATGGCTTCGCGTACAATTTCTCGCGGATGCACCTCAACGTGGCTAAGAGTACCAGAAAAAAGGCGGCTATGTTTCAACACGCGGTTCTGATTATCTAAAAAGATCACCATAAAGATCTCGCGCTCCTCTTCCGTCAGCTGGCTTTGCAAAAATTCCCGCGTCATCGAGGGGGTGACCAGCGCGGCCTCCTCAACCAGCTGCGAGCTAAAATAGCGCCGCGCCAGCTCGGCAATCCCCTTCAGTTGCGCATATTTCGCCAGCCCCAGCCCGTCAACGGCAACCAGTTGCGCTTTATCAGCGGAAAGCAGAGCGTAGAGCGAACCAAAACGCTGCAATAACGCCTGGGCGTAGCTCAGCACATCCTGACGGCGTGTGCCAATGCGCAGAAACAGCGCCAGTAGCTCAACGTCCGTCAGCGCCTCGATGCCGAATTGCAGCATCTTCTCCCGTGGCATCAGATTTTCCGTTCCGTCCATGCGCCCTCCTGCGTGAATCAGCCTATCCTGGCACAACCTGACGACGCTGCCGACCCGCCGCTTTTCACCCTGCGTAGCCGCTCGCAAAGTGAATGCCCGTCAGAGGCACGACGGCGGCAGGATTGTGATAAGATGCGCGGATTCTGGTCTACGGCAACAGGAATACATCATGATGACTCTGGCGGGTAAAAAAATCGTCCTGGGCGTCAGCGGCGGTATCGCGGCGTATAAAACCCCGGAACTGGTACGGCGACTACGTGAACGCGGCGCGGAAGTGCGTGTCGCAATGACGGAGGCGGCAAAAGCGTTCATCACCCCACTCAGCCTGCAGGCGGTATCCGGCTATCCGGTTTCCGACAGCCTGCTCGATCCGGCGGCGGAAGCGGCCATGGGCCATATTGAGCTCGGAAAATGGGCCGACCTGGTGATCCTCGCCCCGGCGACCGCCGATTTGATCGCCCGCGTGGCGGCAGGCATGGCCAATGATTTGGTGTCGACGATCTGTCTCGCCACCCCTTCCCCGGTTGCCGTCTTGCCAGCCATGAACCAGCAGATGTATCGCGCGCAGGCCACCCAGCATAATCTGCAGACGCTCGCATCCCGCGGCCTGCTGCTGTGGGGACCGGACAGCGGTAGCCAGGCCTGCGGCGACGTCGGCCCGGGGCGAATGCTCGATCCGTTAACCATCGTGGAGATGGTCGCACAGCATTTCGCCTCCCCTGTCAAAGATTTGCAACATCTCAACCTCATGATTACCGCGGGCCCGACCCGTGAGCCGTTGGATCCGGTACGTTACATCTCAAACCACAGCTCCGGTAAGATGGGCTTCGCGATTGCCGCCGCCGCCGCACAGCGCGGCGCGAACGTGACCCTGGTCAGCGGACCGGTCTCGCTACCGACACCGCCCTTTGTGCAGCGCATTGATGTCACTACCGCGCTGGAAATGGAAGCGGCCGTCCTGGCCAGCGCTCAGCAGCAGCACATTTTTATTGGCTGCGCCGCGGTGGCGGATTACCGCGCCGCCGCCATCGCCGAAGATAAAATAAAAAAACAAGGTGATGAATTAACAATAAAAATGGTTAAAAACCCGGATATCGTCGCCGGGGTTGCAGCGCTAAAATCGCATCGCCCCTACGTCGTTGGGTTTGCCGCCGAAACGAATAATGTGGAAGAATATGCGCGGCAAAAACGTGCCCGCAAAAACCTCGACCTGATTTGCGCCAACGATGTTTCCCAGCCTAATCAGGGATTTAACAGCGATAGCAACGCATTACACCTTTTCTGGCAGGATGGGGAAAAGCGCTTACCACTTGAGCGCAAGGAACTCCTGGGCCAATTATTACTCGACGAGATCGTGACCCGTTATGATGAAAAAAATCGACGTTAAGATTCTGGACCCGCGTGTCGGCCAGCAATTTCCGCTGCCGACCTATGCCACCTCCGGCTCCGCCGGACTTGACCTGCGAGCCTGTCTCGACGACGCCGTAGAGCTGGCGCCGGGCGCAACCACGCTGTTGCCGACCGGCCTTGCGATTCATATCGCCGATCCCTCTCTGGCGGCGGTGATCCTGCCGCGCTCGGGCCTGGGTCATAAGCACGGCGTGGTGCTGGGCAACCTGGTGGGCCTTATCGACTCCGATTACCAGGGGCAGCTGATGGTGTCCGTCTGGAACCGCGGTCAGCAGAGCTTTATTATCGAGCCGGGCGAACGTATCGCGCAGATGGTCTTTGTGCCGGTCGTGCAGGCGGAATTTAACCTGGTGGAATCTTTCGATGCCACCGACCGCGGCGAAGGCGGCTTCGGTCACTCAGGGCGTAAATAAGCCCAGCAACACGGAATCTGCATCCCAACGCGCATAATGCAATAACATCACCGCAAACTCTGGTTTGCGGTCGCGTTGTGGATGTCTGCCTGACAAGTGCTTATTTTCAGGGGTATTTTAAAACATGGCAGAAAAGCAAACTGCGAAACGGAATCGTCGCGAAGAAATACTTCAATCTCTGGCGCTAATGCTGGAATCCAGCGATGGTAGCCAACGTATTACCACCGCGAAACTGGCGGCTTCCGTCGGCGTTTCTGAAGCCGCGCTGTATCGCCATTTTCCCAGCAAAACCCGCATGTTTGACAGCC
Organism: Klebsiella sp. GB_Kp056; assembly: GCF_040064755.1. Classification (NCBI taxonomy): domain Bacteria; kingdom Pseudomonadati; phylum Pseudomonadota; class Gammaproteobacteria; order Enterobacterales; family Enterobacteriaceae; genus Klebsiella; species Klebsiella sp. GB_Kp056. The sequence goes on along the minus strand of NZ_JBEAJA010000041.1, from coordinate 69,080 downwards.
TGATCGAGTTCATTGAAGACAGTCTGATTACGCGCATCAATTTGATTCTGAAAGATGAGAAGGACACATCCGCGCGCCTGCGCCTGATTGTTCTGTTGATTCTTGGGTTTGGCGAGCGTAATCCTGGGCTGACGCGCATCCTCACCGGACACGCGCTGATGTTCGAACAGGATCGGCTGCAGGGCCGTATCAACCAGCTTTTTGAACGCATCGAAGTGCAGCTGCGTCAGGTGATGCGCGAGAAAAAAATGCGCGAAGGCGAAGGCTACACTCTCGACGAAACGCTGCTGGCCAGCCAGCTGCTGGCCTTCTGCGAGGGCATGCTGTCGCGCTTTGTGCGCAGCGAGTTCAAATACCGTCCGACGGATGATTTCGACGCCCGCTGGCCGCTGGTCGCCGCACAGCTGCAGTAGTTTTTTTGCATTGCCCGGTAGCGCTCTGCTTACCGGGCTTTTTCGTTACACGCCGTAGGCTTCGCGATAAGCGCGAACTGCCGCCAGGTGTTCCGCCATCTCCGGTTTCTCTTCCAGGTAAGCGATCAGCTCTTTCAAGGTGACGATCGAGATAACCTGGCAGCCGTAATCCCGCTCCACTTCCTGAATGGCGGAGATTTCGCCGCGGCCGCGCTCCTGACGATCCAGGGAGATCAGCACACCCGCCAGCTGCGCGCCGTTGGCCTGGATGATCTCCATGGATTCGCGAATCGCCGTACCGGCGGTGATCACATCATCCACCAGCATGACCCGGCCCTGCAGTGGACTACCGACCAGATTGCCGCCTTCGCCGTGAGTCTTTGCCTCTTTACGGTTAAAGCAGTAAGGCAGGTCGCGGTCATGGTGTTCGGCTAACGCCACCGCGGTGGTGGTGGCAATCGGGATCCCTTTGTAGGCCGGGCCAAACAGCAGGTCGAACTCAATCCCGGAATCCACCAGCGCCTCGGCATAAAAACGGCCCAGCAGAGCCAGATCGCGCCCGGTGTTAAACAGGCCGGCGTTAAAGAAATAGGGGCTCTTACGCCCGGATTTCAGCGTGAACTCGCCAAACTTAAGAACCTGCTTGCTAAGCGCAAACTCAATAAACTGGCGCTGATACGGCTTCATGGATTCGCTCCTCATCTTACTTTTTTACGGTCAAAAAAAAGGCGACTTCTCAGTCGCCTTAAAAACTAATCTGCTAACGCCGCCTTCTGCGTCGTAATAATGGATTCGATCCCCCCTCGGGCTAACGCCAGGAGAGTGAGGAGCTCTTCATGGGTGAACGGCTCGCCTTCTGCCGTACCCTGCACCTCGATGATGCGACCATCTTCGGTCATCACCACGTTCATATCGGTTTCCGCGGCAGAGTCTTCGATGTACTCCAGATCGCAGATGGCTTCGCCATTAACGATCCCAACAGAGACCGCCGCCACCATCCCTTTCATCGGGTTAGTTTTCAGCTTGCCGGCCGCCACCAGCTTATTCAGCGCGTCGGCCAGCGCCACGCAGGCACCGGTAATAGACGCGGTGCGGGTGCCGCCGTCGGCCTGCAGCACATCGCAGTCGAGGGTGATGGTAAACTCGCCCAGCGCTTTCAGATCAACCGCCGCGCGCAGCGCACGGGCGATCAGGCGCTGAATTTCCATCGTCCGGCCGCCCTGTTTGCCTTTTGCCGCTTCACGCGCGTTACGCGTGTGCGTTGAACGCGGCAGCATGCCATATTCAGCGGTGATCCACCCCTGTCCCTGTCCTTTCAGGAAACGCGGTACGCCTTCGTCAATGGAGGCGGTGCACAGCACTTTGGTATCACCGAATTCAACCAGCACAGAGCCTTCAGCGTGTTTTGTGTAATTACGGGTCAGGGTAACGGGGCGCACCTGGTTGGCGCTACGACCTGCTGGACGCATGATAGAAATCTCCGGCTTGAAACGAATGTAAGGCCGCATTATACGAATTTCATGGCGAAAAGCCTATGCCAACACCTGCCGGGCGCGCACATAATGTCAGTCCAGCGTTTTCCGATAAGATTTCAACCCTACGCCGATCACTATCACCGCCAGGCCAATCAGCGGCAACAGATCGGGTAATAATGCCGTCGCAGAATACCCTTTCAGCATAATGCCCTTTACCAACCGGATGAAGTAGGTCAGCGGCAAACAGGAGCCAATGGCTTTCGCCCAGTCGGGCATACTAATAAAAGGACTGATAAAGCCAGACAGCATAATGGAAGGGATAAAATAAAATGACGACATTTGCAGCGCCTGCAGTTGGTTTTGCGCTATGCCAGAAATACCAATGCCGATTGACAGGCAGAGGAAGACATAAATCAACAACACTAAAAAAAGCAGGAAAACGCTGCCATGAAGAGGAATATCAAATAACAGAACGGCGGCAATCAGAATTAACGTCGCCTGAAACAGGCCAATGATAACAAAAGGTGTTATCTTACCAACAATGACCTCAAGCCCGGTCAAAGGAGAAACCAGTAAATTTTCTAACGCACCGTTTTCTCTCTCACGAGTAATCGACAGAGCGGTCATCAGGATCAAGGTTGTACTGAGTATCGACCCCATAATACCGGGAATCGTATTAAACTGGGTGATCCCCTCCGGGTTAAACATGCGATGGATAATAAGTTCAAAATCATCCTCTTTTTGCTCTACACGCATTTCACCCGGCAAGTCTTGCTGAAACATCGATTTCGCAACCTGCACCAGAGCACTTAACGCATTTCCCGTGGTCATCGGATCGATAGCATCCCCCTGAATGAGCAGCTGAGGTTTTTCTCCACGCAGCATCTTGCGCGTAAACCCCTCAGGGATTGTTACGATAAAAGTGACATCACCTCGAACAAATGCTTTCTGAGCTGCCTCTTCAGAATCGACAGGTATCATCGAAAAATATCCGGTATTTTGCGCTCCTGTCACAAAAACCTGACTCATGCGTTCGCTATCGTAATTCAGTAATGCGGTAGGAAGATGATGCGGGTCCATATTTATCGCATAGCCAAGAATGATCAGCTGAAAAATAGGGGTAAGGAGTACCATGCTGATACTGACTTTATCACGACGTAATTCGTGGATCTCCTTAATAACCACACCGAACCAGCGGGTTAGAGAGAAGTTTAAATTAATTTTTTTCACAATTGTTTTTCATCAGATAGGTAAATGCGTCTTCCAGATTGGTATCGACCTGGCAGAACTCATAACCCTGTTGTTTAAAAGCAAATAGCGCGGATGCTAACTTCGCTTCATCTCTGGAAGTAACATAAAGCTGATTGCCAAAAATGACCGTTTGTTCAATATCCGGCAAGCGCTGGAGCTGGCTTTCAAGCACCGTCAGCCCAGCGCCGCTGGTTCTCACGGTAATAAGATTCTGCGAAGCGATAATCGATGCAATAGTGCCATTCGCCAGTAGCCGGCCATAAGAGAGGTAAGCAACTTTATGGCAGCGCTCAGCCTCGTCCATATAATGCGTACTCACCAGTATTGAGATCCCTTTGTCAGAGAGCTGATGCAGCATTTGCCAGAACTCCCGTCGCGCTTTTGGATCCACGCCAGCGGTCGGTTCATCCAGAAACAGCAAAACAGGTTCATGCAACATGCAGGCGGCGAGGGCCATTCTTTGCTTCCAGCCGCCAGAAAGTTCCTTAGCCAGCTGGTGCTGTCGGGAAGTAAGACCTAATTCTGTAAGCGCATCTTCAACCCGGGCCTTACGCTGGTCGAGGCCATATAATCGTGCAATAAAAAATAAGTTTTCCCGAATAGTTAAATTTCCCCACATCGAGAAATACTGAGTCATGTAGCCTATCTTTTGTTTTATTTTTTCCCGCTGAGTGAAGATGTCCATACCCAGACAAAAACCTTCACCTGAATCGGGCGTAATCAAACCGCACATCATCCGTATCGATGTCGTTTTTCCGCTACCGTTCGGACCAAGAAAACCATAAATCTCGCCTTTTGCCACCTGTAATGAGAAATCCTTTACGACATGATGTTCGCCAAAATGTTTATTGAGATTTTTCACATCAATACAAAGATTATTCATTGCCAATAATCTCCACATCAAACGGCTGGCCGATTTTCATCCGTTCAGCCTGCTCCAGCACAGGGATCGCCTCGGCCATAAAAATAAGTTTTTCACGGCGTTTCGTACTGTAAATAACCGGGGGCGTAAACTCTGCTTCAGGACTAATATAATTAATAACGCCAGGAATAGGTTCTGCACAACCGTCGCATAAAAGTCTTACCTTCGTCCCGATATTAAATTTACCGAGCATCGCCTCAGGTATAAAGAAGCGTACTTTTATATTCTCAGGTGGTAACAGACTGATTATTGGTCTGCCGGCTGAAGGACGCTCCCCAACACGATATATAATATCAAAAACTTTGGCATTTATTGGAGATACAATCGTCGTTTGCTGAACATCCCGAAGCGCTTTATCACGTTCGAGTTTTGCCGCGGCCACCATCGAGAGCTGTTGGCTAATTTCATCCTGACGGGCCGGTAGTTGCCGTGCCTTGAGTTGATTAATTAACTCTTCAACCTGTGCGCCTTTTTGCGTTAACTCATCCCTGATATCCTCCCATTCCGCCCGCGATATGGCATGGCTGGCATAAAGATGACGATATCGCCCAAGCTGCCGCTTTACCTGTGATTCTGCCGATTGGGCTTTTTTTAGCTGTGACCGTATAATATCCAGCTCTTCTGGCCGCTCTCCCGATTCCAGATTTCGTAATATTGCGCTCTCAGCTGAAAGTTTTTCTTCAGCACGCAGGAAAAAATTTTGTGCATCGAAGGAGTCAATCTTCACTAACTCCTGTCCTGGAATGACATTATCACCCTTATTAATGAAGATTCGTTCTATTTTTTCATTTCCAGAATAAGAAAGGTATACAAATTCACCATGTGAATAACCGGATAGCATGTTATCCGGTTTGTTATCACATCCCGAGAGTACTAGCATCGAAATCATGACAAAACATTTAGTTACTGGCTTTTGCATTAAAACGTATCCATACGCATATCATTTCCCTTATTACTGACGGCTGGATTAAAGCATTATTACTCCAGTACCCGTTAGTCATCGTCAACTCAGTCTTTTAAATAATGTTTAACGTATACTTCATTCAATTTATCAATAGCGCTCAGATTTAAACCAGCTATCGAGTTAAAAGCCTCATCTTTAGTAAATGAAATAATCGACGACCCACCTGGAGAGAACCATTTAGCAGTCTGTTTAAAAGGCCAGGGCAGCTTATAACCTTTTTCTCTCAGAAGATGATTTAACATACTCCAGTCTTCGCTAAAATCGTTTCCGCTAAAAGGACTATCGCTTTGTGTAGTTTCTACCGTGAACAGGGCTATTGGTGTACAAAAATCAGTCGTGGTGGGAAAGTACATATTATAAAAACTCACAATCAGTTTCTGTACCTCTTCAGGAAAAGATCCTGGGATAGTCAACACACCTAATAAATATTTATAGTTGGGGTATCTTTTTATAAAATCGAATATACCTTGCCATAAATAATCAAGAACATTACCTTTTTGATAAGGTTTCTGGATAAAGCCACGACCTATTTCTACACACTGCTCTAAGCACAAATAGGCGCTATCATGATATTTAAATAAGCTATTACTATAGAGGCCAGCTATTCCATGGCGGGCGAGTTGCTCGCCAACAGGAACGAGACGGTACGCCCCCAGAATTTCTGTTTCAGCAGGATCCCACAATATAATGTGATAATAACTTTCATCAAAAATATCATTATCTCTATCTTTACCGGACCCTGAACCAATATCGCGATAACAGCGTTCGCGTAAGCGTCCTAACTCATCAATAATTGGTGAGAAACGGCCAGTATCGCAGCGATAAATCAATAATTTTCTTCCATCATCAAACTGTATTAATATTTCGCACGCATCTATCGCACTTATTAAATCCTCTCTATCTTCTTTTAGTCCTTGTGGCGAAATCGTATCGACAAGAGCTGCTCCATTCTTCCCTATGCTCTGGAGGTGCATCAAACATACATTAGCTGCTGCAGAAAGATCTTCATTGTATTTTTGCAATGAAGATAAGGTTATTTGCTGTCCGATATTGATTCCCATGGTCTTTCCACGATGGCGGAGAGCTTCACGAATAACCATTATATTTGACAGTTGCCGCCAGATCGTTGCAGTAAGATAATAAACGTTACTGTTTTTACCCGTGATATGAATAGGCACCAGCGCCGCATTATTTCTCATCGCCAGCTGTACAAAACCGGGGTTCCACTTATGCTCCTGTAAACCTGAAAGAGACCAGTTAGCCAGTTTACCCGCTGGACATATAATTAATACGCCTCCCTCTCGCAGATGATTGTTCATCTCTCTAAATTTTTTATGGCTCATCTTACCGGCCATATTTTCAATACCAATGGTCAGTTCTGCCACCTGTGGAAATATAATTGGCAAAATGTGGTTGGCAATTATTTTTATATCTTTCCTCACCCGGGAGACCGTATGTATTAAAGCAAGACCATCGATGACTGTTGGATGATTTGAAATAACAACCGCGGCCCCATTTTCGGGTATGTTATTAAATTGATGTTGTTCGGTTGCACATTGCAATTCAAGGAGATCGACGACCGAATTAACCCATTCGACTCCACTTTGATTAACTAACCGATCGTTATATATTATGCGAGTAAATTTCTTATTGCCGAAAGCGGACCTGAAAAGCCATTTTTTCCAAAAGGGTATATTTGTATTTGGGAAAAATTCTCTAATGACTTTATCAAAGATAGTGTCCATATTAAAATCCTTTTTATAGAACTCATCTAAAATGACTATACTCGCGATCTTGCTGCCGGACAATACTACATAAAGTTAAATCATTGCCATTACAAAACAAATAAATATAATTAAATTGATTCTATTCATGAAGAGAATGCACCCAACAGAGATATTAATACTTTTGTCATATTGAATTCAGAAAAAGCATACATAATAGTTAAAAGTAATACCCCATAACATTTTTGGCGGTTATACTTTGTAAAAATACCACGATATAGCTTTAAGACGATACAAAAACATGTGGATGATCATACTCACATTCAATAATAAAAATAGGCCTACGGTTTTTCACTCTTTTTTATTCTGCCTGAAAGCAGGGAGAGATAGCTTTACTGCGAATAGACAGAATTCATTTGATAAAAATTAACAGCATAATGATGCTTAAGCCGCGAAAGAATCAAAGCTTATTTCCTATCCGCTATAAAAGGATACATTTCACTAAGCAAAGTAATCGCATTAAATACACCGAAGCTATGTCCCTTAAAAAATCAGTCTTGAAGTATTTCATCACTATTCCTGTTAAGTCACCGCCGGCATAGCTATAATCCTTGCATTCATTATTACGAAAACAGGAACGTCTATGATCCGCAGTATGACCGCCTATGCCCGCCGTGAAATCAAGGGTGACTGGGGTAGCGCCGCATGGGAGCTGCGCTCGGTAAACCAGCGCTATCTGGAAACGTACTTCCGCCTGCCGGAGCAGTTCCGTAGCCTGGAGCCCGTGGTACGCGAGCGCATTCGCGCCCGCCTGACTCGCGGTAAAGTCGAATGCACCCTGCGTTTTGAACAAGACCCCAGCGCTCAGGGCGAACTGATTCTCAACGAAAAGCTGGCTAAACAGCTGGTTAACGCCGCCAACTGGGTTAAAATGCAGAGCGATGAAGGGGAAATCAATCCGGTTGATATCCTGCGCTGGCCGGGCGTGATGGCCGCCAAAGAACAGGATCTTGACGCCATCGCCGCCGACATTCTGGCAGCCCTTGACGGCGCGCTGGATGACTTCATCGTCGCTCGCGAAACGGAAGGCCAGGCGCTGAAAGCGCTTATCGAGCAGCGTCTTGAAGGCGTGAGCGGCGAAGTGGCGAAAGTTCGCGCTCATATGCCGGAAATTCTCCAGTGGCAGCGCGAGCGTCTGGTCGCCAAGCTGGAAGATGCGGAAGTGCAGCTGGAGAATAACCGTCTCGAGCAAGAGCTGGTGCTGATGGCGCAGCGTATCGACGTTGCCGAAGAGCTGGACCGCCTCGAAGCCCACGTAAAAGAGACCTACAACATTCTGAAAAAGAAAGAGGCTGTGGGTCGCCGTCTCGACTTTATGATGCAGGAGTTCAACCGTGAGTCGAACACCCTGGCGTCAAAATCGATCAATGCCGAGGTCACCAACTCTGCGATTGAGCTGAAAGTGCTGATCGAGCAAATGCGCGAGCAGATCCAGAATATCGAGTAATCTCAGATACCTTTCTGAAGGCCGGTTTACCGGCCTTTTTTCATTCATTTCAAAAGCACTATTTTTTATCCAGTACCCGGCAGGTCAAAAACGCCCCTGCCGCGCACAGCAGCGTCGGGGCCAGATAGCTGTGATCCATGTGGGTGAACTCCATCACCAGCACCACCGCCGTCAGCGGCATCTGCATGGAGGCGGCGAGAAAAGCGGCTGCCCCCACCAGGGCGAAACTGCTTTCATCTCCGCCAGGGAACCCTGATTGCCAGAGCGCGCAGAGCAGCAGGCTGGCCAGCCCGCCCACCGCCAGCCCCGGGGTTAACAACCCGCCTTCCGCGCCGCCGCGCAACACCGCCAGGATCACCACCAGCTTCAGCCCTAACAGGATCGCGACCATGGAGTGAGGCAGCCCGTCGCTGAGCGCCAACTGCATCGGCCCCTTGCCATTGCCCGGTAGCGCAGGGAACCAGAGGCTAAGGACGGCCAGAAGCGAAAACGCCAGCAGACAGAACACCGGCATCTGCCAGTTACTTCGCACGCGTGAACGCGCTGCGCTGGTCGCTTTGCGAAAGAGCCAGGCGCCGGCGCCAAGAATCGGGCCCGCCAGAATCGCCCACCAGAGAAAGGTGTGCGGAAGCGCGCTGGAAACAAAATGGTATTGCGATTCATCCCCTAACCCGAGGGTGGCCGTCCAGGCGGCAATCGCCGAGGTCATTATCGCCGCCAGCGTTTTTTCCCAGCTAAACGACAGCAGCATGACCTCGAGGGTGAACAACGCCCCTGCCAGCGGGACGTTATACACCGCCGCCAGGCCCGCGCCCGCCCCACAGGCAATCAGCGTACGGGTTTCATCCTCCAGCAGGCGCAGCTTACGCGCCACCATCCCCGCTCCCAGCGCGCCCATTTCCCGAGGAGCCACTTCGCGGCCAAGCGGGGACCCCAGCGCTACGGTGACGATCTGCAGCAGAGCGTGGATCGTCGTGGTGCCCGCGGGCATGGGGACGGAAGGGTTAGCCACCGCCGCGGCAATGGAAACCCGCTTCTGCCCATAGCGACCAAGCAGCCACCAGCCAAATCCGGCGACGATGCCGCCGGCCACGATTGCCGCGATGCGACGTGGCCAGGGCGACGCCGTGACGCCCTGTAAAAATGATACCGAACCGACGATATGCGCTGGACTGTAGCCAAAAGCCAGGTGCTGAATGGCATGTAAAATCAGCGCCAGCGCCATACCGGAGAGACCGGCCAGAATCCCGGTTAATACTACGGCCATCAGGCGAGTCAGATAATGTTTGTTCCCGGCGGCGACACGCATTTTCTCATCTCCTCGAGAAAGAAAATAAAAGGATAAAGGTCGGGACTTAAACATTAGGTATTCTTAGCGTTTTCAATATAGATAACCGATCGGGAATAAAACATTACTTTTTCTAATCTGTAAAAATTCAAAAAATAATACTTAACCGCCAAATAAAGCCAATGTAAGCCATGTTGTCATTACTTTTTCCTGGCCTAACGACTTCACTTTAGAAAATATCAATCGTGATCCTGCGCACAAATCGTTAACCTGCCGGCCACTGTCTGGGGGGATCTATGCTGCTTCATGTTCTGTATTTAATCGGTATCACCGCGGAAGCCATGACCGGAGCGCTGGCTGCCGGTCGTCGGCGGATGGATACGTTTGGCGTCATTATTATCGCCACCGCGACCGCGCTGGGCGGGGGTTCTGTTCGCGATATCCTGCTGGGACACTATCCTCTCGGCTGGGTGAAGCATCCGGAATACGTCATCATTGTCGCCGTCGCCGCCGTCCTTACCACAATTGCCGCCCCGGTAATGCCGCACCTTCGCCGGCTTTTCCTGGTGCTGGATGCGCTGGGGCTGATCGTGTTTTCCATCATCGGCGCGCAGATCGCCCTGGATATGGGCGAAGGCCCGGTTATCGCCTCTATTGCTGCGGTCATCACCGGCGTTTTCGGCGGCGTACTGCGCGATATGTTCTGCAAGCGCATTCCGCTGGTCTTCCAGAAAGAGCTGTATGCCGGGATCTCGTTTGCCGCAGCGGTACTCTATATAGCGCTGCAACACTACGTCAGCAGCCACGATGTGGTGGTCCTGGCCACGCTGCTGTTCGGCTTTACCGCCCGCATGCTGGCGCTGCGCTGGAAGCTCGGGCTACCGGTCTTCCACTACACCCACGACGCCCACTAACCGCCTCAAAACCCGGGGATGCGCTGCCTGCTAAGCCATTGCGCCAGCGCCGCCACGTCAGGGTCATGCAGGAAAGCCACTAACTGTCGGGCTCTGATCGCCCCCACGCCCGGCAGCGTGCGCCATTGCGCTTCACTCTTTGCCGTGAGGAGGCGCCAGTTTTCACTGCCAGGCTGCGCCAGCGCCCCCTGGGGCACCGGGATCCCCATCGCCAGCACCCAGCGTATAAAAGGCCGTTTACGAATAAGATCAAACTGATGCCAGAGGTGCTGCCCGCGGGCAGCCGAGATCCCCGGCATCGCCTGCAGCTGCTCCGGCGTGAGCGCCAGCCAGGAAAAAAGATGCTCCATCGGGTGCTGCTGCTGAATAACGCGCCATACGCTTTCCCCTACGCCATCGATATCCAGCGCCGACTTTGATGACAACCAGACCAGCCGGGAAAGAAATTGTTCGCTGCACTCGGGGGTGGCGAAATAGCAGGTTAGCGCATTGAATTTCGCCGTCGGCGGCTTCGGTTTATGGCGCTCGACCGTCCGCCAGACAACAGCGTCGATCCGTGGAATACCCTGGCCTGCCAGACTGATCTGCAGCTGATCGCCAACCCCAATATCCAGCGCCTGCCAGCGGCTCACAGAGCCAACGTTAACCCGCTGCACGCGTTTGTCATCCAGCCGCTGGGGCTCAAGCTCAGCCACTACGTTGAGTCTGCCGCTGCGGCCAGTACTGAAATGGATCGCCCGCACCTCCATCACCCGCGATGCCGGAGGATATTTCCAGGCTGCCAGCCACTCGCCCCTTCCCGGTGACCAGACGCGCCCCGACGGTTCGCGTCCTTCACGCACAATCACGCCATCGCTGACGAAGGGGAGCGGCGAGCGATACCAGCGCTGGCGCCACTCCGCCACCTGCTCAACGCGCGTTACCGAATGGGTGTATTGTCCGCTGTAGCCGAACCCCGCCTGCGCCAGCAGCTGCTGTTGACGGCGCATATCCGAGGGACCGTCTGGCCAGGCCCAGATAAAAACGTCCAGCTGGCTGAGCGGCGCCGCCGCCGCGTCAGCCCGCATCATCAACCCGGCGACTTTCGCCCGCGCGTTCATTCCGCCAGCCTGCTGCTGAATATGCCCCTCCCGACGCAGAAATAGCTCCCCCTGCAGCACGCTGTTGGCCAGTTCGCCGGTCGTCAGCTTCGCCAGCGCCGGGATCTGCCGCGCTCGGGCGGTCCACAACTCACCGCGCAGGCCATCCCCGCGGCTAATAGCCTGAACCAGATGCCCCTGGCGATAGACCAGGGTGACCGCCACGCCGTCCACTTTAGGCTGTACCCACAGGTCGGCTTTACTTTTCATCCAGCGGGCCACACTGGCCCCATCCGCCAGCTTGCGCACGCCAGTATGGGCGACCGGATGACGCGTATCGCCGGTCGGCGGAGGCAGATCGTCATCCTCCGGCGTCGCGCCCGGAAAGCATTGCCGCCACTGCGCCAGGCGCAGGGTGAGCTGGTCGTAAACGTCATCGCTCACCTCGCTGGCGCCCTGTCGCCAGTAAGCCTCGTTCCAGGCGTCAATCTGCTGATGTAGACGTGCGATCTCCTGTCTGCCTTTGGCCGGCGGCCAGTCCGGACACGTCGCCAGCGCGCTGGCGGAGAACATCCCTATCGCCAGCCACCCTCCTCCTTTACGCATTGCTGTCCCCTCCTTCATCACCTGGCGGAGAGTCTGCGGCAGAATGCCGGAAACCGCGACGGGCGCTTTTTCACCCTGCGAAGCGCCTTCCAGGATTTACACCTCGTTGCAGCAACGGCTGGCGAATTCAGGAAAACGGCAGGCAAAATGAAAGAAACAGCGGCAAAAAGTGTGACAAGGACTGCGTCACGCCGCGGCGACGTGTATAATAGGCTCGTATGTAGGACCTCTTTCGATAACCACATACAAAAGACACTCATGGCTCAAGGCACGCTTTATATTGTTTCCGCCCCTAGCGGCGCGGGTAAATCCAGCCTGATTCAGGCTTTATTAAAAACCCAACCGTTGTATGACACCCAGGTATCGGTTTCCCATACCACGCGGGCGCCGCGTCCGGGTGAAGTACACGGCGAACATTATTTCTTCGTGAATCACGACGAATTCCGCTCGATGATTGGCGAAAACGCGTTTCTGGAACATGCAGAGGTCTTTGGCAACTATTACGGCACGTCGCGTAAAGCGATCGAGCAGGTGCTGGCGACCGGCGTTGATGTCTTCCTCGATATCGACTGGCAGGGCGCGCAGCAGATCCGTAAAAGCATGCCTGGCGCACGCAGCATTTTTATTCTGCCGCCGTCAAAAGATGAACTGGACCGTCGACTGCGCGGCCGCGGCCAGGACAGCGAAGAGGTGATCGCGAAGCGAATGGCCCAGGCCGTTGCGGAAATGAGCCATTACGCCGAATATGATTACCTGATTGTGAACGATGATTTTGACACCGCCCTGAGCGACCTGAAAAATATCATCCGCGCTGAACGTCTGCGCATGAGCCGCCAAAAGCAGCGACATGGCGCTTTAATCACCAAACTATTGGCAGACTGAACCCACATTCAGTATCATGCCCAGTCATTTCTTCACCTGTGGAGCATTTTAAGTATGGCACGCGTAACTGTTCAGGACGCTGTAGAGAAAATTGGTAACCGTTTTGACCTGGTACTGGTCGCCGCGCGTCGCGCTCGTCAGATGCAGGTAGGCGGAAAGGATCCGCTGGTACCGGAAGAAAACGATAAAACCACCGTAATCGCACTGCGCGAAATCGAAGAAGGTCTGATCAACAACCAGATCCTCGACGTACGTGAGCGCCAGGAACAGCAAGAGCAGGAAGCCGCTGAATTACAAGCCGTTACCGCGATTGCTGAAGGTCGTCGTTAATCACACAGCGGGTCGCCCTTGTATCTGTTTGAAAGCCTGAATCAGCTGATTCAAAACTACCTGCCGGAAGACCAGATCAAACGTCTGCGGCAGGCGTATCTCGTTGCACGTGACGCTCACGAGGGTCAGACACGTTCAAGCGGTGAACCTTATATCACGCACCCGGTCGCGGTAGCCTGTATTCTGGCCGAGATGAAGCTCGACTACGAAACGCTGATGGCCGCGCTGCTGCATGATGTGATTGAAGATACTCCCGCCACCTACCAGGACATGGAACAGCTTTTTGGTAAAAGCGTCGCCGAACTGGTTGAGGGGGTATCGAAACTTGATAAGCTCAAGTTCCGCGATAAGAAAGAGGCACAGGCCGAAAACTTTCGCAAAATGATCATGGCGATGGTGCAGGACATCCGCGTCATCCTCATCAAGCTTGCCGACCGCACCCACAACATGCGTACACTGGGCTCGCTACGCCCGGATAAACGCCGCCGCATCGCCCGCGAAACGCTGGAAATCTACAGCCCGCTGGCGCACCGTTTAGGTATCCATCACATCAAAACCGAGCTCGAAGAGCTGGGCTTTGAGGCGCTGTACCCGAACCGCTACCGCGTCATTAAAGAGGTGGTCAAAGCGGCGCGCGGCAACCGTAAAGAGATGATCCAAAAGATTCTCTCGGAAATCGAAGGGCGTTTGCAGGAAGCGGGGATCCCCTGCCGCGTCAGCGGTCGTGAAAAGCATCTGTACTCGATCTACTGTAAAATGGTGCTTAAAGAGCAGCGTTTTCACTCGATCATGGATATCTACGCCTTCCGCGTTATCGTCCATGATGCCGATGTCTGCTACCGCGTGCTTGGCCAGATGCACAGCCTCTATAAACCGCGTCCAGGTCGTTTCAAAGATTATATCGCTATTCCGAAAGCGAACGGCTATCAGTCTTTGCACACCTCGATGATCGGCCCCCACGGCGTCCCGGTCGAGGTACAAATTCGTACCGAAGACATGGACCAGATGGCGGAGATGGGGGTCGCGGCGCACTGGGCTTATAAAGAGCACGGCGGCGAAAGCAGCACCACCGCGCAAATCCGCGCCCAGCGCTGGATGCAGAGCCTGCTGGAGCTGCAGCAGAGCGCCGGCAGCTCGTTTGAATTTATCGAGAGCGTTAAATCCGATCTGTTCCCCGATGAGATTTACGTTTTCACCCCGGAAGGGCGCATTGTCGAACTGCCCGCTGGCGCCACGCCGGTGGACTTCGCCTATGCGGTGCATACCGATATCGGCCATGCCTGCGTCGGCGCGCGCGTCGACCGCCAGCCCTATCCGCTGTCGCAGCCGCTCTCCAGCGGTCAGACTGTCGAAATTATTACCGCGCCGGGCGCACGTCCGAATGCCGCCTGGCTGAACTTTGTCGTCAGCTCGAAGGCGCGCGCCAAGATCCGTCAGTTGCTGAAAAACCTCAAGCGCGATGACTCGGTCAGCCTTGGCCGTCGTCTGCTCAACCACGCGCTGGGCGGTAGCCGCAAACTCGCCGAGATCCCGCCGGAGAATATCCAGCGCGAGCTCGACCGGATGAAGCTGGCCTCGCTTGACGATCTGCTGGCGGAGATCGGTCTGGGCAACGCCATGAGCGTGGTGGTGGCGAAAAACCTGCAGCAGGGCGAAGCCGCTGCGGCGCCGGTGCCGGCCAATGCCTCAAACCACGGCCATCTGCCGATCAAAGGCGCCGATGGCGTGCTGATCACTTTCGCCAAATGCTGTCGCCCGATCCCCGGTGACCCGATTATCGCCCACGTCAGTCCCGGCAAAGGGCTGGTTATCCATCATGAATCCTGTCGTAACATCCGCGGCTACCAGAAAGAGCCGGAGAAATTTATGGCGGTTGAGTGGGATAAAGAGACCGCTCAGGAGTTCATTACAGAGATCAAGGTGGATATGTTTAACCACCAGGGCGCACTGGCTAACCTGACGGCGGCGATCAACACCGCCTCTTCCAATATCCAGAGCCTGAATACGGAAGAGAAAGATGGCCGCGTATACAGCGCCTTTATCCGCCTGACCGCCCGCGACCGCGTGCATCTGGCGAATATCATGCGCAAAATACGCGTCATGCCGGACGTGATTAAAGTCACCCGTAACCGAAATTAGCTTTTAGACAAAACATTCGAATTGCATCAAGGCGGCAAGCGAATGACAAATCTGCCGGGAGCAGATTTGAACGCTGCCTGCAGCGCCCCCGTCAGGGGCGAGGCCCAGGGATGGGCCGCGTGATCCGCAGCGGCTAAAGAGGTAATTCGAAGGATTAAGAGTAATGAATTCACAGCGTTATGCGCGTATCTGCGAGATGCTCGCCAGGCGTCAGCCTGACCTGACGGTCTGCATGGAGCAGGTCCATAAGCCCCATAACGTCTCTGCGGTCATCCGGACCGCAGACGCCGTTGGCGTACACGAGGTGCACGCGGTCTGGCCGAGCAGCCGGATGCGCACCATGGCCTCCGCCGCCGCGGGCAGCAACAGCTGGGTGCAGGTGAAAACCCACCGTACCATCGCAGATGCCGTCGGCCACCTCAAAGGCCAGGGTATGCAAATCCTCGCCACCCATCTTTCCGACAAAGCCATCGATTTCCGTGAAATCGACTATACGCGCCCAACATGCATCCTGATGGGTCAGGAGAAAACCGGCATCACTCAGGAAGCGCTGGCCCTGGCGGATCAGGACATTATTATCCCGATGATCGGCATGGTGCAGTCGCTGAACGTCTCCGTCGCCTCGGCGCTGATCCTGTATGAAGCCCAGCGGCAGCGACAGAATGCCGGGATGTACCAACGCGCCAACAGCATGCTGCCGCCGGAAGAGCAACAGCGCCTGCTGTTTGAAGGCGGCTATCCGGTGCTGGCCCGCGTCGCGAGACAAAAAGGGCTGCCTTACCCCCACGTTAACGAGCAGGGCGAAGTGGAAGCCGATGCCGCGTGGTGGGCCACCATGCAGGCTGCGAGGTAAACCCGATGTCAGGCCGCCTGTTAGATGCCGTTCCGCTCAGTTCACTCACCGGCGTCGGGGCTGCGCAGAGCAGCAAGCTGGCGAAGATCGGCCTGCATACGGTACAGGATCTGCTGCTGCACCTGCCTTTGCGCTACGAAGATCGCACCCATCTTTATCCGATAGCCGATCTGCTTCCCGGCGTTTATGCCACCGTGGAAGGCGAAGTGCTCAACAGCAATATCACCTTCGGCGGCCGCCGAATGATGACCTGCCAGATCAGCGACGGCACCGGCATCCTCACCATGCGCTTTTTCAACTTCAACGCGGCGATGAAAAACAGCCTCGCGACCGGTCGACGCGTGCTGGCCTACGGTGAAGCCAAACGCGGGAAGTACGGCGCCGAAATGATCCACCCGGAATATCGCGTCCAGGGCGATATGAGCACCCCGGAGCTGCAGGAGACCCTAACGCCGGTCTATCCGACTACCGAGGGCATTAAGCAGGCGACCCTGCGCAAGCTCACCGATCAGGCGCTCGAGCTGCTGGAGACCTGCGCTATCGGCGAACTCCTGCCGCCGGAGCTGGCGCAGGGGATGATGAGCCTGCCGGAGGCGCTGCGCACCCTGCATCGTCCGCCGCCATCGTTATTGCTTAGCGAGCTGGAAAGCGGCAAGCACCCGGCGCAGCAGCGCCTGATTCTGGAAGAGCTGCTGGCGCACAACCTCAGCATGCTGGCGCTGCGGGCAGGCGCCCAGCGCTATCACGCCCTGCCGCTCGGCGCCAACGATACCCTGAAAAATCAGCTGCTGGCCTCCCTGCCCTTTAAGCCCACCGGAGCGCAGGCGCGGGTCACCGCCGAGATCGAGCGCGATATGGCGCTGGACGTGCCAATGATGCGCCTGGTGCAGGGCGACGTCGGCTCCGGTAAAACGCTGGTCGCCGCCCTGGCCGCGTTGCGCGCTATCGCCCACGGCAAACAGGTGGCGCTGATGGCGCCCACCGAACTGCTCGCCGAGCAGCACGCCAATAACTTCCGCAGCTGGTTTGCACCGCTGGGCATTGAAGTCGGCTGGCTGGCGGGCAAACAGAAAGGCAAAGCCCGCCAGGCACAGCAGGACGCGATCGCCAGCGGCGAGGTGCAGATGATTGTCGGCACCCACGCCATCTTCCAGGAACAGGTGCAGTTTAATGGCCTGGCGCTGGTGATTATCGACGAACAGCACCGCTTCGGCGTACACCAGCGGCTGGCGCTGTGGGAGAAAGGTCAGCAGCAGGGTTTCCATCCGCATCAGCTGATCATGACCGCCACGCCGATCCCGCGCACCCTGGCGATGACCGCCTACGCCGACCTCGATACCTCGGTTATCGACGAGCTGCCGCCGGGCCGAACCCCGGTGACCACCGTCGCTATCCCGGACACCCGGCGCAGCGATATTATCGACCGCGTGCGCAACGCCTGCACCCACGAAGGCCGCCAGGCCTATTGGGTCTGTACCCTCATCGAAGAGTCCGATCTGCTGGAGGCCCAGGCGGCGGAAGCCACCTGGGAGGAGCTCAAGCTGGCGCTGCCGGAGCTGAATATCGGTCTGGTGCACGGGCGGATGAAACCGGCGGAAAAGCAGGCGGTGATGCAGGCTTTCAAGCAGGGCGAAATGCACCTGCTGGTAGCCACGACGGTCATTGAAGTCGGTGTCGACGTGCCGAACTCGAGCCTGATGATTATCGAAAACCCGGAACGTCTGGGTCTGGCGCAGCTGCACCAGCTCAGAGGGCGCGTCGGGCGCGGCGCGGTCGCTTCCCACTGCGTGCTACTCTATAAATCGCCGCTCTCTAAAACGGCGCAGAAGCGTCTGCAGGTGCTGCGCGACAGCAACGACGGTTTCGTCATCGCCCAGAAAGACCTTGAAATTCGCGGTCCCGGCGAGCTGCTCGGCACCCGCCAGACCGGCAACGCCGAGTTTAAAGTGGCGGATTTACTGCGCGATCAGGCGATGATCCCCGACGTTCAGCGCATTGCGCGCCACATTCATGAACGCTATCCGCTGCAGGCCCAGGCGCTGATCGAGCGCTGGATGCCGGAAACCGAACGCTATTCCAACGCGTAGCGCGCTTTTGCCGCGCTGCGGGCAATTTTTCTACACAATGAGTGGATTATGAAACGAGAACTGGCCATCGAATTTTCGCGTGTCACCGAAGCCGCCGCGCTGGCGGGCTATAAATGGCTGGGCCGCGGCGATAAAAACTCCGCCGACGGCGCCGCGGTGAACGCCATGCGCATTATGCTTAACCTCGTCAATATCGACGGCACCATCGTCATTGGCGAGGGCGAAATCGATGAAGCGCCGATGCTCTATATCGGCGAAAAAGTGGGCACCGGCAAGGGCGATGCGGTGGATATCGCCGTCGATCCCATCGAAGGCACCCGGATGACGGCGATGGGCCAGGCTAACGCCCTGGCGGTGATGGCGGTCGGCGATAAAGGCTGCTTCCTCAACGCGCCGGATATGTATATGGAAAAGCTGATTGTCGGCCCGGGCGCTAAAGGCGCTATCGACCTCAGTCTGCCGCTGGAAGAGAACCTGCGCAATATCGCCCGCGCGCTGAACAAGCCGCTGGGCGAGCTGACCGTCACCGTGCTGGCGAAACCGCGCCACGACGCGGTGATTGCTCAGCTGCAGCAACTGGGCGTGCGCGTGTTCGCCATTCCCGATGGCGACGTCGCGGCCTCCATTCTCACTTGCATGCCGGATAGCGAAGTCGACGTGCTGTACGGCATCGGCGGCGCGCCGGAAGGGGTGGTTTCCGCCGCGGTGATCCGCGCGCTCGACGGCGATATGCAGGGCCGCCTGCTGGCTCGTCACCACGTGAAGGGCGACAGTGAAGAGAATCGTCGCATCGGTGAAAACGAGCTGGCGCGCTGCAAAACCATGGGCATCGAAGCGGGTAAAGTGCTGCGCCTTGATGAAATGGCGCGCAGCGATAACGTCGTCTTCTCCGCCACCGGCATCACCAAAGGCGATCTGCTGGACGGCATCACCCGTAAGGGCAATATGGCCACCACCGAGACGCTGCTGATCCGCGGCAAGTCGCGCACCATCCGTCGGATCCAGTCGATTCATTACCTCGACCGTAAAGATCCGGACGTCCAGCAGCACATCCTGTAATACCGCTTTCTCTCCTCCAGGCAACCGTCCGCGGGCGGTTGTCCTGTTCTTCGTTTATATTTGATCAATAGAGCTTTCTTGCGCCTGCGGGGTGGAAATCTTGCCCGTCTGGGCCGAAGATAAAGCATCGCTTGGCAACAGGAGAAGACGATGGCGGACTGGGTTAGCGGCAAAGTGACAAAAGTGGAGTACTGGACGGACGCCTTGTTCAGTTTATACGTGCGGGCGCCGGTTCAGCCGTTTACCGCCGGGCAATTTACCAAGCTCGGGCTGGAAATCGACGGCGAACGCGTGCAGCGCGCCTACTCCTACGTCAACGCTCCCGGCAATCCCGATCTCGAGTTCTATCTGGTCACCGTCCCGGAAGGCAAACTGAGCCCGCGTCTGGCGGCGCTGAAGCCGGGCGATGAGGTCCAGGTGGTGAGCGAAGCGGCTGGCTTCTTCGTCCTCGAGGAAGTACCGGATTGCGATACCCTGTGGATGCTGGCGACCGGCACCGCGCTTGGGCCTTACCTGTCGATTCTCCAGGAAGGCAAAGATCTTGAGCGCTTTAACCATCTGGTGCTGGTCCATGCCGTGCGCTACGCCGCGGACCTGAGCTATCTGCCGCTGATGCGCGAGCTTGAGCAGCGCTACGCCGGCAAATTACGCATCCAGACGGTGGTCAGTCGCGAAACCGTGGCAGGCTCGCTGACCGGCCGGGTGCCGTTCCTGATTGAAACCGGGGCGCTGGAGGAGGCGGTCGGCCTGCCGATGACCAACGACACCAGCCATGTGATGCTGTGCGGCAACCCGCAGATGGTGCGCGATACCCAACAGCTGTTAAAAGAGACCCGGCAGATGACCAAACATCTGCGTCGCCGGCCGGGCCACATGACGGCGGAGCATTACTGGTAATCAGGCGTCTGCTTTCCAGCGCACGTCCTGGGTCTCCTTGCCGAACTTATTCTCGCCCTGGGTGCCGACAAACGCCCCCAGGTCGATCAGCATCATGACGATAATCAGCGTCGGCACAAAGCGCCCGACGCCCCACTGCCAGACCTGCGGCAGCATCGCCCAGTTCCCCGCCAGCAGCATCCACGCCAAAATCATCAGCAGCGCCCACAGTCCGGATTTGCCGCGATCGTGCAGTCGCTTCACCACCACCGCCGCCGTCGGCCACAGCAGGCAGACGATAATAAACGCCGCCGTCTGCAGATTAAGCAGATTGCTCCCTGCCAGGGTGAACAGAGCGCTCATGGTCACCAGCCAGATGGCAATCCAGATCCAGAAATCGCGGCGGCCAATGCGCCCTTTAATTGAGAATAACCACTGCTGTAGGGTCATGCGTTTTTCCTTATCATCATCGTCTGCGTAGTTTACCCTGGCGTCGTGACTTTTTGACAAGCGCCGCGCTTCCCGATTTAATCGTCAGCAGGCAAAAAAAGGAACGACGGGCATGAAGAAGTGGACAATCTTGTGTTTCAGTGGGCTGATGGGCCTTGCCGTCGGCCCGCACGCGTTGTCCGCAGAAAGCGAATCGACGACCGCTGCCCCCTACCTGCTCGCCGGCGCGCCGAGCTTTGACTTGTCGATCAGCCAGTTCCGGGAAAAATTTAACGCCGATAACCCGAAGCTGCCTCTGAATGAATTCCGTTCCATATCAACCAGCCGCGATCGGGCTAACCTGACCCGCGCCGCCAGCAAGATAAACGAAAATCTCTATGCCTCCACCGCGCTGGAGCGCGGCACGCTGAAGATCAAATCCATGCAGATCACCTGGCTACCGATCCAGGGGCCGGAGCAAAAAGCGGCGAAGGCCAAAGCGCTGGAGTATATGAGCGCCATGATCCGCGCCTTCGTGCCCACCCTTAGCCCGGCGCAGAGCCAGCAAAAACTGCAGAAACTCCTGACCGCCGGCAAAGGCAAACGCTACTTCGCCGACACCGAGGGCGCCGTGCGCTATGTGGTGGCAGATCATGGCGAAAAGGGTCTGACCTTCGCTATTGAACCGATTAAGCTGGCGCTATCTGAAACGCTGGAAGGTAACAATAAATGACAAAAAGCAAAGCCTTTCCAGTGACGAGTCTCTATACTGTTTCACAGACCATGCTGCCCTCTGGGGGCGGCTATATTCCTTAATTCGCTTAAGTAGCGTGGAGAATTAAAATGCGACATCCTTTAGTGATGGGTAACTGGAAACTGAACGGCAGCCGCCACATGGTAAACGAACTGGTTGCGAACCTGCGTACCGAGCTGGCTGGCGTAAGCGGCTGTGCAGTTGCCATCGCCCCGCCGGAAATGTATCTGGACCTGGCTAAGCGTGCGGCAGAAGGCAGCCACATCCACCTGGGCGCGCAGAACGTTGACGTGAACCTGTCCGGCGCTTTCACCGGTGAAACCTCCGCCGAAATGCTGAAAGATATCGGCGCGCAGTACATCATCATCGGCCACTCCGAGCGTCGTACCTACCACAAAGAATCCGACGAGCTGATCGCGAAGAAATTCGCCGTGCTGAAAGAGCAGGGTCTGACTCCGGTACTGTGCATCGGTGAAACCGAAGCGGAAAACGAAGCGGGCAAAACGGAAGAAGTTTGCGCGCGTCAGATCGACGCGGTACTGAAAACGCAGGGCGCTGCCGCTTTCGAAGGTGTGGTTATCGCTTACGAACCCGTATGGGCTATCGGTACCGGCAAATCCGCGACCCCGGCTCAGGCTCAGGCGGTGCACAAATTCATCCGTGACCACATTGCTAAAGCTGACGCCAAAATCGCTGAGCAAGTGATCATCCAGTACGGCGGTTCCGTTAACGCTGGCAACGCAGCAGAGCTGTTCACCCAGCCGGACATCGACGGCGCGCTGGTTGGCGGCGCTTCCCTGAAAGCAGACGCTTTCGCGGTGATCGTGAAAGCTGCAGAAGCGGCGAAAAAAGCCTAATCCGCTTTTCCCGGCGGCGACACGCGACCGGGATGACTGATAAATCTCTGAAGCCCGGCTTCGCACAGCGCAAGCCGGGCTTTTTTTGCCGCTACAGTTTCCCCAACAGCTGATACCAGGCGTAGTCCAGCGGCAGCAAAATCAAATAGCTCACCGCCGCCAGCGCCAGACACAGCAGCATCCCCGCCCTCGCCGGGACCTTGCCTAACCCCATCGCGACCACGATCGGCGACGCTTGATACGGCAGCAGCGGCGTGGAATAGCCCAGCACCTGAATCATAATTACGCTCAGCAACGGGAAGCCGGTGGCGTCGGCAAAGCTCTGGGCAAACGTGGTGTAGAGCGCCGGCACGCCGTTGGCGGTCATAATAAAGTTCAGCGCGCTGGTTATCCCGGTCAGAGCGAGAAAGCTGGTGAAAGGATTGTCTTTATCCAGGGGCATCACTTCCAGCAGCGCATTGCCCACCACGCCGCCAATCCCGGTTTGGGTGACGGTGATCGCCAGCCCCAGAATCCCGGCGACGTAGATGCAGGTGCGCATATTCACGCCGCTGGCAAACTCCTCGCCGCTGATAAAGCCCACCCGCGGCAGCAGCGTTACCACCGCCGCCGCCAGGCCGGTCCACGCTGGGCCAACGCCGTGCCAGCTCTCGGTCACCCACAGCGTGAGGACCACCGCCAGCAGCCACGCCAGACGCTTCTCGTCGCGGCTCATCGCCGGCAGCGGCGCCAGGTCGCGCGGCGGATGCGGCTTACCAGGAAACAGCCAGCAGATTAGCGCCACCAGCGCCGCCCCTTTCAGCCAGCCAAGCACCGGCGTATGCAGCAGTAAATAGGGGACATAATTCAGGTGGATACCGTACGAGCCTTCCGCCGCGCCGCTCATCACCAGATTCGGCACGTTGGCGGGCAGAATGGTCGCCGACAGCTGAAAGGTGCCGAATCCCACCGCCAGCGCCAGGCCGAACCAGCCGCGGCTACCGTCGGCAATGCCCGCCCGGCGGGCCATCGCCGCCACGATCGGCATCAGCAGCGCGATGCGCCCCATGTTGGAAGGCATCACGAACGCCAGGGCGTAGCTCAGGAGTACCACGCTGGCGACCATCCGCGGCCAGGAGTCGGTTAGCCGCGCCGACAACGCCTGCGCCGCCCGGTCCGCCAGCCCGGTTTTACGGATCGCGATGCCGAGCACAAAGCCGCTGAACACCAGCCAGAAGGCCGAGGAGGCAAAGCCGCCAAAGATCACCTCCGGCGGGGAGATTTTCGCCATCATTGCCGCAGCGAAAAACAGCAGCGCGGTGATAAACTCCGGCAGCAGCGATGTTGCCCAGAGCACAATGGTGACGCCGACAATCAGTGAAGGGAGGAACAGCGGGTGGGTAAGCCAGAGCGACATGCCTGTCTCCTGTCGTTTTTTTCAGCAAGAATACGACGACAGGTAAGACAGGTAAACGCCAGAACTAGTGGTTTGCGTTAAGGATGGCGCAGCGATGATCCTGAATCTCTTCCGCCGACGCCCGGTTCAGGGAGAGCAGGTTACGCTCCGTCGCCAGCAGCACCAGCGAGCCGTCGCTCTGCTGGGCCATCGCCAGCGCGAAGCGTCCCATATGCTGACGCGCCTCCGGCACCTCTTCCGCCAGCATCAGGAATGGGCTGCGCTGGGCCAGCTCCGCCTCCGTCACCCGGCGCGCCAGGTATTCATGGCCCTCAAGCCCACCCGGTAGCGGCAGCCAGCGGCTGCTGATCGCCGCCGCATCCTTATCTAACTGCGCGCGCACATCGGGGTGCAGGCAAGAGATATGAATATGGAAATGGTTTTGTGTGCGTCCGCTGCGCGAGTTGATTGCCAGCGATACCGCGTTATCCGGAACCGGCGCGCCGTGGCGCTGGCTCATGATTTCACGCCCCTGCCAGGCCTGCCAGAAGAAGTTGGGCGTCAGCGGATCCAACAGCAGCGGGCTTTCGGTGCCGTTAATGCGGTAGGTCGGCATCAGCAAATACTGCAGCGGGCCGTTACGGTCTTTAAACAGCACATAGCCGCCCTTGAGGTTCACTTCGGCGCACGGCGACGGGTTTTGCTGCTGTTGCTGATGGGGAACGCACTGCTGCAGAACAATCTTGCGCAACGCGTCCGGGTTGCCAGAGTGCAGCCAATAGTAGCCGCCGGCCAGCGCCGCGAGGATCGCCACCAGCAGCGCCAGCAAAAAGTATCTTACTCTTCTCATTTTCATTCCCTGTTAAGCCTGAAGCGGAAGAGTAACGTAATTTGATGACTAAATGAAAACAGATGACGGGCGGGGCGCTTTTCCGGATGGCGTCTGGCGCGTTGCCCGGGCTACGCTGGCAGCCTGTAGGCCTGCGCAAGCACAGCCACTGCAGGGCGATGGCAGCAAGCCCCGCCGGAGCGGGGCTGGAGAGGTTTAACGCTGGCTAATCTGGTCGAAGGTGCCGCCGTTGGAGAAGTGCGCTTTCTGCGCTTTCGTCCAGCCGCCGAACTCCTGATCGATGGTGAACAGCTTCAGTTTCGGGAATTCATTAGCATATTTCTTCGCCACGTTCGGATCGCGCGGACGGTAGAAGTTCTTCGCCGCAATCTCCTGGCCTTCCGGCGAGTAGAGATACTTCAGGTACGCTTCCGCCACCTGGCGGGTGCCTTTCTTATCCACGACTTTATCGACCACCGAAACGGTCGGCTCAGCCAGAATCGACTCACTCGGAGTCACGATTTCAAACTTGTCTTTGCCCAGTTCGTTGGTCGCCAGCAGCGCTTCGTTTTCCCAGGCGATCAGCACATCGCCGATCCCGCGTTCTACGAAGGTATTGGTCGAACCGCGCGCGCCGGAGTCCAGCACTTCCACGTTTTTATACAGCGCCTTGACGAACTCCTGGGCTTTCGCCTGGTCGCCATGGTTCTGATGCAGGGCATAGCCCCAGGCCGCCAGGTAGTTCCAGCGAGCGCCGCCGGAGCTTTTCGGGTTCGGGGTAATGACCGACACGTCCGGTTTGATCAGGTCGTTCCAGTCATGGATCTGTTTCGGATTGCCCTTACGGACGAGGAACACGATGGTGGAAGTATAGGGCGCGGAGTTATCCGGCAGGCGCTTCAGCCAGTTTTTATCGATACGGCCGCGCTCGGCGATCGCGTCGACGTCGTAGGCCAGCGCCAGCGTAACCACATCCGCTTCAATACCGTTAATCACCGAGGTCGCCTGCTTGCCGGAGCCGCCGTGCGACTGGCGGATCACCACGTTGTCGCCGGTCTCCTGCTTCCAGTGCGCGCTGAACGCTTTGTTGTACTGTTCGTACAGCTCGCGCGTTGGATCATAAGATACGTTTAATAGCTGAATGTCTTTTGCCAGAACGCTGGCGGATGCCAGCAACAGAGTTAACCCTACGCCCCACTTATTCATCGCACCGCTCTCTTTATGTCGTGTTGTGATGGGCTAAGCGTGCCAGAAAGCGATTCAATGATTAAAGAATAAAAAAAGATTGGCTATAACTTGCGAGAATAAAGGAAGGGATAAGGAACACCCCCTCCCTGGCGGGAGAGGGCGCGAAGCGATTAGACTTCTTCCATGCGGCCCAGCAGCGCCTGCAGACGCTCCTGCCAGCCCTGCTGCTGCTCTTTCAGCTGGCTGTTTTCGCGCTCCAGCTCTTCACGACCATGCTGCGCGCTCTGAACTTCCTGCGCCAGGGTGTTGTTCTTTTCTTTCAGCTCTTCGATTTCCATCTGCAACAGAGTGATGGTATCAATCGCCTGCTGAACCTTAGATTCTAATTTCTCAAACACTTCTAATGACATCGTCATACCTCTCCTGAACTTGCAAGGCGTTGATAGAAACTGGTGTTTCGTATACGCGGTCCCGCCTTAACGAAAATTAGCGCACATAGCGGTGTTATCGTCGATTGTATGAATCCCCGCCTCCCCTGTCCAGCGGCAAGCCGCGCAGATTGCGGTTTGCAACACTTTTCAGTCTTTACCTGGTACTTTCAGCGCAGTTCGCTCGTACTTCATGAGCCATTGTTAATTTTATGGTTAACAAAATGCGAGGTGAAACGCTCCGGCAGCGCGCTCAATGCGCGCGAATGGCGCGAAAACGCTCATTTTCTTGACGTGGTACACACATTTGAAGTTCGATATTTCTCGTTTTTGCTCGTTAACGATAAATTAACACTATGCCTACATGGCAATATGGTCGTCTGTGACCACCCTACATACAATAATCATCATCACGCTTCAGGATTCGATTATGAGCCAAACATCAACCTTAAAAGGCCAGTGCATCGCAGAGTTCCTCGGTACCGGGTTGTTGATCTTTTTCGGCGTTGGGTGCGTGGCTGCGCTCAAGGTCGCGGGAGCCAGCTTCGGACAATGGGAAATCAGCATCATCTGGGGTCTGGGCGTCGCCATGGCGATCTACCTGACCGCCGGGGTATCCGGTGCGCACCTCAACCCTGCGGTGACCATCGCGCTCTGGCTGTTCGCCTGCTTCGATGGCCGCAAAGTGGTTCCTTTTATTATTTCGCAATTCGCTGGCGCCTTTTGCGCTGCGGCATTAGTTTACGGGCTTTATTACAATCTTTTCCTCGATTATGAAACCACCCACCATATGGTACGCGGCAGCGTGGAGAGCCTTGATCTGGCTGGCATCTTCTCCACTTACCCGAACCCGCATATCAATTTTGTGCAGGCCTTCGCGGTAGAGATGGTGATTACCGCTATCCTGATGGGCGTCATCCTGGCGCTGACCGACGATGGCAACGGCGTGCCGCGCGGTCCGCTGGCGCCGCTGCTGATCGGCCTGCTCATCGCGGTGATTGGCGCCTCCATGGGCCCGCTGACCGGCTTCGCCATGAACCCGGCGCGTGATATCGGCCCGAAAGCCTTCGCCTGGCTGGCCGGCTGGGGTGATGTCGCCTTCACCGGCGGCAAAGATATACCTTATTTCCTGGTGCCGCTGTGCGCACCGGTGGTCGGCGCGGCGCTGGGCGCGTTCAGCTATCGTAAGCTGATTGGCCGCCACCTGCCTTGCGACACCTGCGTGGACGAAGAGCAACAGAGCCCCTCCTCTTCCACCACTCAACATAAAGCTTCGCTGTAATCTGACTACGGGACACCGACTATGACCGACAAAAAATATATCGTTGCGCTTGACCAGGGCACTACCAGCTCCCGGGCCGTTGTGATGGATCATGATGCCAATATCGTCAGCGTCTCCCAGCGAGAATTCGAACAAATTTATCCTAAGCCAGGCTGGGTCGAACACGACCCGATGGAAATCTGGGCGTCCCAAAGCTCGACGCTGGTCGAAGCGCTGGCCAAAGCGGATATCAACTCCGATCAGATCGCGGCCATCGGTATCACCAACCAGCGTGAGACCGTGGTGGTGTGGGAGCGTGAGACCGGCAAACCGATCTATAACGCCATCGTCTGGCAGTGCCGCCGCACCGCAGAGATCTGCGAGCAGCTCAAGCGTGACGGGATGGAGGAGTATATCCGCAAGGCCACTGGCCTGGTGGTGGACCCCTACTTCTCCGGCACCAAGGTGAAATGGATCCTCGACCATGTCGAAGGTTCCCGTGAGCGTGCGAAGCGCGGTGAGCTGCTGTTTGGCACCGTGGACACCTGGCTTATCTGGAAGATGACCCAGGGTCGCGTGCACGTCACCGACTACACCAACGCCTCGCGCACCATGCTGTTCAACATCCACGACCTGGACTGGGACGACAAGATGCTCGACGCGCTGGATATTCCGCGCGCCATGCTGCCGGAAGTGCGCAAGTCGTCCGAAGTGTACGGCCAGACTAACATCGGTGGTAAAGGCGGGACCCGTATTCCTATCGCCGGGATCGCCGGTGACCAGCAGGCGGCCCTGTTCGGCCAGCTGTGCGTCAAGGAAGGGATGGCGAAAAATACCTATGGCACCGGCTGCTTTATGCTGATGAACACCGGCGAAAAAGCGGTGACCTCCACTCACGGTTTGCTGACCACCATCGCCTGCGGTCCGCGCGGCGAGGTGAACTACGCTCTGGAAGGGGCGGTGTTTATGGCTGGCGCCTCCATTCAGTGGCTGCGCGACGAGATGAAGCTCATCAGCGATGCGTTCGACTCCGAGTACTTCGCCACCAAAGTGAAGGACACCAACGGCGTGTATGTCGTGCCCGCGTTCACCGGTCTTGGCGCGCCTTACTGGGACCCGTATGCCCGCGGCGCGATTTTCGGCCTCACCCGCGGCGTGAACTCGAACCACATTATCCGTGCGACGCTGGAGTCCATCGCCTATCAGACCCGCGACGTGCTGGAAGCAATGCAGGCTGACTCCGGTATCCGTCTGCACGCCCTGCGCGTGGACGGCGGCGCGGTGGCCAACAACTTCCTGATGCAGTTCCAGTCCGATATCCTCGGCACCCGTGTGGAGCGTCCGGAAGTGCGCGAAGTCACAGCCCTGGGCGCCGCCTATCTGGCCGGGCTGGCGGTCGGCTTCTGGCAGAATCTGGATGAGCTGCAGGAGAAAGCCGTGATCGAGCGCGAGTTCCGTCCGGGAATTGAAACCACCGAGCGCAACTATCGCTACAGCGGCTGGAAGAAAGCGGTGAAACGCGCCCTGGCGTGGGAAGAGCACGACGAAGCGTAAGATTGTTGAGGTATTCCCGGCTGGCGGCGTAAACGCCTTGGCCGGGATACAACCAGCAGGCCGCACACCCCGTAGCCCGGCTAAGCGCAGCGCGAGCCGGGGAGAAGCCGCGCCAACGCATAAATCCCGGGGTATCCCCGGGTTGCGGCGTAAACGCCTTACCCGGGCTACACAGCCCGCAGACCGCATAATCAGGTAGCGCACCGCCTCCGGGTTTTTATCAGCCAAACACCGGCAGCAGCAGAAACAGCTTAATCACCAGCGCGTTGACGATATCGATAAAGAACGCCCCCACCATCGGCACCACCAGGAAGGCCATGTGCGACGGGCCAAAACGGTCGGTAATCGCCTGCATATTGGCAATCGCCGTCGGCGTTGCCCCCAGACCAAACCCACAGTGGCCCGCCGCCAGCACCGCGGCATCGTAGTTTTTGCCCATCATCCGGTAGGTGACGAATACCGCATACAGCGCCATCGCCAACGCCTGGACCGCCAGGATAATAATCATCGGCAGCGCCAGGGAGGCCAACTCCCACAGTTTGAGGCTCATCAGCGCCATGGCGAGGAACAGCGACAGGCTGACGTTGCCCAGCACCGACACCGCGCGATCGAACACCCGATACAACCCCGCCAGCGCCAGGCTGTTGCTAAGGATCACGCCGATAAACAGCACGCAGACGAAGGTCGGCAGCTCAAAGACGCTGCCCGCCAGCAGTTGCGCAACCACCTTGCCCAGCGTCAGACAGATGGCGATCAGGGCGATACTCTCGATCAGCACCAGCGACGTGATCACCCGCCCCACGTCCGGCTTTTCAAAGGCGGTCGGCGCCACCTGATCGTCCGGCGTCCCGTCAGGAGAGGAAGAGTGCTTCACCAGGTAACGCGCCACCGGGCCGCCGATCAGACCGCCGAGCACCAGGCCGAAGGTCGCGCAGGCCATCGCCACCTCCGTGGCATTGGCAAAACCATAGCGCTCAATGAACAGCTTGCTCCACGCCGCGCCGGTGCCGTGGCCGCCGGAAAGGGTGATAGTGCCAGCCAGCAGACCCATCAGCGGATCCAGCCCCAGCAGCTTCGCCATGCCGATACCGAGGGCGTTCTGCAGCAGCAGCAGACCAACCACCACAATCAGGAAGGTACCCAGCACCTTGCCGCCCGCCCGCAGGCTGGCGAGGTTGGCGTTAAGCCCGATGGTGGCGAAGAACGCCAGCATCAGCGGATCTTTGAGGCTCATATCGAAATCAATTTCGATATCCATACTTTTTTTCAGCACCAGCAGCGCCAGCGCCACCAGCAGACCGCCGGCAACAGGTTCAGGAATGGTGTATTGCTTGAGGAGGGGAACGGTTTGGACGAGTTTTCTGCCGAGTAACAGCACAAGCGTTGCGGCAACGAGCGTCGATAAGGTATCGAGATGAAACATAAAAAGCTCCTTATGGCGCATGATCCATTCACACGCGACGATATTCCTGGTGTCTTTAGCTTCTCATCATGAGGAGTCAGAGGGGGATTTTACGCAGAACGGCGGAAAAAATGACAGAAAAACATATTTTGTATCCTGAATGATGCGATTTAGCATACAAAATGTTAATTATCTCGTTGCGCATATTCACGGCATAAATTTTTATGAGCAAACGCTGGCAAACGTTTGCTTTTGGTCTACAGTCCGATAAAATTCCCGCTTTGCCACCTTGGGATTGCTTGTGATGTCCGTTAACACCGCAGAGTCAGAAAATGCGCAACCGGTTGCGCATAAACCAGCCAGCGAATTAATCTACCGCCTCGAAGATCGCCCACCGCTACCGCAAACCCTGTTCGCCGCCTTCCAGCACCTGCTGGCGATGTTTGTCGCGGTGATCACCCCGGCGCTGTTAATCTGCCAGGCTCTCGGTCTCCCGGCGCAAGATACTCAACATATCATCAGCATGTCGCTGTTCGCCTCGGGCGTGGCCTCCATTATTCAGATCAAAGCCTGGGGCCCGGTCGGTTCCGGACTGCTCTCCATCCAGGGCACCAGCTTCAACTTTGTCGCCCCGCTCATCATGGGCGGCACCGCGCTGAAAACCGGCGGCGCCGACGTCCCGACAATGATGGCCGCCCTGTTCGGCACCCTGATGCTGGCCAGCTGCACGGAAATGGTCCTTTCCCGCGTCCTGCATCTGGCGCGTCGCATCATTACCCCGCTGGTCTCCGGCGTGGTGGTGATGATTATCGGCCTGTCGCTGATTCAGGTCGGATTGACCTCCATCGGCGGCGGCTACGCGGCGATGGCCGACCACACCTTCGGCGCGCCGAAGAACCTGCTGCTGGCGGGCATCGTGCTGGCGCTGATCATCATTCTCAACCGCCAGCGTAATCCCTATTTGCGCATCGCTTCGCTGGTGATTGCCATGGCGGCGGGCTATCTGGCGGCGTGGTTCCTCGATATGCTGCCGGCCAACACCGCCCCGACCAACAGCAGCCTCATCACCGTTCCGACGCCGCTGTACTATGGCCTCGGCATCGACTGGAGCCTGCTGCTGCCGCTGATGCTGGTGTTTATGATCACCTCCCTGGAAACCATCGGCGATATCACCGCCACCTCCGATGTCTCCGAGCAGCCGGTCTCCGGTCCGCTGTATATGAAACGCCTGAAAGGCGGCGTGCTGGCTAACGGCCTCAACTCCTTTGTTTCCGCGGTCTTCAACACCTTCCCGAACTCCTGCTTCGGCCAGAACAACGGCGTGATCCAGCTGACAGGCGTCGCCAGCCGCTACGTCGGCTTTGTGGTAGCGCTGATGCTGATCGTCCTCGGGCTGTTCCCGGCGGTGAGCGGTTTCGTACAGCATATCCCTGAGCCGGTGCTCGGCGGCGCCACGCTGGTGATGTTCGGCACCATCGCCGCGTCCGGCGTGCGCATCGTCTCCCGCGAGCCGCTGAATCGCCGGGCGATCCTGATTATCGCCCTGTCGCTGGCGGTGGGCCTCGGCGTGTCGCAACAGCCGTTGATCCTGCAGTTCGCGCCGGACTGGCTGAAGAATCTGCTCTCCTCCGGCATCGCCGCCGGCGGTATCACGGCGATTGTTCTGAATTTAATTTTCCCGCCGGAAAAAGCCTGATTTAACGCGCCCCCGGTCGTGCCATCGGCCGGGACGCTCCCCCTGTTGTCCTCCACCGCCTGCTCCGTCACGGAAATAAACCACGCCTGCCTTGAGAAGTGCGCCTAAATCGGGCATAACACGGTTATGTGCATCTCACAGAATGGAAGACCATGAAATTTCTTGGAAAGCTGATTCTCTGGCTGCTAGTCGCTCTGCTGCTCGTCATGGTTGGCGCGTGGTTCCTGCTGCAAACCCACTGGGGCGCCCGCCAGGCCAGCGCCTGGCTCAGCAATGGCACCGGCTGGCAGGTCTCCTTCGATGCGATGGATCATGATTTCTCCTCCCCTCTGCATGTGCAGTTGCAAAACGTCGCCTTTGGCCGGGAAGGCAAGCCGGCAACCTTGGTGGCGAAAACGGTCGATATTGGTTTCAGCACCCGCCAGTTTAGCGACCCGCTGCATGCGGATGAGATTGTCCTTAACGACGGCACCCTGAATCTGTCCCCCCACTCTGCCGACCTGCCGTTCGCTGCCGACCGGCTGATGTTGCGCAATATGGCTTTCAATAGTCCGGAAACCGGCTGGGCGCTCAGCGCGCAGCGCGTCACCGGCGGCGTCAGCCCATGGGCGCCGGAGGCAGGCAATGTGCTGGGGAAAACGGCGCAGATCCAGATGAGCGCGGGTTCAATGACGCTCAACGGCGTCGAAGCCAGCAACGTCCTGATTCAGGGCAAGATTGATCAGGGCGAAGTCACCCTCTCCACCCTCGGCGCCGATGTCGCCCGCGGCACCTTAACCGGCAATGCGAAACGCAGCGCCGACGGCAGCTGGCTGGTGGATAACCTTCAGCTAAATGAGATCCGACTGCAGAGCGCCGCCTCGCTGGCAGACTTTTTCGCGCCGTTAACCACGGTCCCCTCTCTGCAGATTGGCCGCCTGGATATCACCGACGCCCGCCTGCAGGGGCCGGACTGGGCGGTAACCGACCTCGACCTGAACCTGCGCAACCTGACGCTCAGTCACGGCGACTGGCAGAGCCAGGACGGCACGCTGTCGATGAATGCCAGCGAATTTATCTACGGCTCGCTGCACTTTTTCGACCCGATCGTGAATGCCGAATTTTCACCCCAGGGTATTGCCCTGCGCCAGTTCTCCTCGCGCTGGGAGGGCGGCATGGTGCGAACCTCCGGCAACTGGCTGCGCGCCGGTAACGCGCTGGTGCTCGACGACACCGCCTTCGCCGGGCTGGAGTACACGCTGCCGGCGAACTGGAAGCCGCTGTGGATGACGCCGCTGCCGGCCTGGCTGCAAAGCCTGACGCTGAAAAAATTCAGCGCCAGCCGCAACCTGATCATCGATGTGGACCCTGCCTTCCCATGGCAAATTACCGCTCTCGATGGCTATGGCGGCGAGCTTCAGCTGGTGAAAAACGGCAGCTGGGGGGTGTGGAACGGTAGTGCGACGCTGAACGCCGCGGCGGCAACCTTTAACCGAATTGACGTGCGCCGCCCTTCACTCAAGCTGAGCGCCACGGCGTCGACGCTCAATATCACTGAGCTCAGCGCGTTCACCGAGCGCGGTATCCTGCAGGCTACCGCCGCGGTATCCCAGCTGCCGCAGCGCCAGGTCAATCTGAGCTTGAACGGCCGCGGCGTGCCGCTGAATATTCTGCAGGCCTGGGGCTGGCCTTCGCTCCCCATCAGCGGGGATGGCAATCTCCAGCTGACCGCCAGCGGCAGCGTGCAGGCCGATGCCCCGCTCAAGCCGACGGTCAACGCACAGCTTAGCGCCGTGAACATGGAGAAACAGCAGGTGGCGCAAACGATGCGCAACGGCGAGGTCAATACCGCCCCCGCCGCGCCAGCGCCCGCTCCCGTCACGCCATAGCGATATCCCATCATCCTCTCCCCCACGGGAGAGGGAAGGCTTCTCAGCAAAAACGCCGCTCTGGCTACGCCCTCTCCCTGTCAGGGAGAGGGTCTGCAGGCATTCTGAAACCTGTGTGCAATAAGCGGCTATCTGTGCCTATTTACCGCTACTGGTTCCCTTCAAATATCAGAGTTGCTATAACCAAAATACTGGAAGTCGATAAAAAACCGCTCCCTGTCCCTACAAAAATATAAAAGGATCAATCATGCCTGAAATACGTCAGCGTATTCTGGAGAATATGCAAAAATTCTCCCGGGCCATGATCGGCGCCGTATTGTTCTTGCCGGTCATTGGCTTAATTCTGGCCCTCAGTTCAGTATTAACTAATCCGACATTAATTGCTGAAACCAGTTTCCTGCACCAGCTTGGGCAGATGCTCGGCGACACCTTTTGGCCTTTATTTGGCAACCTCGGCTTATTATTTTGCGTCGGCATTAGCTATGGTCTGGCAAAAGATAAAAAAACCGAAGTCGCGCTGGTTGCGGTGATGTGCTTCATTATGTTTCTTGGCGCCAACCACTCCTGGCTGGAACACACCCACGGACTCGCCGAAAAAATTAACGGTGAATATTATGGCACCGGGCAAACCCAGCTGCTGGGCTTTGTGGTGGTGGATATGGGCGTTTTCCTTGGCATTATTCTCGGCTGCACCATCGCGTGGGTGCACAATAAAGTCTCTACCATTGACCTGCCCGGCGCGCTGTCGATGTACGGCGGCGCCAAGCTGACGCTGGTGGCGATGACGCCGGTGGTTATCTTCTACGCCATCGCCTTTACCTGGATTTGGCCGTTTATGACCCACGGCATCTCCGCCCTCACCGGCTTTATGAAAAATGCCGGGGTCGCCGGGGTCTTCGTCTATGGTTTCTTTGAAAAATTTCTTATCCCGACCGGCCTGCACCATTTTGTCTGGTCCCCCTTCCAGCTCACCCAGATTGGCGGCACCCTGAACGTGGACGGCCAGGTGGTTTCGGGTACCCAGGCCATTTTCCTCGCCTATATGCGCCACCCGGATCTGACCCCGGTGATGAATGAGGCCCTACGCTTCTCACAGCAAGGGATGACCACTATCTTCGGCCTCGCCGGCGCCTCGCTGGCGTTCTACCACACCGCGAAGCCGGAGAAAAAAGTAATGGCTAAGGCGATTCTGCTGCCGGCGATTATCACCTCCATGCTGACCGGCATCACCGAGCCGATTGAGTTCACCTTTTTGTTTGTCTCGCCGCTGCTGTGGGTGATCCATGCGACGTTAACCGCCGCCTCGCAGGCCATTTGCGACCTCTTCACCGTACGCCCCTGGGGCGCATCGGGCCTGATCGAATTTCTGATCTATAACCTGCCGCTGCCGGTCTCCTTAACGCGCTGGCCGGGATATGTCCTTATCGGGATCGGCCAGTTCGCCGTCTACTACGTGATTTTCCGCACCCTGGTGGTGAAGCTGAATCTGAAAACGCCGGGCCGGGAAGATGACGAGAACGTGAAGCTCTACAGCAAAGCGGAGTACCGCCAGAAAGTCGCACAGCCGCAGTCGGTTACCGATGACATTATCCGCGGCCTCGGGGGCAAGGAGAATATTCTCTCCGTCGATAATTGTTTTACACGTCTGCGCGTAGCCGTGCGCGATATGGCGCAAGTTGATGACGCGCAATTAAAAAATACTGGCGCCAACGGCGTGGTGCGCAATCGTAATGAAGTTCAGGTTATTTATGGCGTAAAAGTGGGACAGGTACGTTCCCGGGTTGATAACTGGTTAGCAGAAAATTAATGAGGAGTTTGTATGAAATTAACCGTATTAGGCGGGGGCGGCGTTCGCTCTGCATTTTTAGCGAAATCTCTGGCCTATAATGCTCACCGCATTGGTTTAACGGAGGTGGTTTTTCTCGATAACTCTGCGGATAATCTGGCGATATTCGGCGAAATTGCCCGCTATGTATTTACGACCATTCGCCCGGATATTCATTTCACGACCACCACCGACCCGGTCGCGGCGCTGCAAAACGCCAATTATATTATTACCACCCTGCGGGTCGGCGGCGATGAAAGCCGCATTCGCGACGAGCGCATTGCGCTGCAACATAACACCCTCGGCCAGGAGACCACCGGCGCCGGCGGCTTCGCGATGGCCATGCGCTCGATCCCGGCGATCCTCGACTATTGCCGGCTGATCGAAGCCCATGCCGCCGAAGACGCCATTCTGTTTAACTTTACCAACCCGTCAGGCCTGGTGACGGAAGCGATCGTCAAGTCCGGCTTTAAGCGTCGGGTCTATGGGATCTGCGATGCGCCTTCCGAGCTGATTCGTGAACTGCCGGCGATCCTCGGCTGTGAGGAGCGCGACCTGAGCGTGGAATGCTATGGGCTGAACCATTTCTCCTGGTTTACCCACTTCACCGTGCGCGGGGAAGCGGTGACCGAGCGGCTGATCGCCAGCCCGGCGCTGTACCAGAAGACCGCGATGCAGTACTTCTCACCCGAGCTGGTGCGGCTGTGCGATAACCAGTTACTCAACGAATATCTCTATTATTACTACTATCGCGACGAGGCGCTGAAGGCGATTCAGGGGGCAGGCGAAACGCGCGGGGAGCAGATCGCCCGTATCAATCAGGAGATGCGCCAGGCGCTGCGCACCGTGGATGCCAGAACGCAGCCGGAAGCCGCCTTCAATATCTGGATGCAGCACTACCTGCGCCGGGAAAACAGCTATATGCAGAACGAATCCCGGCAGGAGAAATTTCATACCCGCGAGCCGCTGACGCTGCGGCAGTTTATCGAAGAGCCGGACACCGGCGGCTATGCCGGGGTGGCGCTGGATATTCTGGAAGCGGTGAACAGCACCACCACCAAGCGGATCGTGGTGTCGATCCAGAATAATGGCACGCTCGACTTTTTGCGCCCTGACGACGTGATTGAGATCAGCTGCGACCTGAGCCGGGAGGGCCTCAAGCCGGTCACGCCGACGAAGGTGCCGACGGCGCAGAAGAATATGATTTCCTGCGTGAAAGAGTATGAGCGGCTGGCGGTAGCGGCGATCCTGCAGCAGGATAAGTCGCTGGCGGTGCGGGCGCTGATGGCGCACCCGCTGATCGGTTCCTGGTCGCTGGCGAAAACCCTGGTCGAAGCTTATCTCGACGATAAGCAGTTCGCCGCCTGGCGGTAAATCACTGACCGGACCTGGAGGCGTAGGCCGGGTAAGGCGCAGCCGCCACCCGGCAACATGGCGGCGCGGCGCCTGATATATTGCCCGGCGGCACTGCGCTTAGCGGAGCTACCTATTGCCAGGTGCGCGGGTAAACCACATCTTCAGTAGCCGCTCAAAGCCTAGGATGCAGTAGCCGAAAAACGGGTTGCTCCAGTAAATATCATCGTCGAACTTCTGCGGATCGTGAATGATAAACGCCGTATCCGCAGCCTGCGCCAGCGGGCTCTGATAATCACCGGTAAAGCAGACCAGGTTGATCTCCTTCCCCTCCAGGGCCTTCACCCAGTTGAGCGCCGAGCTGCTGCGCCCGGATTTAGAAATGATCCAGATGGAGTCGAAGCGAGCGGCGTTTTTCTGCTCAAGGATTTCGTAATCCGGCCACAGCGCCAGGCTGGCATTCACCCCAGTGACGAGAAACTTGTTATAAATATACTGGGCAATCAACTGCGAAAAACCGCTGCCGTGGATCAGGATGCGCTGCTGCGCGAGGCTTGCCAGCAGCGGCGTCAGCGCCTCCGCCGGCTGAATGCTCATATAGTCGATATCGTTGGTGACATCGAGCTTCGGCATGGTGATATTGAACTTGATGAAATAGACCAGCTCCAGCCAGCCGCTGAACTTAAGCTTTTTCGCCAACCGCACCAGCGAAGAGGGGTTACTGTAGCACTGCTCCGCCACGGCGCGGATCCCCTGGCGGATACACAGCTCCGGGTCGTTCTGGATAAAGCGCAGCACGGTCATTTCCGTTTTGCTTAGCTTCACGTCACGAAAGATATTTTCTAAGTCCATGGCGGGCTCCTCTCAGCGGCAGCATACGCTATCACCGTTCAGGAATAGCGTCTGCGGCCTGAGTCACCAGACTGAAATGAATGTTACTTTTTGTACAAAAATGGAATAAAAAAACCCTCTCCGCCGGAACGAGGGTGAACAAGGCGAGAATAATGGGGAGGGTGGCGCCGTCGCCCATGATGCCGTAGCCAATTTTCTCTTTGACGGACAAAACAGGATCTTTCATATGGGCACAATTCCCTTGGCGGCACCACAGATGGGTACGGGTTACATTTTTTATCAGCCTTTGCCGCAGGAAGATGAATTAGGTCATTATCGGAATATGTTTCATGTATTTTGCGATCGCGTTAGCCTGAAAAGAGTATGAAAAAGTGTAACTCATGGATTTTGAACGGATTTGTCTCAGACTGTTCTGCAAAGTCCAGTTTTAACAGTAAAAAAGTGCGTTCAGGTATGTGGTAAACGGCTGAAAGTAGCTATAATGCGCCCCGCCTCCATGTAGCAATCGAGGCGCGGAAGATCGTCATCTCCGGTGAGGTGGCTGGACTTCAAATCCAGTTGGGGCCGCCAGCGGTCCCGGGCAGGTTCAACTCCTGTGATCTTCCGCCAGTTTGCCTCTGCTCGCCCACTGCCACGCCCAACCAAACTGAGTCGCAAAACCCATCATCTCAGCCAATCATTTTCATCCAAACCCTGCGTTATTTTGTCTCCTGCAAACCCGTTACACTGACGCAAAGGCCGCGTGTCGTTGCCAACCGAAACAGGAGAGCCATGATGACCCCCGAACTGAGACACTGTTTTTCCATTACCATCCAGGTTGATAAACCGGTGATAGTCTCCCGCAGTCCGCAGACCGGCAAGCGCCAGCTGATCCCGATTCTCGGCGGCAGCGTCTCGGGTCAACTGCGCGGCCACGTGCTGCCCGGCGGCGTCGATAGCCAGATTATCGGGCCCGACGGCACATGCAGGCTATCCGCCCGCTATGCCCTGCAGGTGGAGGAAGGGACGGTGTACGTGGAAAACAACGGTATCCGCCGGGTGCCGGCCCACTATCATGACCAACTGTTCGCCGACGATATGCGCTTTTTTAGCACTATTCCGCCGGAAGATATCTATTTTCGCACCGTCCCCACCTTCGAGGTTGATACCCCCGCGCTCAGCTGGCTAACCACCTCGCTGTTTATCTGCGCTGGCGGGCGTACTCAGGATGGGGTGATGCTCGATTTCTATCAGGTGGGCTGATTTTCACTTTCTGCATATAACTGTTATTGCCGTTAACCCGTTTTTCCCCTCCCGGCACCGGTCTACTATCGCGTCATCGCTTTATTCACCCGATTCACAGACCGGAGCAGTTATGAAAGCTATCGCCATTACTCAAGCCGCCGCTGACGGCGACAATATCCCTTTTTTAACCGAGATCGACCTGCCGGTCCCCTCCGCCCACGGGCGTGACCTGCTGGTTGCCGTGAAGGCGGTCTCGGTCAATCCGGTAGACACCAAAGTGCGCGCCGGCTTCCAGGGCGACACGCCGCGGGTGCTGGGCTGGGACGCCGTTGGCGTGGTGCAGTCCGTCGGCGAGGAAGTGACGCTGTTCGCGCCAGGCGATGAGGTCTGGTACGCCGGCGCCCTGGGCCGGGCCGGCAGCAACAGTGAATATCAGCTGGTGGATGAGCGCCTGGTGGCGCACAAACCGCGCACCCTCGATAACGCCTCCGCCGCCGCGCTGCCGCTGACGGCGATCACCGCCTGGGAGCTGCTGTTTCACCGTCTCGGCGTCACGGAAGGCGGTAACGCGGGCGACACGCTGCTGATAGTCGGCGCGGCGGGCGGCGTGGGCTCGATCCTGACCCAGCTGGCCAGCAAACTGACCGCCATGACGGTGATCGGCACCGCCTCGCGTCCGGAGAGTCAACGGTGGGTCCGCGAGGCGGGCGCGCACCATGTTATCGATCACAGCAAGCCGCTCGCCGACGAGCTGGCGCGAATCGGCATCAACGCGGTGACCCATGTCGCCAGCCTGACCAACACCGACCAGCACTTCAACGCGCTGATTGACGCCCTCGCCCCGCAGGGCAAGCTGGCGCTGATTGATGATCCGGAGACCCTGGACGTGGTGCCGCTGAAAGCCAAAAGCCTCTCCCTGCACTGGGAATTTATGTTCACCCGCTCAATGTTTGAGACGGATGACATGATCGCCCAGCATCAGCTGCTGACCCGCGTGGCGGCCCTGATCGACAACCACACGATCAAAACCACCCTCGGCGAACACTACGGCGCCATCACTGCCGACAATCTGCAGAAAGCGCATCGCCAGCTGGAAACCGGACGCGCGGTGGGCAAGATTGTGCTGGAGGGATTTTAAGATGATAACCCTGCTCGCCGTGCTCAAGGCGAAACCAGGCCAAACGGCCGCGCTGCGCCAGGCCCTGCAGAAGCTGCTCCTGCCGACGAGACAGGAGCCGGGCAATCTCGACTACGCGCTTTTCCAGCTGCGCGACGCGCCGGACACTTTCTACATGCGCGAAGCGTGGCGTGGGCAGGACGCCCTTGATGCGCATGTAGAGATGCCCTATTTTCAGGCGTTTGTTATGCAGATGGAGCGTCTGCTGGCTGAGCCGCTGCGGCTGGACTACCTGACGGCGATTGAGCCCTAAGCGGACCAGCAGGTGGGGGGCGACAAATCACGCCCTTCGCCTGCCAGGCTCAAAAATTGGCGGGAAGCGGTTGGGCGATAGTCATCAACACCCCGCGGTGGATAATAATATAACCGCCTTTGCGCAGCTCCGACAGAATCGACATAATGCGGCTACGCGACAGGTTGGTACGCCGCTGGATAAACCTTAATACATTGATCTGTCTACGATACGTCTCCGAATAGACCGCCAGCTCCATTAACAGGATGCGCACCATCTGGTAAGAGTCCACCCCCAGCAGCTCCTGCTCGCGCATGCTCAACACCATCAACCGCTGCGTCAGGATATGGGCCATCTCCTGCCACAGGTTTTTCTCATTCAGGATATTGACCGCGGCCTGATGCGCTATCCAGCGCCCGCTTAAATCCGTCTCAGCAAACAGAGAACAGTGGCGTTTATCCGGGAGCCCGTTAAACACGCCATAATTATCAATTAATCCCAATATTGCCGGGGCGAGGATCGTCGATATCACCAGTTGATTTTCCGCAAAGCAAACTGAAGCCACGCCTTCTTCGAGGAGAATGAAGCCGGATTCGCTTTGGGCCAAGGGAAAATGGTAATAGTTTGACTGCGCCAGTTCAAAAGGGGTGCTGACAGGCCGGAACGCGGATAATAAAGATTCCACCGCAGGTAACGGTTTTGTCCGTCGTCCATAAAAAAAAGAGGGTAATGACCGGGAATTCTGGCCGTTGGCGTCAGGTTTCGACATCGTGTTGTGTCATTAAGTCAGGTTGAAGGGCATGATTTTCAGCGGTAATAGTATCAACACGCGCAATCATGAATAAAAACCAAGTCGTTTCCATAATAAAAAGAGTGTAAGCATTATTATCGGCATAAGCGGTTTACCTCGATTTTCCATCACTAAAAAACAATAATTTTCGTAAATATTTATACGGCTTAGTCGCTTAAATGATAAACCTGTCTTATAAATTGCGGCTCCGGTGACTCGCTCGCTTACGCCGTGCCTGATGCCGCTTTCCCCCTCGCATCTCTCCCAGTCCAGGCTACCCTTATCGATGCCACTGACCACCCGCATCCATCTCCCGCTCTATTCGATCAAGAGGTTTCGCTATGCTGATCAACGCTATAGGTACCTACTCCGCCAGCCAGCCGCTGGAATCAATGGCCATCACCCGCCGCGAACCGGGGCCGCAGGATGTGCAGATCGCCATCGCCTACTGCGGCGTCTGCCACTCCGATCTCCACCAGGCGCGATCGGAATGGGCGGGAACGCTCTATCCCTGCGTGCCGGGGCATGAAATTGTGGGCCGGGTCACCGCGGTCGGCGACGCTGTCTCGCGCTACGCCGTCGGCGATCTGGTGGGCGTCGGCTGCATGGTCGATAGCTGTCAACAGTGCGAGGAGTGCGCTGAGGGGCTGGAGAACTACTGCGACCATATGGTGCTGACCTACAACGGACCGACCCAGGACGCGCCGGGCCACACCCTGGGCGGCTATTCACAGCAGATCGTGGTTAAAGAACACTACGTGCTGCGGATAACCCATCCCGAAGCGCAGCTGGCCGCCGTCGCGCCGCTGCTGTGCGCCGGGATCACGACGTACTCGCCGCTGCGCCACTGGCACGCCGGGCCGGGTAAAAAAGTCGGCGTGGTCGGCATCGGCGGCCTTGGGCATATGGGAATCAAGTTGGCCCACGCCATGGGGGCTCACGTGGTGGCCTTTACCACCTCCGAATCCAAGCGTAATGCGGCCAGAGCGCTGGGCGCCGATGAGGTGGTGGTGTCGCGTAACGAAGACGAAATGGCGGCCCACGTCAAAAGCTTCGATTTCATCCTCAACACCGTGGCGGCGCCGCATAATCTCGATGCCTTCACCACGCTGCTGAAGCGCGATGGCACCATGACGCTGGTGGGCGCTCCGGCCACGCCGCATCCGTCGCCGGAAGTGTTCAATCTGATCATCCGCCGCCGGTCGATTGCCGGGTCGATGATTGGCGGGATCGCGGAAACTCAGGAGATGCTCGACTTCTGCGCTGAACACGGCATCGTCGCCGATATCGAACTGATCCGCGGCGATGAGATCAACGAAGCCTGGGAAAGAATGGTCAAGGGCGACGTGAAATACCGCTTCGTGATCGACAGCGCGACCCTCGCCGGCTAAGCGCCGCGGCGAAAAGTGCGCCGCCATTCGGTCGGACTGACGCCAAAGCGCGCTTTAAACTGCTGACGCCAGGTGACGGCAGAGAGATAACCCACCGCCTCCGCCACCTGCTCAACCGGCAGATCGCCCGCCTCAAGCAGGCTCTGGCTGCGGCGCAGGCGTTCGGCGGTCAGCCAGTCGGTAATGCTCATCCCGGTCGCCCGGGCGAAGTGGCGGGTCAGGCTGCGGCGGCTCATCGCCACCACCCGGGCCAGCGAATCGAGATTATGCGGCTCGGCAATATGCTGCTGCAGATAATCCAGCAGGCAGTTGATTCGCGCATCGCGGGTGTTTTTCGGCACCGGCTGGGCGATGAACTGCGCCTGGCCGCCCTCGCGGTGAGGTGAAACAATCAGCCGCCGGGCGATCTGGTTGGCCGCGAGGCTGCCGAAACGCTGGCGGATGATGTAGAGGCAACAGTCCAGCGCCGCCGCGGTGCCCGCCGAAGTAATGATCCGCTGGTCGTCGACATACAGGGCGTTGATATCCAGCCGCACCTGCGGAAACCGACGCTGAAAATCCTGCTCAAACTCCCAGTGGGTCGCCGCGCGTTTCCCGTCCAGCAGCCCGGCGTAGCCCAGGACGAACGCGCCGAGGCACAGACCGACGATTTCTGCGCCGTTATTCCGGGCCCGCACCAGGCTATCAAGCAGCGCCTGCGGCGGGCGCCGGTCAACCTCGCCCCAGTAAGGCACCACCACGATATCCGCCTGTTCCAGCACGGCGTAATCGCCGCTGGCGTACAGCGCAAAGCCGTCGCGGGCGCGCAGCAGCCCCGGCCGCTCGGCGCAAATGTGCAGGTTAAAGCGTTTGCTTTCAGAGACCGAATCGCCAAACAGCATGCAGGGAACGGCGTAATGAAACGGGCTAAAGCCCTCTACGGCAACAATCGCCACGTCGGTGAGTTTCATCGTTCCTTCCCCTTGCGCACGTTAATAAACCACGGTTTCCCCATCCTGCGGGATACACACTACCTCGGCTATCTGATTATCCAGCGCATACTGGCGCATCTCTTCCCGGCTCACCAGGCAGTGGTTGACCGCTTCCAGGTGAATCGCCATGATTTTCGCTTCCGGCAGGGTGAAGTGTACGTTCAGGAGATCCTCTTTGCCCATGATAATCGGGCCAAAGCCGATGACGTGGGCGTAGCCGGCGTTGAGGACCACCA
The DNA here is from genome assembly GCF_040064755.1 of Klebsiella sp. GB_Kp056. Classification (NCBI taxonomy): domain Bacteria; kingdom Pseudomonadati; phylum Pseudomonadota; class Gammaproteobacteria; order Enterobacterales; family Enterobacteriaceae; genus Klebsiella; species Klebsiella sp. GB_Kp056. The sequence continues at coordinate 25,019 of NZ_JBEAJA010000041.1, read as the reverse complement.
CGTCCGGGCGCAGCTTCAGCAGGTCGGCTGCAATTTCATCACGCCAGATGGTATCCCCCACCAGCCACAGCGTCTTCTCCTGCGGATGGCGAAACAGCACGCCGCAGGCCTCGCCCAGGCGTTCGGCCATCGCCGGCACCGCGTAGGTGCGATCGCTGCCGTGCTGGCCGGAGGTGGTTTTCAGCAGGCGCACGCCGGCAAATTCGCTGTCTGCCGTCAGCAGGCGGATATCCTGGAAACCCTGGCTGCGCAGCAACGCGCCGTCGGCTTCATGCTGGACGAACACCGGCAGGGTTTTCGGGATCGCGGCGATCGCCGCCTCGTCCCAGTGATCGTCATGGGTATGGGTGACGATCACCGCGTCAACGTCGATGATTTTATCGCGGGAAAAAGGCAGCGCCACCAGCGGGTTGCGCAGCTCGCTGCGCGCGGTGCCAGGAAAACCCGGCCAGGCGCCCTTGTCCGCCAGCATCGGATCGATCAGAAACTTTTTCCCGGCGTATTCAATAATCTGGGTCGCGTTACGGATATGGGTGATGTTCATGTTGGCGTTCCTCAGGGGGGTGATTTGACGAACATCGTACTGAGTACCAGCCTGGCGCAATAGGGGCATTTGGGCAAGGATCGATGAAATCGGGCCAACCTGCGGCGATTGCTATCCGCCTCCGGCTATGTTGTTCTGAAGGCTCCATTTTTGACAGGAGTGGCAGGATGAAGAAAAAACTGACCGCCGCCGATATGCACGACCCGCAGGTCATCGCCGAGACGCCGTGGTTCAGCATGCGCAAGGTGGGTATTGATATCGCCCCCGGCGAGCGCCGCGACTTTTACGCCATTCACTATCCGCGCCCGGCGGTGGGGATTGTAGCTATCCAGGATGACAAAGTGCTGCTGATTCGCCACTACCGCTACCTGATCGACAAGGTGGTGTGGGCCATTCCGTCAGGCGGCGTTGACGAAGGGGAAGATCCGGCGGCGGCCGCGCTGCGCGAGCTGCGGGAAGAGACCGGCTGGCAGGCGCAACGCGTCGAGGAGATCATTCGCTTCAACCCCTCCTACGGCAGCAGCGACCAGCTGTTTATCACCTGGCTGGCCACCGGTTTACGCTGGGTGGGGATGGATGCGGATCAGGATGAAGTGATGGAAACCGGCTGGTTTACCTTTGAGGAGATAAACCAGCTGATCGCCCGCGGCGAAATGCCGGACGGGCTGTCGCTGGTGCCGCTGCTGCAATTGATGGCGCAACCGCGCACCGGGCAGGCTACGGCTTAAGCATCCGCCAGCGGAACCACAGCTGGGCAACCAGGATCAGCACGCCGCCGATAATCTTCTGCAGCGGCAGCTGTTCGCCATACCACAGCGCGGCGGCAATGACCGTCAGCAGCGGTTCGAGCACCATAATGATCGCCGCGCTGGCCACCGCCGCGTACTTCTGCCCCTTCATCTGCAGACCGAAGCGCAGGCTGGTGGCGATGACAATGCTGGCCACCAGCCAGCCGAAGGTCGGCAGGGTCATCGGCTGGTCCCAGCGTTCAACGGCAGCGGAGAGGGTCAACCCGACGATACCAGTGATCGCCAGCTGCACGGTGGTCAGGGGGATCAGCGGTACTTCGCGCGCGCAGCGGCTGGTGTAACAGAACCAGATGGACTGCACCAGCGCCGTCAGCAAAAACCAGCCCTGGCTGGGATGGAAGACTATCGGCATGTGCAGGCTGAGCAGGCCCAGGCCCACCACCGCGATCGGCAGGCACTCCCACCAGGCCCGCGGCGGACGCACCTTCATCATCACCCACGCGGTCAGCGGGACGAACATCATCGACAGGCTCATGATAAACGCCCCTTCGCCGAGCGATGCCGTCGTGGAGACCGAGTAGATCCACAGGCAGAGGTTGAGCGCAAACCATAGCCCGCTGATGATGAGCTTTGGCCAGTGCTGCTTTTGCGGGCGAAACCCGCGGCAAAACGGCAGCAGCAGCAGCGCGGCGAAGAAAAAGCGCAGCCCAAGGAACGCGAATACCGGCATGCCGGCGATCGCCTCGCGGGAAAAAATCCAGCCGCAGGCGGCAATCACCGTCGCGGCAATCAGCAGCAGATCGGCCTGCCGTTGGCGTACCATACGCGCCTCTCCCTGTAAGTTGGCTTACCAGCCCGGCACCGCGCCGCCGTTGAAAATAGTCTCTGCCGCCTTCGCCACCTCCGGCGACTGGTACGACTGCATAAACTCTTTCACGTTTTCGGCGTCTTTATTGTCTTCACGGGTCACGATGATGTTCACGTAGGGCGAGTTTTTATCTTCGATAAAGATGCCATCGCGAACCGGCGACAGCCCGGTTTGCTGCAGGTAGGTGGTGCTGATGATGGCCACGTCGACTTTAGGATCGTCGAGTACGCGCGGCAGTTGCGCCCCTTCCAGCTCCATAATTTTCAGGTGATGCGGGTTGTCGGTGATATCCACCGCCGTCGGCAGCAGGCCGGTACCGGCTTTGAGGGTAATCAGCTTCTCTTTTTGCAGCAGCAATAGCGCCCGCCCGAGGTTGGTCGGGTCGTTGGGGATGGCGATCGTCGCGCCGTCTTTCAGTTCGGCGACTGACTTTATCTTGCGCGAATAGCCGGCCATCGGGAAGACGAAGGTATTGCCTACCGCCACCAGATGGTAGTTATGCGCTTTGTTGTCCTGCTCAAGGAAAGGCCGATGCTGGAAGACGTTGGCGTCCAGATCCCCGGCGTTGGTCGATTCGTTAGGCAACAGCGAGCCGCTGAACCCCACCAGCTCAACCTCCAGACCATACTTCTCTTTGGCCACTTTCTTCGCCACTTCCGCCACATCCTGTTCAGCGCCGTTAATCACGCCGACCTTAATGTGCTTCGCTTCATTACCCTTTTGGTCGCAGCCGACCAGCGCCAGACCCGCCAGCATTACCGCGGCGGCGGCACGTAAACGTAATCTCATCCTCTTCACCCTGTCCGTCCTGACTGTCGTTGTTTTTTTCGTGCAAAACTATAGCGACTTTCGGGTGGGGTAATAAACAGCAAACCACGCAACCGGAAATAAAATCATCTTCGCCAGGCGCGAAGCGCTAGCCCCGTCGCCACTCGCCCGGCGTCACGCCATAGCGCATTTTGAAGCGCTTCGAGAAGGACGCCAGCGACTGAAAGCCGCAGCGTTCGGCAATGACCTCGAGGTTGGTCTGACGCTCCAGGCGCAGCAGCCGGGCGGCCAGCGCCATTCGCAGCTGCGACAGCCACGCCTGCGGCGTCAGGTGATAAACGCGGGCAAAATGGCGGGCAAAGGTGGCCCGCGACAGAAAGGCGCGGGCGGCCATGGTTTCCAGCGTCCACGGCTGCTCCGGGGTCGCCATCACCGCCAGCACCGCCGGCATCAGGCGCTCATCGCTCATCAGACGCAGCAGCCCGCCTGGCGGCTGCTGCTCGCCAAGCAGCATGCGCAGCAGCAGCACCAGCAGCGTATCGCCGAGGCTGCGCACGATAGCGCTGCCGCCGGGACGCTGCGCCAGACTTTCGCGGACCAGTATGTTAAGCAACGGCTGCAGCTCCGGGCAGTCTTCGCGCGCATCGGTATGGAGATGGATCAGCGTCGACGCCTCAGTGAACAGCCAGCTGACGTGCGGACCAAAATAGAATTCGCCGCACAGCATCTCCAGCGCCCCCTCCGCCGGGCCGGCGCGCATTTCCGTCACCGTGCCGTTAAAGCGATGCGCCACCGGCAGCACCTGGCCCCACTCCACCAGGCTCTCCATCAGGTGCGGCGAACCGTGCGGCAGGAGGACCACATCTCCCGCGCGCAGGTGATGGGTCTGGCCGCCGACGTTGAGCCGCCCCTCGCCGCGCAGCACCACGTGCCATGGCACCACGCCGCTGCGCATTTGCTGGTGCCCGGCCTGCCAGCGGCCGCCGAAGCGACAGTGCAGGTTCACTTCGCAGCGCGGCGCCAGCAGCGCCAGCAGATGACTGAGACTGTCCATGCTTCTCCTGAGACGATAAGACAAAAAGGTGAGACGAAGACCGCCAGTCTAGCATGCGGCAACCGCCTAAGATGACCCCAATGCCAACACACACCCTCGAAAACAACAGGAGTTAACCATGAGCCGTTTAGCTGATATCCGTGAACAAGACGCCACCGGCAAAGCCGCCGATATTTTCGCCGGGATCAAAAAAGCGATGGGCAAAGTGCCGAATGCCTACCTGACCATCGGCGGCCACTCGCCGGCCGCGCTGCAGCAGGCGCTGGCGCACAATGCGATGCTACATAAAGGCAGCCTCAGCGCCCAACAGCTGGAAGCCATTAACCTGTCGGTCAGCGAAGCCACCGGCTGTGACTACTGCCTGGCCGCACATACGCTGATGGCGAAAAAAGCCGGCTTCAGCAGCGAACAGATCCACGCCCTGCGCCGCGGGGAGTATGCGGAAGAGGCACAGCTTGATGCGCTGGTGAAATTTGCGCAGACGCTGGTGACCACCACCGGCACGCTGCCGGAAGCCGACGTCGCCGCGCTGCGCAACGCCGGTTTTAGCGACCAGCAGGTGATTGAGATTATCAGCGCCATCAGCGCGATCCTGTTCACCAATATGGTGAACCGGGTTAACGACACGGTGGTCGACTTCCCGAAAGCCGATTAATCCGTCGCGCAGCGCCGGTTTTACAGCCCCAGGTCGCTGAGCCCCGGATGATCGTCCGGGCGACGCCCCTGGGGCCAGTAGAACAGGCGCTCGCTTTCGGCGATCGGCAGGTCGTTGATGCAGGCGTAGCGCGTCTGCATCAGCCCGTGCTGATCAAACTCCCAGTTTTCATTGCCGTACGAGCGAAACCAGTTGCCGCTGTCGTCGCACCACTCATAGGCGAAGCGCACGGCGATGCGATTTTCCTGCCATGCCCACAGCTCCTTAATCAGCCGATATTGCTGCTCCTTACGCCATTTTCGCTGCAGGAATTCGACAATTTGCCCCCTGCCGTGGACAAACTCGCTGCGGTTGCGCCATTCGCTGTCCATGGTGTAGGCCAGAGCGACCTTTTCGGCATCGCGGCTGTTCCAGCCATCTTCCGCAGCGCGGACCTTCTGGATAGCGCTGTCGCGAGTAAACGGCGGTAACGGGGGACGTTGTTCGGTCATGCTGACTCTCCTCTGCGGGCTAATTGCTGCTGCAGGCGCTGATTCTCCTGCTCCAGGTCATGAATACGTTGCTGCAGGTTCTGGCTGTACTCCGCCACCTGCTGCGCGCTGTAGCGCGGCGTAATGTGCTGCGGGCAGTTCCAGTCAAACGCCTGCAGATGAAAAAGAAACAGGCGCTCGATGCGGGCGCGATAGTTGGCCGGCGCCACCTGCGCCAGCAGCGGCGGGTGGTTCTCTGCCGCCACGACCTCGACGGTGGCGTAGATTTTCAGCCTGGCACGGCGCGGGTAATCCATCAAAAACAGGCAGGCCCGGTCGCTGCCGCGCAGGTTGCCGGTGGTGATGTACTGACGGTTGCCGCCGAAATCCGCCATCGCCAGGGTGGTATCGTCCAGCAGATGCAGAAACCCCGGCGGGCCGCCGCGATGCTGAATGTAGGGCCAGCCGCTCTGCGACACCGTCGCCAGATAAAAGCTGTCGCGGGTGGCGATCATCCCCGCTTCGCTGTCGCCGAAGCGGTCGGCCTGGCGTCGGCTGTGCGGCGTTTGCCACAGCTGGTCGCTGCCCATTTCATGCTGCACATCCATCACGTCCGGGGTGATGGCGATATCGAGAAAGGTTGCTGCCATAGCGCCTCCTGTTGTCAGGCGCCATCATGGACTGTACTGCGAAAAATGATAATACTGGTTTAGTGGCAATCATCTTTCCAAAAATCGGGAGAATAATGGATCGATTAAGCGCGATGGCGCTGCTGGTGAAAGTGACCGAGCTGGGGAGTATGTCGGCGGCGGCGCGGGCGCTGAATATGCCGTTGACCACCGTCAGCCGCCATATCGGCGAGCTGGAGAACGCGCTGGGGGTGCGCCTGCTGGCGCGGACCACCCGCAAACTGACGCTCACCGACGCCGGGGTCGATTATGTCGCTGCCGCGCGGCGGATCCTTGAGGAGGTGGAAAACGCCGAACGCCAGGCGACTGGCGAGTATCAGGAACCGAAAGGCGAGCTGGTGATCTCTGCGCCGACAATGTTTGGACGCCAGCACGTTCTCCCGGTGATTGCTGAATTTATCGCCCGTTACCCGCAGATTCACGTCCGTTTGCTGCTCAGCGATCGTAACGCCGACCTGGTGGGCGACCATATCGATCTGGCGGTGCGGATAGGCGACCTGGCGGACAGCAGCATGGTGGCCACCCGCCTCGGCAGGATGCGCATCGTGGCTTGCGCCCATCCGGCGCTGCTGGCGAAATACGGCGAGCCGCAGCGGCCGCGCGATCTGGCGGCGCTGCCGATCATCCGCATTGAATCGCCGATGCCCTATCGCGGCTGGCGCTTTCGCGCCGCTGAGCGCGAGGACCAGTTGATTAACCTGCCGCCGGCGTTATCGGTCACCACGCCGGAGAGCGCTGCCGATGCCGCGCGGCTGGGGGTGGGCGTAGCTCGCTTACTGCACTATCAGGCGCTGGACGGCCTGCGACAGGGTGAGCTCCGTCTGCTGCTGGAGCGCGTCGAGCCGGAGCCGGCGCCGGTCCATTTGCTGTATACCGCCCGGGACCTGGCGCCGCTTAAGCTGCGAAAATTTATCGATTTTGCCGCGCCGGCGCTGCGTCAGGCGCTGCTGCGCATCGCCGGGGCCGCTTAGTGCGTCGCGGTTTTCAGCGGCGCCTCCTTTAACAGCCAGGAGAGGACAAACGCCACCGCCATAATGCAGGCCGCCATGAGGAACGCCGCGTGGATCGCCGCGCCGAAGGCGTCGAGATAGTCGAGGCGGATATCCGCGGGCAGGTGCTGCACCGCCACCGGATTCATTCCCGACGGCAGTACCGCGCCTTCCGGCAACAGCTTTTGCAGGTTGCTCTGCAGCACGTGCGTGAACACCGCGCCAAACAGCGCCACGCCGATGGAGCCGCCGATCGAGCGGAACAGGGTCACGCCGGAGGTGGCGACGCCGTAAAGCTTCGCCGGCATCGCGTTCTGTACCGCCAGGACCAGCACCTGCATCACCAGCCCCAGACCGGCCCCCAGCACGCCGGTAAACAGGTACAGCTGCCACAGCGGTGAGTGAATGGTGATCCGGGTCAGCAGCACCATGCCGGTCACGCCAAGCAGGGTACCGAGGATCGGAAACAGGCGATATTTACCGGTACGGCTGATAATCCGCCCGCTGATAATCGAGGTCAGCAGCAGGCCGCCCATCAGGGGGATCAGCTGCAGCCCGGCCTCGGTGGGGGTCGCCTCCTTCACCACCTGCAGATAGAGCGGCAGGAAGGTGACTGATCCAAACAGCGACATGCCGATGACGAAGCCGATCAGACTGCACAGCAGGAAGCTGCGGTTGCGGAACAGCGACAGCGGAATAATCGGCTCGGCGGCCATTCGCTCTTCGTAGATAAAGCCGATGACCCCCACGATGCCGAAGGCCAGAATGCACCACAGCTGCGGGTCATTCCACGCATGAACGCTGCCCCCTTCCGAGGTAAACAGGATGATGCACAGCAGCGCCATGCTGAGGTAAATCGCCCCCAGCCAGTCAATCTCATGCTGGCTGCGTTTATTGCTGCTGTGGAATACCGCGCCGATCACCAGCAGCGCGAAGAGGCCCAGCGGCAGGTTGATGTAGAAGATCCAGCGCCAGGAGGCGTGCTGCACCAAAAAGCCGCCGATCAGCGGGCCGATCACCGTCGCCAGGCCAAAAACGCCGCCGAACAGCCCCTGATAGCGGCCACGGCTGGCGGGCGGGATGACGTCGGCCACCGCCGCCATGCTGATGACCATCAGGCCGCCGCCGCCGAGCCCCTGCAGGCCGCGCATCAGCACCAGCTGGGTCATGTTCTGCGCCAGCCCGCAGAGGGCGGAGCCGACAAGAAACAGCCCAATCGCCACCTGCAGCACGATTTTGCGGCCGAACAGATCGCCGAATTTACCGTACAGCGGCACCGCGATGGTGGAGCTGAGGATATAGGCGGTAACCACCCAGGAAAGCTTGTCCAGCCCGCCCAGTTCGCCGACAATCGTCGGCAGCGCGGTGGAGACAATGGTCTGATCCAGCGCGGAGAGGAGCATCACCAGCAGCAAGGCGCTAAACAGGAGGCGTATCGACTGCACCGGTGGGTTCGCGACTTGAGAAGTCATCACAACACTCGCTTGAAATTAATTAAATGCATAATTAATATTTAGTGAAAGAATGAGTCGGGTCAAGAGATCGCCATATCATGACAGCACAAAAGGATCAGGATACCCCCCGCCGCCCGGGGCGGCCGCGCGGCAAAAAACCGGGTACCGCCAACCGCGAACAGCTGATGGACATCGCCCTGACGCTGTTTGCCCGCGACGGCGCGGCCCGCGTGTCGTTGAATGCCATCGCCAAAGAGGCCGGGGTGACGCCGGCGATGCTGCATTACTATTTCAGTTCGCGGGATGCGCTGGTGACGCAGCTGATCGAGGAGCGCTTTATGCCGCTGCGTAACCACATCAGCCGCATCTTTGTCGACCATCCGCAGGACCCGGTGCTGGCGCTGACGATGATGGTCGAGACGCTGGCGCACATGGCGGAGAAAAACGCCTGGTTCGCGCCGCTGTGGATGCAGGAGATCATCGGCGAGATGCCGATCCTGCGTCAGCATATGGACGCCCGCTTCGGCGAGGAGCGTTTTCAGGTGATGCTGGAGGCGGTGCGCCGCTGGCAGCGGGAGGGCAAGATTAACCCGGCGCTGTCGCCGGAGCTGCTGTTTACCACGGTGATTAGCCTGGTGCTGGTGCCGTTTTCGCGCATCCACAGCGATCCGCGTTTACAGGCGGTCGACCGCCAGACCATCGTCAGCCACGCGCTGGCGTTAATGGGCCATGGCGTCGGGGGTTAAGGCGTGGTTTTGACGCTTTTGTAGCCCGGATAAGGCGCCACGCGCCGCCATCCGGGATTTTCCCTGCTCGCGCTACGCTTAGCAGGGCTACAGAAATAACGGCACAACCGTAAATTTCCCTGCTCGCACTGCGCTTAGCAGGGCTACAGAAATAACGGCACAACCGTAAATTTCCCTGCTCGCACTGCGCTTAGCAGGGCCAGCACTCCCGTGTTATGTCCGGGCAGATTGCGCTCCCGATATTTCTTCTGCGTTATGCCTGGCATGGCGCAGGGAGCGCACAGGGGGCGGCCAGTCGCCGCCGCCCCCTGTACCCCCGGGCTCCGGCCAGCAAAATCGCCGCTACGCGGTACCTTCGACTTATCCCTGCAGGCTTCGGGTCGGGCCGAGGCAGCGTCCATGCAAAACACGGCCCTCAGCCCGCATCCATGCGGGCTGCCCCGGCCTTCCGGGAACGTCTCAGCGATTTTGAGGCCGCCAGCACCGGCAGTTTCAGTCGCGCAAGTGGGTATATCAACAACAGGCCGCTCGGCATCATGGCGGGCACAGCACGAACCGTAGGCCGGGTAAGGCGCAGCCGCCACCCGGCAAGAATACAGGTGCCGTGCCTGATATCCTGCCCGGCGGCGCTGCGCTTGCCGGTCCTGTTTGGGGCGAAACGACGGGAGAACTGTGTAGGCCGGATAAGGCATTTATGCCGCCATCCGGCACAATCACAGGTACGGTACCTGACCGCCCGGCGATATCAGGATCGTTACAGCGCCTTCGACAAATAGTGACGCTGCATCCCCGCATGCGGGAAGTCGGGCAGCGACATCTGCAGCTGATAGCCTAATTTCTGATAAAACGGCAGCGCCTGGAAGCTAAAGGTATCCACCAGCAGATGGCTGCAGCCCTGCGCCTGCGCCTGCCGCTCCGCCTCCTGCATCAGCTCGCTCCCCAGTCCGCGTCCGCGCGTCGCTTCGCTGACCCACAGATACTCAATGCACAGCCAGTTACCCTTGCGTTTGGCAATCAGCCCGCCCTGCATCACCCCTTGCGCATCGCGGGAGTAAACGCCCAGATCGCCAAACTGCGCCACATCAAGATACTGCTGATTATAGTGCCGCAGACCGGTAAACAATTCTTGTTGGTCGTCGGGATTAATGCTTTTTGTAATAATTAACGCCATTAACTATCTCCAGTATCGCGGTGCCGAAAGGTTATTTTTCCTCTCCACTTTCACAAAAAATTCTTATTTTCTCCATGATTATTTGCCTTAATTTTTTGCGTTCTAAAAGTAAGCAAAAAAACCTTTCCATTATCGCGGCGGATCGTATAATGGGAAAAAATGAGAATGATCATTCTCACCACAAAACCAGAGGAGATGCGCTTTTCACCTCCTGAAGGCCGAAGAGGTTGGCTTCAGCGGAGACACGATAACAATCACGTTCAGGAACATCTGTGTTCCTTTTTTGTCATTTTCGCTTAGCCGAAAATGCCTCAGCGCCCAACCTATTCCCTCGTTTTTAAATAAACGGGGCGGACGTCTTATATCTTGAGAAAATATAATGAAATACATCATAGCTCCCATCGCGACAGCATTATTTCTCCTCAGCGGATGCGATAATGCGCAGACATCTGCCCCGCAGCAACCCACGCCGGAAGTGGGCGTGGTCACTCTGCAAAGCCAGCCGGTTCCGGTAGTCAGCCAGCTCACCGGCCGCACCACCGCCTCGCTCAGCGCCGAAGTACGCCCGCAGGTGGGCGGCATCATCCAGAAGCGCCTGTTTACCGAAGGCGATATGGTGAAGGCCGGGCAGGCCCTTTACCAGATCGATCCCTCCAGCTATCGCGCGACCTGGAATGAAGCGGCGGCGGCGCTGAAACAGGCCCAGGCGCTGGTGGTCTCCGATTGCCAGAAGGCTCAGCGCTACGCGTCGCTGGTCCGGGATAACGGCGTCTCCCGCCAGGATGCCGACGACGCCGCCTCCACCTGCGCCCAGGACAAGGCCAGCGTGGCATCGAAGAAAGCGGCGCTGGAGAGCGCGCGCATCAACCTGAACTGGACCACCGTCACCGCGCCGATTGCCGGACGCATCGGCATCTCGTCGGTCACGCCGGGGGCGCTGGTCTCCGCCGATCAGGATACCGCGCTGGCGACGATCCGCGGGCTCGACACCATGTATGTCGATCTGACGCGATCCAGCGTCGATCTCCTGCGTTTACGCAAACAAAGCCTGGCCAGCAACAGCGATACCCTCAGCGTGACGTTAATCCTTGAAGATGGCAGCACCTACAGCGAAAAAGGGCGTCTGGCGCTCACCGAAGTCGCCGTCGATGAATCCACCGGCTCGGTAACCCTGCGCGCCATCTTCCCCAACCCGCAGCACGTCCTGCTGCCGGGGATGTTTGTCCGCGCGCGCATCGATGAAGGCATCATGAACGACGCGATCCTCGCCCCACAGCAGGGGATTACCCGCGATGCCAAAGGCGACGCCACGGCGCTGGTGGTCGATGCCGACAACAAAGTTGCGCAGCGCGCCGTGGAAACCGGCGACACCTACGGCGATAAATGGCTGGTGCTGAGCGGCCTGAAAGCGGGCGACAAGCTGATCGTCGAAGGCACGGGTAAAGTGGCCCCAGGCCAGACGGTGAAGGCCGTTGCCGTCAACAATAACGGAGGCAACGCCTGATGTTCTCCCGTTTCTTCGTGCGTCGCCCGGTCTTTGCCTGGGTGATCGCCATTCTGATTATGCTCGCCGGCGTGCTGGCGATCCGCACTCTGCCGGTGGGCCAGTACCCGGACGTCGCCCCGCCGGCGGTGAAAATCTCCGCCACCTACACCGGCGCCTCCGCCGAAACCCTGGAGAACAGCGTCACCCAGGTGATCGAGCAGCAGCTTACCGGCCTCGACCATCTGCTCTACTTCAGCTCCACCAGCAGCTCCGACGGCTCGGTCAGCATCACCGTCACCTTTGAGCAGGGGACCGACCCGGACACCGCCCAGGTGCAGGTGCAGAACAAAGTCCAGCAGGCGGAATCGCGGCTGCCGAGCGAAGTCCAGCAGTCCGGCGTGACGGTGGAAAAATCGCAGAGCAGCTTCCTGCTGATCCTCGCGGTGTATGACAAAACCGACCGCGCCACCAGCTCCGATATCTCCGACTGGCTGGTCAGCAACCTGCAGGACCCGCTGGCGCGCGTAGAGGGCGTCGGCAGCCTGCAGGTGTTCGGCGCCGAATACGCGATGCGCGTCTGGATGGACCCGACTAAACTCGCCTCCTACTCGCTGATGCCTTCCGACGTCCAGTCGGCGATTGAGGCGCAGAACGTGCAGGTCTCCGCCGGTAAAATCGGCGCCCTGCCATCGTCCAGCGCCCAGCAGCTGACCGCCACCGTGCGCGCGCAGTCGCGGCTGCAAACCCCTGACCAGTTCAAAGCGATCATCGTGAAAAGCCAGGCCGACGGCTCGGTGGTGCGCCTGAGCGATGTCGCGCGGGTGGAGATGGGCAGCGAGGATTACACCGCTACCGCCAATCTCAACGGCCACCCGGCCGCCGGGATCGCGGTGATGATGGCCCCCGGCGCCAACGCGCTGGACACCGCGACCCTGGTGAAAAGCAAAATCGCCGAATTCCAGCGTCAGATGCCGCAGGGCTACGATATCGCCTATCCAAAGGACAGCACCGAGTTCATCAAAATCTCGGTCGAAGACGTGATTCAGACCCTTTTCGAAGCGATTATCCTCGTGGTCTGCGTGATGTATCTGTTCCTGCAGAACTTCCGCGCCACGCTGATCCCGGCGGTAGCGGTCCCGGTGGTGCTGCTCGGCACCTTCGGCGTGCTGGCGCTGTTCGGCTACTCGATTAACACCCTGACGCTGTTCGCCATGGTGCTGGCGATCGGCCTGCTGGTGGACGACGCCATTGTGGTGGTGGAGAACGTCGAGCGCATTATGCGCGACGAAGGGCTGCCCGCCCGGGAAGCCACCGAAAAATCGATGGGCGAAATCTCCGGCGCGCTGGTGGCGATCGCCCTGGTGCTGTCGGCGGTCTTTCTGCCGATGGCCTTCTTCGGCGGCTCGACCGGGGTCATTTATCGCCAGTTCTCGGTGACCATTATCTCGGCGATGATGCTGTCGGTGGTGGTGGCCCTGACCCTCACCCCGGCGCTGTGCGGCGCGCTGCTTAGCCACTCCAGGCCTCATACCAAAGGGTTCTTCGGCGCGTTTAACCGCCTGTGGGGGCGCACGGAAGCGGGCTACCAGCGCCGCGTGCTCGGCGGCCTGCGCCGTGGCGCGGTGATGATGGGCGCTTACGTCCTGATTTGCGGGGCGATGGCGCTGGCGATGTGGAAACTGCCGGGCAGCTTTCTGCCGGTGGAGGACCAGGGCGAGATCATGGTCCAGTACACCCTGCCCGCCGGGGCCACCGCGGTGCGTACCGCCGAGGTGCGTCGCCAGGTCACCGACTGGTTCCTGACCAAAGAGAAAGCCAATACCAACGTCATTTTCACCGTCGACGGCTTCAGCTTTAGCGGCAGCGGTCAGAACGCCGGGATGGCCTTCGTGTCGCTGAACAACTGGTCGCAGCGCAAAGGCGACGACAATACCGCCCAGGCCATCGCCCTGCGCGCCAATAAAGAGCTGGGGACGATCCGCGACGCCACCCTGTTCGCCATGACCCCGCCGTCGGTGGACGGTCTCGGACAGAGCAACGGCTTCACCTTCGAGCTGATGGCCAGCGGCGGTACCGACCGCGACAGCCTGATGAAGCTGCGCAGTCAGCTGCTGGCGGCGGCCAACCAGAGCGGCGAGCTGCAGTCGGTGCGCGCCAACGACCTGCCGCAGATGCCGCAGCTGCAGGTGGATATCGATAACAACAAAGCGGTCTCGCTGGGGCTGTCGCTGAGCGACGTGACCGATACCCTCTCCAGCGCCTGGGGCGGTACCTACGTGAATGACTTTATCGACCGCGGCCGGGTGAAGAAGGTGTACATCCAGGGCGAGAGCAACGCACGCGCCGTGCCCTCCGACCTCGGCAAATGGTTCGTTCGCGGCAGCGATAACAGCATGACGCCCTTCTCCGCCTTCGCCACCACCCACTGGCAATACGGTCCGGAAAGCCTGGTGCGCTACAACGGCTCCGCCGCCTTTGAGATCCAGGGCGAAAACGCCGCCGGCTTCAGCTCCGGCGCGGCGATGGACAAGATGGAAAAGCTGGCCGACAGCCTGCCGGCAGGCTCCACCTGGGCGTGGAGCGGCATTTCGCTGCAGGAAAAGCTGGCCAGCGGCCAGGCGATGAGCCTGTACGCCATCTCGATTCTGGTGGTGTTCCTGTGCCTGGCGGCGCTGTATGAGAGCTGGTCGGTGCCGTTCTCGGTGATCATGGTCATCCCGCTCGGCCTGCTCGGCGCGGCGCTGGCGGCGACGCTGCGCGGCTTAAGCAACGACGTCTACTTCCAGGTGGCGCTGCTGACCACCATCGGCCTGTCGTCGAAGAACGCCATCCTGATCGTGGAGTTCGCTGAATCCGCAGTGGATGAGGGTTATTCGCTCTCCCGGGCGGCGATCCGCGCCGCGCAGACCCGTCTGCGCCCGATTGTCATGACCTCGCTGGCGTTTATCGCCGGGGTGCTGCCGCTGGCCATCGCCACCGGCGCCGGGGCCAACAGCCGCGTGGCGATCGGCACCGGCATCATCGGCGGCACCCTGACGGCCACCCTGCTGGCGGTGTTCTTCGTACCGCTGTTCTTCGTGCTGGTGAAACGCTTCTTCACCCGCCAACGTCCTTCTCAGGAGTAAGGTATGTTTCGTTTGAGTTTTATGTTTATCGCGCTCCTGACCGCGGGCTGCGTCTCGCTTGATCCGCATTATGATCGCCCGGCCGCGCCGGTGCCGGCTACCCTCCCCGGGGCGCACGGCGAATCGACGGCGGTGGTCGGCGACTGGCAGAAAGTGGTCAATGACGCGCGGCTGAAAAAAGTGGTCAGTATCGCGCTGAACAGCAACCGCGATGTGCAAAAGGCGCTGGCCGATATCGAGGCCGCGCGCGCCCAGTACGGCGAGACGCGGGCGTCGCTGTTCCCCACCGTCGATGCCGAGCTGAGCCATACGCGCAGCAAAACGGTGGCCAGCGGCCTGAGCTCCGCTTCGCAGGCCGACGGCGCGGTCTCCAGCTTCGAGCTGGATCTGTTTGGCAAGAACCAGAGCCTGTCGCGCGCGGCGCGCGAAACCTGGCTTGCCAGCGAATTCACCGCGCAGAATACCCGGCTGACGATGATTGCCGATTTGACCACCGCCTGGGTGACCCTGGCGACGGATAACAGCAATCTGGCGCTGGCGCAGCAGACCATGGACAGCGCAGCAAACTCGCGCAACATCGTCGCCCGTCAGATGGCGGTGGGCACCGCCTCCGCCGGCGATTTAAGCTCGGCGGAAAGCGTCTATCAGCAGGCGCGCGCCAGCGTCGCCAGCTACCGCACGCTGGTGGCGCAGGATAAAAACGCTATTAACCTGCTGGCGGGGGAAACCGTGCCGGAGAGCCTGCTGCCCGGCACCCTCGACAGTCTCGGGGATAACTGCATCGCCCTGGTGCCGGCGGGGGTGTCATCATCGGTGCTGCTGCGCCGGCCGGATATTCAGGAAGCGGAGCATAATCTGAAGAGCGCCAATGCCGATATCGGCGCGGCGCGGGCGAACTTCTTCCCGTCGATTTCCCTGACCGCCAGCGCCGGCGTCGGCAGCGACTCGCTGTCGTCGCTGTTCAGCCACGGGATGCAGGTGTGGTCGTTCGCCCCCTCCATCAGCCTGCCGCTGTTCACCGGCGGCAGCAACCTGGCACAGTTGCGCTATGCGGAAGCGGAGAAGAAGGGGCTGATCGCCACCTACGAGAAATCGATTCAGAGCGCCTTTAAGGACGTTGCCGATGCGCTGGCGCGCCGGGAAACGCTAAATGAAGAGCTCGATGCTCAGCAACAGTATGTCGCCGCCGAGCAGACCTCGCTGGATATCGCCATGAAGAGCTATCAGGCTGGGGTCGGCGATTATCTGTCGGTGCTCACCGCCCAGCGCACGCTGTGGTCGGCGAAGACGACGCTGCTGTCCCTGCAGCAGACCGACCTCAATAACCGGATCACTCTCTGGCAGTCGCTGGGCGGCGGCGCCAGTTAATTTCACCCGCCGGGCGACCGCGCCCGGCTTCTGTAAGGAATCGTTATGCCACGTGTTTCCCTCTCCTGGGCGCTGATCCTCGGCCTGCTGTCGGGCATTGGGCCGCTGTGCACGGATTTTTATCTGCCGGCGCTGCCGGAGATCACTCAGCAGCTGCAGGCCACCAGCACCCAGACCCAGCTGTCGCTGACCGCCGCGCTGATTGGCCTCGGCCTGGGTCAGCTGTTTTTCGGCCCGCTGAGCGACCGGATTGGCCGCCTGAAACCGCTGGCGCTGTCCCTGCTGTTGTTTATCTTCTCTTCGGCGATGTGCGCCCTGACCCGGGATATCAACATGCTGATTGTCTGGCGCTTTTTACAGGGCTTCGCCGGCGCCGGCGGCTCGGTGCTGTCGCGCTCCATCGCCCGCGATAAATACCAGGGCACCCTGCTGACCCAGTTTTTCGCCCTGCTGATGACGGTGAACGGCATTGCGCCGGTCCTGTCCCCGGTGCTGGGCGGCTACGTGATCACCGCCTTCGACTGGCGAATTCTCTTCTGGACGATGGCCGCCATTGGCGGCGCGCTGCTGGTCATGAGCCTGACTATCCTGCGGGAAACGCGCCCGGCTGCGGCGACCCATGCCGCCCGCCAGCGGCCCGGCCAGCCGGTGCTGAAGAATCGTCGTTTTCTGCGCTTCTGCCTGATTCAGGCGTTTATGATGGCCGGGCTGTTCTCCTACATCGGCTCCTCTTCCTTCGTAATGCAGAGCGAATACGGCATGAGCGCCATGCAGTTCAGCCTGCTGTTTGGTCTGAACGGTATCGGGCTGATTATCGCGGCGATGATCTTTTCCCGTCTGGCGCGCCGCTTCAGCGCCGAAGGCCTGCTGCGCGGCGGCCTGACGCTGGCGGTGGGCTGCGCGGCGATCATGCTGCTGTTTGCCTGGCTGCAGCTGCCGCTTCTGGCGCTGGTCGGCCTGTTTTTTACCGTGTCGCTGATGAGCGGCATCAGTACCGTCGCCGGCGCGGAAGCGATGAGCGCCGTCGACGCCGCCCAGTCCGGGACCGCGTCCGCGCTGATGGGCACCCTGATGTTTGTTTTCGGCGGCATCGCCGCGCCGTTGGCGGGCCTCGGCGGCGAAACGATGCTGAAGATGAGCCTCGCGATGGCGATCTGCTACCTGCTGGCGCTGCTGATGGGCCTCAGCCAGCCGCGCGGCGCGCGCTAAACGCAGGTGCGGTAATAAAATATTCCACATTTATTACCGCACTATTTCCCGCCATCTCTACCATTCTCATATTATTCTCCTCGAACTAATCGTGATACTCTTCACAGGCAAGGAATAAATAATTCCTTATACTGCGCACGACTGAGAATAACGAGGTTCCTATGAGTATTGACCTGAGCAAACTGCTGACCGAGCGACGCAACGCCAACAGCGCCAACATTGACACCCTTTCCACCCTCGAGATGCTGACGGTGATAAACCAGGAAGACCAGCAGGTGGCCCAGGCGATTACGCCCTATCTGCCGCAGATTGCCGAGGTGGTGGATAAGGTCGCGACGGCGCTGCAGGCCGGTGGCCGCTTGATTTATATCGGCGCTGGCACCTCAGGGCGTCTGGGGATCCTCGATGCCAGCGAATGCCCACCGACCTTTGGCACCCGCCCGGAGCAGGTGGTGGGGATCATCGCCGGCGGACATAAAGCGATTCTCAGCGCCGTGGAAAACGTGGAAGACAACAAAGCGCAGGGGGCGATGGATCTGCAGAACCTGAACTTCAGCAACCGCGATGTACTGGTGGGGCTGGCGGCCAGCGGACGCACGCCGTACGTCATTGGCGCCATGGAGTATGCCCATCGTCAGAATGCCTTTGTCGCCATCGTCAGCTGTAACCCGCATGGCGAAATGGCTCAGCTGGCGGACGTCGCCATCACCCCGGTGGTCGGCCCGGAGGTAGTGACCGGCTCGACCCGCCTGAAAGCCGGTACCGCGCAGAAGCTGGTGCTGAACATGATCTCCACCGGGGCGATGATCCGCGTCGGCAAGGTCTACAGCAACCTGATGGTCGACGTCGAAGCGACCAACGCCAAGCTGATTGAGCGCCAGGTGTCCATCGTGATGGAGGCGACCGACTGCGATCGTCCCACTGCCCAGAAGGCGCTGGAGGCCTGCGGCCGCCACTGTAAAACGGCAATCGTGATGGTGCTGGCGGACTTAAGCGCCGAAGCGGCGCAGTCGCTGCTGGCGAAGAACAACGGCTATATCCGCAAGGCGCTCAGCAACACCTGAGCGCCGACAGACAGGTAACGGGCAATGGCAAAAATAACGAAAGAGATGATAGCGCGGATCCTCGCCCACGCAGGCGGCGCCGCTAACGTCGCGCAGGCAGGCAACTGCATGACGCGCCTGCGCTTGACCCTGCGCGATGAAGGCCTGGCCGACACCGCCGCCATCCGCCAGATTGACGGTGTGATGGGGGTGATCGTCAGCGACGAGCAGTTCCAGGTGGTGCTCGGCCCCGGCAAGGCGCAAACCGCCGCCGAGATGATGAACGGCCTGCTGGAGGAGGCGCCCGCCGCGCCGACGCTGGCCGACGTCGCGGCGGAGAAAAAACAGGCGCTGAAGGGCAAGCAGACCAGCGCGGTGCAGAAGTTTCTCGCCAAATTCGCCACCATTTTTACGCCGCTGATCCCCGGCTTTATCGCCGTCGGGCTGCTGTTGGGCTTCGCCACCCTGGCGGAACAGGTTTTCGTGCTGGAGAACGCCCATCCGAACGCCAGCCTGGTGGCGCTGATTGGCTATATGAAGGTATTCAGCAAAGGGATGTTCACCTTCCTGAGTATCCTGATTGGCTATAACGCCCAGAAGGCGTTCGGCGGCTCCGGCGTGAACGGCGCGATTATCGCCTCGCTGTTCGTGCTGGGCTACAACCCGGAGGCGACCAGCGGCGTCTACGCCGGGATCTCCACCTTCTTCGGCCACGGTATCGATCCGCGCGGCAATATCATCGGCGTATTGATCGCCGCCATCCTTGGGGCGTGGGTTGAACGCCAGGTGCGGCGGGTCATGCCGGCCAACCTCGATATGATCCTCACCTCGGCGGTGACGCTGCTGATCATGGGCGCGGTGACCTTTACGGTGATCATGCCGATTGGCGGCTGGTTGTTTACCGGCATGTCGTGGCTGTTCCTGCATCTTAACGGCAATCCGTTTGGCTCGGCAGTGCTGGCCGGTCTGTTCCTGCTGGCGGTGATGTTCGGCGTCCATCAGGGGTTTGTCCCGGTCTATTTTGCGCTGGTGGATGCCCAGGGCTTTAACTCGCTGTTCCCAATCCTGGCGATGGCCGGGGCCGGGCAGGTGGGGGCGGCGCTGGCGCTGTTCTGGCGGGCGAAGCGCGATTCGCTGCTGCGAACCCAGATTAAGGGGGCGATTATTCCGGGCTTCCTCGGGATTGGCGAGCCGCTAATCTACGGCGTCACCCTGCCGCGGATGAAGCCGTTTGTCACCGCCTGCCTCGGCGGCGCCTGCGGCGGCTTCTTCGTCGGGCTGATCGCCTGGCTGGGGCTGCCGGTCGGCCTGAACACGGTGTTTGGTCCGTCCGGCCTGGTGGCGCTGCCGCTGATGACCTCCGGCAGCGGGATTTACGCCGGGATGGCGGTCTACGCCGGCGGACTGGCGGTCTCCTACCTGTGCGGCTTTGCGCTCACCTGGCTGTTCGGCAGTAAAAATGTCGATTTAAGTTAGAGCGCGATTGTCGGTTAATGCCCGGCGGCGGCTTCGCCTTACCGGGCCTGCAAAATAGTTGTACCGCCGCGCCCGACTACCATTTCCTGCCCCGCCGCCCCGGGCGGGCGCATGCTATGATTCCCCTTTGTCATATTTCGCCAGAGGAAAAGATGGGCTCCAGCAAAAAAGGGATGCTGAACGTACTGATTGCCGCCGTGCTGTGGGGCAGTTCCGGGGTGTGCGCGCAGTTTATTATGCAGGAAAGCCAGATGTCGTCGCCGTTTCTGACCATGACGCGTCTGCTGTTCGCCGGGCTGATCCTGTTGATGCTCGGCTTTGTTCACGGCGACCGCATTTTCCGCGTGCTGCAAAACCGCCGCGACGCCTTCAGCCTGCTGTTTTTCTCGCTGTTTGGCGCGTTAACCGTGCAGTTCACCTTTCTGATGACCATTGAAAAATCGAATGCCGCCACGGCCACGGTGCTGCAGTTCCTGTCCCCGACGATCATCGTCGCCTGGTTCGCCCTCGCCCGTAAAGCGCGCCCCACTCCGCTGGTGCTGGGAGCTATCTGCACCTCGCTGGCTGGCACCTTTCTGCTGGTGACCCACGGCAACCCGACGACGCTGTCGATTTCGCCGGCGGCGCTGTTCTGGGGGATCGCCTCGGCGTTTGCCGCCGCGTTTTATACCACCTATCCCTCGACGCTGATTGCCCGCTACGGGACGCTGCCGATCGTGGGATGGAGCATGCTGTTCGGCGGCGCGATGCTGCTGCCGTTTTACGGCGGCCAGGGCACCGATTTTGTGGTTAACGGCAGCCTGCTGTTAGCCTTTTTCTACCTGGTGGTGATCGGTACTTCACTGACCTTCAGCCTTTATCTTAACGGCGCGCAGAAGATTGGCGGCGCCAAAGCCGGGATCCTCAGCTGCGCCGAACCGCTGAGCAGCGCCCTGCTGTCGCTTCTGCTACTGGGGATCACCTTCACGCTGCCGGACTGGCTGGGCACGCTGCTGATCCTGGCCTCGGTGGTGCTGATCGCCATCGACTCGCGGCGGCGGGTGAGAGCCGCCTGAGGCGATGATAACAAACGCCTTTTCAACAAGTTAAATTAACCGCTATTTGCGTGTTTGCCCGCCTGCGCATATAGTTGACGGAAGCGATTACGGAAGGAGAAGCCTGATGAAAGCATGTTGGATGGTATGCCTGGTCACCGCCCTGAGCGCCACGTCGGCGTGGGCTGAATCACCGCTGCAAAGCCTGCAGTTCGAACAGCAAAAGCAGCAGGTGCTTAAAGCGGTGAAGGAAAAATGCGCGCCAGCAAGCCACCTCAGCGACAACGATTTTGCCAATAACGTGCTGGCGACCGACGGCAACAAGAACGCGGTCCGCGAAGCAACGCTGGCGAAAGAGCGCAATAACCAGAAAAGCTACCAGGCCGCGATCGACAAAATCGTCTGTCCGGCCAAATAGCCATCTCGGCATGACCGCCGTCCTGTCGTGGACAGACGGCGGGAGATCTCGGTGAGTGCTGCGTTTAGTGCTTCGGAATAATTAAATCGCCGCGCAGCGGGCTGCCGCCCGGGTTGTCCGTTTTCTCGGTCAACCAGTTGACGATCCGCGACGCCATCGCGTCCATGGAATATTCAATCGCCGGGATAGTCGGGATACCGGGCAGCTGTAACGATCCGGCGAGGCTAAACACCATCACATTTTGCGGAACGGCGCGGTTAAACGCCTGCAGCTGCGGCACCACGCGCTGCGCCTGCTGTTCATCGCTCACCAGCAGCGCGTTAAAGTTCAGCGTCGTGGCGTTATTGACCAGCTCCTGCACCGCCACCGACGGCGAGGTGTTATCCAGAAACACCAGATTGCGATTAAACGGCAAAAAGTTTTTTTCCAGCGCGTGCTTGTAGCCCAGCAGCACCTGATCGGCGAAGCCGCTGCTCTGGGGATGGATCAGCGCAATCTGCCTTCTGCCCTGGCTTATCAGATAGTGACAGGCGGTTTCAGCGGCGAAGGCGTGATCGAACTGAATGCTGTTTTCGCCCTCGCTGTCGAGGCAGTCCACCAGCACCACGTCCGGGCGGTTAATATTCAGAGGAAAACGCGCGCCGATGATCAGCACGTTATCGCACAGCCCGCAGGTCAACTCCTCCAGCGAGTTCATCACGCCGCTGCTGGTGTTGGCGAAGCGCAGCAGCAGGTGCTTCTGGTGCTGGCTGAGCTGTTTTTCCAGGGCGTAGAGATAGCTGGTGGTTTGATTGATATTGTCCTGGGCGCAGATGACGCCGATGCAGCCGGTGGACTGGCTAAGCAACGACTGGGCTATCATGTTTGGCCGGTAATTGAGCGTTTCCGCCGCCTGCAGCACCGCCTGACGACTGGCCTCCTTCACGCCACGTGAGCCGCTCAACACTCGCGACACCGTGGCTTTGGAAACCCCGGCAAGTCGTGAAACATCATTGATTGTCGACATCATTTTCCCCTGCGCGGGCGCCGCGCCCCGCTAAAATCCCGTAAACCTGAATCGCTTCAATTATGACCAGCGCAGTATATCCATTTCGCCATTTGTTTGGAAACCGATTTTCCATTTCAGCGCAAAACATCGCCAAATCGACAGAATAATGTGAGCCAAATCCAATAAATCCGCCCCATAAGCAGGAGATCTTGACCACTATCACAGTTCTGCTTTTTATAAATGGAAACCGGTTTCCGTCTGATATCAAATCATCCACGCAATAACTTTTTACATTTTGAGGATGGTCGTCGATGTACAAGATTATGCTGTGCTGTTCTGCCGGAATGTCCACCAGTCTGCTGGTCAGAAAGATGGTGGAGGCGGCGAATGAACGTGATCTGCCGGTGCAGATTGACGCCTATGGCGTTTCCGAATTTGACATCCAGTTTCCGCAGTATCAGGTGGTGTTGCTTGGCCCCCAGGTGAAATACATGTTGAAAACCCTGTCTGACAAAGCGGCTTCCCTGAACATTCCGGTTCAGCCCATTGATACGATGGACTACGGCATGCAGCGGGGAGACAACGTCCTGAATTATGCTCTGTCGCTGATCCCAGCGGCGCACTGAGAGGTGTTGAAATGAGTTCTCTGTATCAGTCCATGATTGCCGTGATCGAGCAATCTATTACTCCGCTGGCAGGACGCCTTGGGCAGCAGAAATATGTTATCGCTATCCGCGATGGCTTCACTGCCGCATTGCCGTTTATGATCATCGGCTCTTTCATGCTGGTATTTATCTTTCCGCCGTTTTCACCCGATACCACCAACGGCTTTGCCCGCGGCTGGCTCGATTTCTCCCAGCACTACCGCGAACAGCTGATGCTGCCGTTTAACCTCAGCATGGGCGTAATGACCTTCTTTATCTCGGTCGGCATTGGCGCCAGCCTCGGTCGTCAGTTTCAGCTCGATCCGGTGATGTCCGGTCTGCTGGCGTTTATGGCCTTCCTGCTGGTCGCCGCGCCCTATGCCGATGGTAAAATTTCCACTCAGTATCTGTCCGGCCAGGGCATTTTTACCGCCCTGATCACCGCCATCTACTCCACCCGCGTCTACGCGTGGCTGAAGCAAAACAACATCACCATCCGTCTGCCGAAAGAGGTGCCGACCGGCGTCGCCCGTTCATTTGAAATCCTGATCCCGGTGCTGGTGGTGATTGGTACTTTGCATCCGCTGAACCTGTTTATCGAAGCGCAGACCGGGATGATCCTGCCGCAGGCGATCATGCATCTGCTGGAGCCGCTGGTTTCCGCCTCCGACTCGCTGCCGGCGATTTTGCTCTCCGTTCTGATGTGCCAGATTTTCTGGTTCGCCGGGATCCACGGCTCGCTGATTGTCACCGGCATTATGAACCCGTTCTGGATGGCCAACCTGTCGGCAAACCAGGCGGCGCTGGCGGCCGGCACGGTGCTGCCGCACGTCTATCTGCAGGGTTTCTGGGATCACTATCTGCTGATTGGCGGCGTCGGTTCGACCCTGCCGCTGGCCTTCCTGCTGCTGCGTAGCCGGGCCACTCATCTGCGCACCATCGGCAAGATGGGCATCGTGCCGAGCTTCTTTAATATCAACGAGCCGATCCTGTTCGGGGCGCCGATCATCATGAACCCGATGATGTTTATCCCCTTCGTCTGCGTACCGATGGTCAACGCGGTGCTGGCTTACGGCGCGACGCGTCTTGGCTGGCTGAGCCAGGTGGTGTCTCTCACTCCGTGGACCACGCCGGCACCGATTGGCGCCTCGTGGGCGGCCAACTGGACGCTGAGCCCGGTAGTGATGTGCCTTATCTGCATGGTGATGTCGGCGGTGATTTACCTGCCGTTCCTGCGCGCCTATGAACGTTCCTTAATGAAAACCGAAGTTGAGAAAACCAAAAATAGCGTTCCGGTGGCAGAAACCGTTAGCTAATTCCTCTCCGCCCCGGAGAGATAATATGATGACAGCGTCATAATGCAGAAAAAGGACTTTCACTGCATTATTAAATAATAAAGACCTCAGGAATACACATGATTGAATTAGAAGATGCGGTAATGGAAATTATCGTCAATGCGGGACAGTCACGCTCATTATGTTTTGAAGCGCTGCATGCGGCCCGAACCGGAAATATCGACGAAGCGCGTTTACTCTTAAATGAGGCCGACGGTTACGCCCGCCGGGCGCATCAGATGCAGACCCAGCTCATCGAGCAGGATGCCGGTGAAGCGCGTCAGCCTATGACGCTTATTATGGTACATGCCCAGGATCATCTGATGAATTCGCTGCTGGCCCGCGAGTTCTCAGAAGAATTAATCCATCTGTACCAGCGTTAATTAATATGGAATAACGTCAGCGAGAATATTACTCTCCGGCGTTGCTGTACCCTAAAAAAAACAAATCAGCTTATTTTGGTTATTTATTTTAGCCAGAATGGGATGGTTATTATCTGAAATATATTAATTATTAAAGCGAGATAACCATGAATACTGTGAAAAAACTGCCTTTAGCCTTGGCGGTTGTCGCCGCACTGTGCCCAATTTCCGTAATGGCGCAAGAATTTACTCAGGAACAGATCGACGCCATCGTCGCCAAAGCCGTTGATAAAGCGCTGGCAGACCGCCAGGCGAAAATCGACGCCGCGGCCGACAAAAAGGTCGACGTCATTACCAACCCGCAGACCACCGCCG